>JBJHBH010000003.1:0-90445 GCA_050485365.1 Desulfuromonadales bacterium | reverse complement strand
CGCCCCCCGGCGTTGACGTTGGAGCGGAAGTCTCCCGGCGCAGGGAGGCGCCGCACCCATCCGAGAATCTCTCCGCCGAGTAGCAGTACCCTTTTGTCTCCCTCCTTGATTTGCGCAAGAAAGCGCTGGGCCTGCACGAAGCGCTCAGCGGCCACCGCACGCTCGATCTGTGAAACCGCCTTTGGATCGTCGCTTCGCAACTGCACGATCCCCCGGCCGCTGCAGTCGTCGAGGGGCTTCAGGACGATATGCCCTTCGCGGTGCAGAAATTCCGCGAGCTGCCGGGCGCAGGCGCTCACGAGGCTCGGCGGCTGCAGTCCCGTGAAATCGGCCGGAATGAGCTTCTCGCAGTGACGCTGCAGGGCGCGGGCCGGGTTGACCTGCAGCACCGAGGCGGGGAAGCGGTCGAGGACGTAGGTCGCGTGCAGGTAGGCGGCGTCGATGGGCGGGTCCTTTCGCATGTAGACCGCGGCCAGGTCCTGCGGGTCGAGATCGGCGGGCTCCCCCGCCTGGTAGAGCTCCTGCGAGGCGCAGAAGCTCACGGGGCGCGCCCGAACGGCGGCGCGGCCGTCTTCGAGGCGCAGGTCGGGGAGGTGGCAGACGAACGCCTCGGCTCCTCTGCGCAACGTCTCGCGCATGATGGCCAGGGATGTGTCGGTGGGCGGATCGAGACGCTCGGGGGGATCGATGATGAAGAGAGCCGCGCTGCGGGGCATCGACTTTTCTCCTTGGCGAGTTGAAAGGGGATCGGAAAAGATTATACTTTGGTTTCGATTGGTCTGCGGGCCGAATTCTGTAGAATGTGATGAGATTTTTCCAAGGAGGTCGTTCCCATGGCCGATCGACGTACTTTCCTCACGGCGGCTCTCGGCGCCATCGGTGCCGTTCTGGCGGCGGCGGCCGCATGGCCGGTGTGGCGCTATCTTTCTCCGCTGGAGCAGCCGGGCGACGAGGACAGGATCGCCCTTGAGCGCGACGACGTCCCCCTTGGGGTCGCCCACTTCTTCCGCTTTCGCGGTCAGCCCGCTGTCGTTCTGCAGCCCTCGCCCGGAACCTTTCTCGCCTTTTCCGCGGTCTGCACCCACCTGGGGTGCATCGTGCAGTGGCTCCCCGAACAAAGAGAGTTCCTCTGCCCCTGCCACGCCGGCCGCTTCGCTCCGGACGGGCGGGTCCTCTCGGGCCCCCCGCCGCGCCCCCTCGACCCTCTGCCGGTGACCGTCGTCGAGGACCGGCTTCTCATCGGATAGGAGCCGTCATGCCAAAGCGAATCGTCGATTGGCTCGATTTGCGTCTCGGTATCCGCGACATCCTCGAGCAGAACCTGACGAAATACCTCCTGCCGCGCAACATCAACGTCTGGTACACCCTCGGGGCGGTGTTGCTGACTCTCTTCGCCCTGCAGTTCGCCACGGGGATACTTCTGCTGATCTACTACCAGCCGAGCCCCCAGGAGGCGTTTTCGAGCGTGCAGCGCATCATGAACGAGATCCCCTACGGCTGGCTGCTGCGCAACCTGCACGCCGTCGGATCGAATCTCATCGTGGCGGTCCTGCTGCTGCACATGCTCTCGGCCCTGTTCATGGGGAGCTATAAACGCCCTCGTGAGCTGACCTGGGTGTCGGGCTTCGTCCTGCTCAACCTCTCACTCGGGCTGTGCCTTACCGGCTATCTGCTCCCCTGGAGCCAGCTCTCCTTCTGGGCGACGACCATCGCCACCGACGCCGCAGGCGCCATCCCCCTGCTCGGCGCCGACCTGGTCGGCTTTCTGCGCGGCGGAACCGCTGTCGGCGAAGACACCCTCGGGCGCTTCTTCGCCCTGCACGTCATGGGATTCCCCCTGCTGTTCGGGCTCGTCGTCGGCTTTCACCTGTTCTGCGTTCGCCGTACCGGCGTCTCGAAGCCCCCGTTCGGCCCCGACTACACGCCGCCCAAAGAGCACGACACCTTCCACCACGAGCATCATCCCGGCGGAATCCCCTTCTTTCCGCACTACGCGGCCAAAGAGGCGGGCGTCATCTCTTTCTTCCTCGCGCTGCTCGTCGCCCTGACCTTCTTCGCCCCCGGGCTCTTCATTCCGCCGACGGCCAACCTGCCGGCCGACCCCTTCGTCACCCCGCCCGGCATCAAGCCCGAGTGGTACTTCCTGTGGGCGTATCAGGTGTTGAAGATCTTCCCCAGCGAGTTGATCGGGCTCGGCGTCCAGGTGGTGGCGATGACGTTTCTGGCCCTGCTCCCCTTCATCGACCGCTCGCCCGAGCGTCGACCGGCCAAGCGCCCCCTTTTCGTCGCGCTGTTCGCTCTGGGAATCGCGATCTTCGTGGGCCTCTCCATCTGGGGATATTTCTCATGAAAAATATTCTCGTCAGCATCGTCGGGCTCCTGTCGATGTTCCTCTTTCTCCCTGCCGGCGCTTCGGCCGTTCATGGGCAGGAGGAGTCGGTCTGCATCCAGTGTCACGCGGGGCTCCCCGGCGCCATCGGCGCCCCCGTGGAGCTGTGGCGCGGCAGCATCCACGAGCGCCACGGGATTCTGTGCTTCCACTGCCACGGCGGCGATCCGACCGATTTCGGCCTCGCCCACTCCCCCGAGAGGGGGTTCGTCGGCGCGCCGCGCCACGAGGAGATCCCCGGCTTCTGCGGACGCTGCCATGTGGGGGTGACCGAGGATTATTTCGAGAGCGCGCACGGGCAGGCCCTCGAAGCCGGAGGGCCGAGCTGCGTCACCTGCCACGGCAGCCACGAGGTGCAGCGGGCGACCTCCGATCTGATCAACCCGCACGACTGCTCCCGATGTCACGAGTACGGCCGCGCCGAACAGATCAAGGGCGCCATCGCCGGCACCGAGACATTCATCTCGCGCCTCGAAGAGGACGTCGCCGCCCTGCACCGCCTCGGCATCGACACCTCGCGCCTGGAGGGGAGCATCTTCTCGGTGCGCAACGAATTCCGGCGCCTCTTCCACAGCGTCGACGTGGAGAGGGTGCGCGCCGAGACCGATCGCTTCCAGGCCGAGCTGGGCACCATCGAGGGGCGGGTGCAGGAGCTGCAGGCCGAGCTGGCGCGGCGCAAGGCCTGGGGTGGGGCGGCGGTGGTGCTGCTGATCCTCGCCGGGGTCCTCAGCCTGCTGCTGTATCGATCGTACATGGAGGGCAAGGAAGGCTAGAGGTGCAAGGCGAGGGGTGAAAAAAACCCTGGTCTTTGTCGGCGTTCTGCAATGGTAATTCTTGAGCTTCTTTTTCAAGAGGGCATATGGCGGGCTTTGAGGGCGATCCGCTCCTGCTGAAGATTCTGGGTTTTCTCCTGCTGTCGGTCGTCCTGCCTTTTGCGGGGATCATGGCCGCTGGGGGAGGCGTCGCTCTGTGCTGCGAGCTGTACGGTCGCCGAAACGGCAGCGACGCTCACCGCCGCCTCGCCGCCGCCCTGCTGGAGCGCATCGCTCCGGGGAGGGGCGTCTGGCTCCTGCTGCCGCTCGGGCTCGCGCTGGCGCTGCTGTGTCAATGGCTCCTCTATGAGTTGGCCGGTGTCCTGATCGTCTACTGGGGGGCGTCGCTCGTCCTGCTTCTGGCCGGAGGGGGTGCCCTTCGGGTTTCGCGGGCGCTACTGCAGCGCAGCTTCGCGCTCCTTTTCGTTTGCGGCGCCGCCGGTGCCGGCCTGGTGGCCGCATCCCTTTACCTGCTGTTTCTGGGCGAGGCGCTGATTCAGCGCCCCGACCAGCTTCCGTTGCTGCCGAGGTTGCCCGAGACCATCATCTCGTGGCACGGCACCTGGCGTTTCCTCTCCTTCGGCGCCCTGTGCCTGGCGGCGGTGGGGGCGCTGCTGCGCTGGGGTGGGCCGCGCTGGACGGAGCAGAGCGAACCCGGCAGAAGGGGAGGGGCTTTTTTACTCGGCGCGGGCCTTGCGCTCCTTCCGCTGCTCATCCTTCTCGATCTTCTGCGCGCGGCCCCCTTCGCCCTGTCGGTGCCGGTTTTCCTCCTCGCGGGCCTCGTCATCCTCCTTGCGGCGGCGGCCTTTTTCCTCCTTCTCGGAGGCGATGAGCGCCGACGCGCGGCCTTGACGCTGACCGTCCTTATCTTTCCCGTCTGGATACTCATTGGCCAACTCGGCCGCGAAGAGGCGCAGGCCGAGGCGATCACCGCCGGCACAGCCGCGCTGGTCGACTTCCCCGTCGTCGGGGTCCCGACGGCGGTGATCGAGGCGCCGCCCGCGCCTGCGGCCGTCGACGCCGAGGCGGTCTTCACCCGTCACTGCACCGCGTGCCATCAGTTCGATCGGCGCGTCGTCGGGCCTCCCCTGGACGAGGTCTTGCCCAAGTACGCGGGGCAGCCGCAGGCGCTCATAGATTTCATCCGTGCTCCCGAGCGGGTCAACCCGGACTATCCCCCGATGCCGCCCATCGTCCTGCGCGAGCCCGAGTACGAGGCCCTCGCTTCGTGGCTGCTTCAACGAGTGGAAGAGTAGATCGAAGCCATGCAGAAACTGCTGAAAATCGTCGTCATCCTCGTCATTGCCGGGCATTTCGGCTTCTTTGTCGTCCTCGGTGCGGGGTGGGGATACTACCGGCTGTGGGTGCAGCGCGCTCCCCAGCAGCCGATCGCCTTCCCCCATTCGGTTCACGCCGAAGGAGGGCTGGGGCTTGCCTGCACCTTCTGTCACATCTACGCCGAGAGATCGCCCGCGGCGGGGGTGCCCCCGGTGGAGCTGTGCATGTCGTGCCATGCCACCGTGGCGACCGACCGACCGGAGATTCAGAAGCTCATCCGGCACTGGGAGGAGCAGGAGCCGATCCACTGGGTGCGGGTCCACGATATCGACGGCTTCATCCGGTTTCCCCACAAAAGCCACTTGCGCGCCGGCCTCGAGTGCGCCGCCTGCCACGGCGACGTGACGAAGACCGAGCGGGTGGGGCGGGTCCGCCCGATGGAGATGGGGTGGTGCGTCAGCTGCCACCGCGCGCTGGGCGCGCCGACCGACTGCGCGACGTGTCATATTTAGAAGCAGGCAAGAGGCAAGAGACAAGAGGAGGGTCAACGGAGTGATGTCTGTCGATCGATCTTTGCTCATAGATAGAAGGAGAGGTGAAATGGGTGAGTTGAAATCAGTTTGTCCAAATGGACATGGAGTGGGGAGAGGTTTTTCACCAATTGCCCATTGCCGCGCGCCTCGAGCCTGAATCATATGGACCGTCGTCGATTTCTTCATACTCTAGGCGCTCTTTCGGGCGCCACCATGCTCTCGTCGTGCGGATCGGAGAGGGGGCAGAAGGCGCTCATCTCGATGCTCGTTCCCCCCGAGGACGGGGTCGTCCCCGGCGAAGCGCGCTGGGTGGCGACGACCTGCACCGAGTGCCCCGCCGGGTGCGGGATGCAGGTGCGTCTGCGCGAGGGGAGGGCGGTGAAGCTCGAGGGGATCGCCGAGCATCCGATCAGCCGGGGAGGGCTGTGCATGCGCGGGCAGGCCGGGCTGTGGCGCCTCTACCACCCCGAGCGGATTCGCACCCCGCTGCGGCGCGCGCCGGACGGCGCCTTCAGCGAGATCGGCTGGGACGAGGCCCTCGGGCTCATCGACGAGGCGCTGCGGAGCGCCGTCGCCGAGGGGCGTCGCAACCTCTATCTGTCGGGCCGCACCACCGGCACCCTGGACGAGGTCATCGAACGCTTCTGCGAGGCGCGCCAAGTGGAGCGCCTCGCAGAGTTCGAGTTCTTCTCCCACGCCGCGTTGCGCCATGCCTACGGAGCGATCATAGGGATCGCAGACGTCCCCCACTACCGCATCGACGAGGCCGATCTCCTCGTCAGCGTCGGCGCCGATCTCCTGGAAACCTTCGTCAGTCCCGTCGGTTTCGCCTCAGATATCGCCCGCGCCCGGCAAAAACCCGACTTCCACTGGATTCACCTGGAGAGCGCCTTCACCCTGACGGGCGCCAACGCCCACCGGCGCCTCTCGCTTCGGCCGGGGAGCGAGGGGGTTCTGCTCGCCTGGCTGCTGCGGCGCCTCGGGGCCGGCGGCGCCCTTTCGGCCGAGGTGCTCGGCGCAGTGCCTGAGCGATCGTCGCAACAGGTCGCCGAAGCGACGGGGATCGATGCCGAGGGGCTGGAATCCCTCTTGGCCCGGCTGCAGGGGGCCGAGCGTCCCTTGCTGATCGTCGGCGGGCTCTCGCTGGCGCACCGGGGGGCGGCGCAGACCGCAACCTTGGCCGTCTTGCTGCAGGCGAGGCTCGGCATGCTGGGCGCCGGAGCCGATTTCGACCGGCGCGAAAATTACGCCGCCGTCGGCTCGGCACGCGATCTGCGCCGGCTGAGCGAAGCGCTTCAGGGGGGGGAGGTCGGCGTCCTCTTCGTCAGCCGCGCCGATCCCGTGGGGCAGGCGCCCGAAGAGATCGGCCTGCGGGCGGGGCTTCAGGGGGCGGCGCTACGCGTCGGGATGGCCTCGCTCATGGACGAGACCGCCCGGCAGATGGATCTGATCCTCCCCCTCTCCCATGCGCTGGAGTCGTGGGGGGACGCCGTCGCGCGTCTCGGAGTGCGCTCCGTCATCCGCCCGGCCATCGGGCCGCTGTACGCCACCCGCAGCGAAGGGGAGATCCTTCTCGCCCTGGCCGGCGACCCGAACGCTGAAGGATGGCGCGATCTTCTCTTTTCGCGCTGGCGCACGGCGTTGAACGACAACGGCCTTGAAGGGTTCGCCGAGCGCGGCTTTGTCGAGGAGGAGGTTGCGCCGCGCCCTGTGCAGCTCGACCCGCAAGGGGCGGTGCGCCTCTTGGCCGAGGGGCAGCACGTCCCTGCCCTGCAGACGCCGGTTCTTGCGCTGACGCCGTCGATCCGCCACTTCGACGGCCGCAGCCGCCCGCTGCCCCTGCTGAGCGAAATCCCCGACCCTCTCACCACGATCTCGTGGGGGGAGTGGGTGTCGGTGCCGGCGGGTTTCGCCGCCGCGAACCGGATCGAGGATCGCCGGGTGCTGCGTCTGGCTTCGGGTGCCTGGGACGGCGCCTTCCCCGCCCGGCTGCAGCCCGGTCTTGCCGAAGGGGTCTTCGCCGTGCAGCGCAGCCTCCTCGCCGGGGCGCCGTACTCCTATGACCAGACGACGGGGGAGCTCATCCTCTTTCTCGAAGAGCTGCGCCTCGAAAGGACGCGGCGCAAGGGGGATGTGGCGATCCTGGCGGGCTCCACCTCGCAGCAGGGGCGCGGCCTCATCCCCGATCCCGACTACCACAAGCGCTACGAGCGGGTGAGCCTTTATCCCGAGCTCGAATACCCCGAATACCGCTGGGCCATGGCCATCGATCTGGAGCGCTGCAACGGGTGCGGGGCCTGCGCCGCCGCCTGCTACGCCGAGAACAACGTCCCGATCACGGGGCTGGTGAACCACATGCGGGGCCGCGAGATGTCGTGGCTGCGCATCGAGCCGTGGTACGACGACGCGGGGCGGGTCGACTTTCTCCCGATGCTCTGCCAGCACTGCGGCGCCGCCCCGTGCGAACCGGTCTGCCCCGTCTACGCCGCCTATCACAACCCCGAGGGGCTCAACGTTCAGGTCTACAACCGCTGCGTCGGCACGCGCTACTGCTCCAACAACTGCCCCTACAAGGTGCGCCGCTTCAACTGGTGGCCGGCCGAGTGGCCCGAGAGCGCCCGGCAGATGCTCAACCCCGACCTGTCGGTGCGCACCAAGGGGATGATGGAGAAGTGCACCTTCTGCATCCAGCGCATCCACGCCGCCCGCGACCGGGCCAAGGACGAGGGGCGCCTCATCGCCGACGGCGAGGTCACGACCGCCTGCGCCCAGAGCTGCCCCACCGGCGCCATCGTCTTCGGCAACATCCTCGATCCCGAATCGCAGATCGCGCGATGGGCCGCCGACGGACGCACCTACCGCGTCTTCGAGTTTCTGGGGACCCAGCCCTCGGTCTATTACCTGAGGCCCTCGGACTCTCGAGGATGACGGCGGAAGGGCGAAGGATGATGAGACAAGCCGAAACCCAGGACGAATGACCAATGACACCGCGAAGCGGTCGACGCCGCGCAGCGGCGGACAGGTTTTGTGAATGAACCAAATCGACGCGAAGATAACGCCTGACAAGATCGAGGAGGACGTGCTGGCGGCGATGAGCCGGCCGAGCTGGCTCTATCTGGGGGCGCTGGCCTTCTGCACCGCCCTGGTGCTGTACGGCGCGGCGCTGTGGGGGTACATGATCGTCTCGGGGCTGGGGGTGGCGGGGATCACGCACCCGGTCATGTGGGGGGTCTTTATCACCAACTTCGTCTTCTGGGTGGGGATCGCCCACTCGGGGACGCTGATCTCGGCCGTCCTGTACCTCTTTCGCGCCCGGTTCCGATCGAGCTTCAACCGCGCCGCCGAGGCGATGACCGTCTTCGCCCTCATGGTCGCGGGGCTCTTTCCGCTGATCCACCTGGGGCGCGTCTGGGTCTTCTACTACCTGCTCCCCTACCCGACGCAGCGCCTCCTTTGGCCGAACTTCCGCTCCCCGCTGGTGTGGGACGTCTTCGCCGTTTCCACCTACATGCTCATCTCCATGGTCTTCTTCTATGTCGGCATGCTCCCCGATCTGGCGGTGGCGCGGCGGCGCCTGAAGGGGTTCGCGCAGAAGATCTTCGCCGTCCTCTCCCTGGGGTGGAACGGCTCGGGCGAGCAGTGGCGCCATTACAACCGGCTCTACATGTTTCTGGCCGCCTTCGCCACGCCCCTGGTCGCCTCGGTGCACTCCATCGTCTCGTGGGACTTCGCCGTGAGCATCGTCCCCGGGTGGCACACCACCATCTTCGCCCCCTACTTCGTCGCCGGGGCGATCTTCTCCGGCACCGCCATGGTCATCACCCTCGTTCTACCCATGCGGCGCGCCCTGAAGCTCGAGCCGTACATCACCGTCGAGCATTTCGAGCAGATCGCCAAGATCCTCCTGTTCACCTCGCTGATCATCACCTTTTCGTACATCGTCGAGACGGGGCTCGCCTTCTACGGCGACCACCCCTTCGAAGCCGAGCAGTTCCGCTACCGCACCTTCGGCGACTACTGGCTGATGTGGTGGGTGATGATCATCTGCAACTCGGTGCTTCCGCTCACCCTCTTTTTGCGGCGCTTCCGGCGCAACCTCGTCTACCTTTTCGTCGTCTCGATCTTCGTCAACATCGGCATGTGGCTCGAGCGCTTCGTCATCATCGTCAACTCGCTGGCCAGGGAATACGACCCCTACGCCTGGGGAACCTACACGCCGAGCTTTGTGGAGATCGGCATCACGCTCGGCTCGTTCGGCCTCTTCTTCCTGCTCTACCTCATCTTTCTCAAGGTCCTTCCCGTTCTGTCGATCACCGAGCTGAAGGAGCATCTCAAATGAGCGAGCCGATGATTTTCGAGGACAAGGCGGCCTTTCTCGATGCCCTTCGGGAGCTCAAGGCCAAGGGGTACGGCCGCGACGATCTGCGCCTGTATCTCCCCTGGCACCTTCCGGAGGTCGAAGAGATTCTGGAGATCACGCCGGGTCCGATGAAATATTTCGCCGTCTTCGGCGGGATCAGCGGCTTTGTCGGGGGGCTGGCCCTCACCATCTATACGGCGCTGAGCTGGCCGCTGATCGTCGGGGGGAAGCCGATCGTCTCGGTACCGCCGTTTCTGCTGGTCGCCTACATCCTGACGATTTTGTTCGGGGGGCTGATGAGCTTCGCCGGATTCCTGCTGCTGGCGCAGTTCCCCAAAACGAGCGCCGTCCTGGATCCGGAAGATTACGGAAACCGTTTCGTCATTGTTGTGCGGCAGGGAGATTCGCCATGGAAACGGTGAAGTTCGGCAAGGGGAACTTCTATATTCTGCTCTTGATCACCTGGGGGCTTCTCGCCCTGCTGGAATACGGCAACATCTTTCCCCAGCAGGGGGCGCTGCTGCTGACCGTCGTCTTCTGGGCCTCCCTCGCCCAGGGGTGCGTCGCCCTCGTCGCCGTCACCGACCTCACCCGCGCGCGGTGGATCGCGTCACTGCGGCGCGAGCTGCTGTGCGCCGTTCACCTGCTGCCGCTCCTCTTTTTCCTCCTCCTCGTACTCATCCCGCGGATGAGCCTCTACCCCTGGATTCACTCCCCGGGGCTGTGGCTGAACGAGCCGTTCTTCCTGGCGCGCAATGTCGCCGTCTTCGCCCTGGTGTGGTGGAGCGCGCGGCGCTTCGCCCTGCGCTCCCTTGCACAGCATCCCGCAGCGACCGAGGCGGCCGTCACCTACCTCTTCATCTTCGTGCTCTCCCAGTCGCTGCTCGCCTACGACCTCGTCATGAGCCTGGAGTACCCCTGGTTCAGCTCCCTGCTGGGGGCCTATTACTTCGTCGAGAGCCTTTACGCGGGGATCGCCCTGGCCGCGCTTCTTCTCTACTTTCTCTACCGGCAAAAGGCGGGCGCCGCGCCGAACGTCGTGCGCGACCACCTGCGCGACGTCAGCCTCCTGCTGTTCGGCTTCAGCGTTTTGTGGACCGGGCTCTTCTTCACCCAGTATCTGCTTATCTGGTACGGCAATCTCCCCGAGGAGGTCATCTTCATCGTCGATCGCCTCGCCACGCCGCTGCGCCGGACGCTGGGCGTTTTCACCATCGTCGGCGCCTTCGTCGTCCCCTTCTTCGTCCTGATCTCCCGCAGGGCCAAGGAAAAGCCGGGCGTCGTCGCCGCCGTCGCCGTCGCCGTCGTGGTCGCGCTCTTTCTCGAA
Source organism: Desulfuromonadales bacterium (assembly GCA_050485365.1). GTDB lineage: Bacteria > Desulfobacterota > Desulfuromonadia > Desulfuromonadales > JACZKF01 > JARFUG01. The sequence continues at coordinate 79,746 of JBJHBH010000003.1, read as the reverse complement.
CGCCTCCTCTACGTCATGCCTCCCACTCCCTTGAGCCCCGGCATGGCGGCCTTCCAGAGTCTCATGATCTTTTTCGCCTGGCTCCTCGCCGTCAACAGCCACAACGAGCTCCTTCCCCGTTCGGAAGAGCCGGTGCAGATCGAAGGGCATTGACGGGCGTCGAATAAAGGGGGCTTATCTGGAGTTGACGGGCGAACCGCACGCTGGAACGATGATGTCGGCCCCGAGCTGCTGAGCCGCCTGCCACGGGACCGATCGTTTTCGCAGCGCGGGGAGGCGGACCCTTCGTCCGCAGTCGGGGCTCTTTACGGCGGCCAGATAGAGGACGGCCTCCTCGGGGAGATAGACCTTGAAGCCGCCGCCGCGTCCGTCCGCCAGAAGCGTGACGGAACGCCCCGCAAGATCGAGGGTCAGCTCGTCGCGAAAATAAAGGAAGGAGGAGAAGAAGGGAGAGGGATTTTCCCGAAGGCGCTGCCAGTGGTTCCACTCCAGGATCAGGGCCAGATCCGACGAAAGGGAGGGGTCAGAAATCGAAGACGCTGCGTTGTGGGCGAGGATGCAGTAGCGCAGAGGCTTGTCCGTCACCGCCGCGACCACCGACGCCAATTCGGCGAGCACCTCGGCATCCAGACAACTTCCGACGGCGGCGACGTGCTCGTCCCCGATCCAGAAGAGGCTGTTGAAGAGGATCTCCCCCTTCGGCGGCGCCACGGTTGCATAAACCCCTTCAGCCAGCCGGTCTATGAAAATGGTCTGAGCAGACGCACTGCCCGAAAACAGAAAGAAAACGAAGAGCGCTACCCACAACGGACGAGTCGTCATTCGAAACCCTCTCGGCAGGATGATGAGGCAGATCATACCAGCCGGATCGGCGCTCGACAAGCGAGACAACCAACGGCGAGACCGCCAACCCCTCGGGATGACGAAACAGTTTGCGGTTGCATTCCCCGGCACTATGAGGTATATAGACCAGTCTCCGCGCGATTAGCTCAGTTGGATAGAGCGTTGGCCTCCGGAGCCAAAGGTCAGTGGTTCGAGTCCACTATCGCGCGCCAAAAATCAAGGGATTTCCGCTAGTTGAAAGACATGCGGAAATCCCTATTTTTTTGGATTGTCCGGACTTGTCATTATTCGCTGTGAAAGGTTTGTGCCAAAGCATTATATGTTCGTGGGCGACCTCCTGTGTGGTAACTTTATTGGAAATGCTTCACGCATTTCTGGTAGTAGGAGGCGCATTGGCCATGTTTATCGACAGTGTGCAAATTCTTGGGCGAACGCTGATCACGGGGGTTCTCGCCTACATCCTCATCGTTCTTGTTCTGAGATTGACGGGAAAGCGGACGCTCTCCAAGTGGAACGCCTTCGACTTCATCGTGACTGTTGCGCTGGGATCGGCCCTTGCCAACGTCATCCTCTCCAGGGACGTCTCTCTAGCGCAAGGGGCTGTCGCTCTTACGCTCCTTTGCCTCCTTCAGTTGGTCGTCACCTGGCTCTCGGTTAAGTCTGACAAATTCCAGCAACTGGTGAAGTCGAAGCCCGTATTGCTCCTTTTTGAAGGGGTTTTTCAGCGTGACGCCTTGTCTCGCGAGCGGGTGACGGAGGCGGAAGTTCACTCAGCCCTGCGGAGCCAGGGGATCTGCGCCGTTGAAGAGGTTGCGGCGGTCATTCTGGAGACGGATGGGACGTTTAGCGTTATCCACCGGTGGACGGGAGGGTCTCGAAGCGCTCTCGTTGATGTATCAGGAATAGCCGACTTCTCGGAGGCGGACGGCACCGATTGAGCTCTGAGGAGCAGGGATTGTAGGAAGATAAGCGGTTCAACAGATATCACTGGCCGGCCTCAGCCCTTTCCACCCGGGGGCAGCAGGTCGTAGAAATAGAAGGCGGCGATTCAGGCACACCACCTCGATCTGGATTTCTACGACACCTTCTACAGACCCGGAGCGTACCTGATCGACTCCAGGACCGAAGTCAGGAATTTCGCCACGCATAGATCGTCAACGGCACCACCAATGCGCAGGCGCTCAAAGCCGGCAATGCGGGGTGGAGTTGGTAGAGGCTGGTGCCGACAAGGGGGCCGAGGACGAAACCCGCCGAAGGGCACGCGGAGATAAGGCCGCCGACGGCCCCCTGCTCCTCGGGGCCGACCGACAACGAGGCTCCGGCCGTGTACCCGGGCGACACCATTCCCATCCCGAGCCCCAAGACTCCCATGAAGGCGACCAGCACCGCGATGTTGCCGGCAAGAAGCAGCAGGGGGTAGCCGATCATCAAGACCAGCAGCCCTGATTTAATCAATCGGGTCGGGCTCATTTTGAAACGCGACACCAGATAGGTTTGCGAGAAAAACGACATGAACGCCATGAACCCCATCCCCATGCCGATGGCTTGCGCCGTGGCTCTGCCGTCGAGGTCGAAGCGATCCTGAAAGTAGAATCCGAGGGTCTGGCTCACCATCGCGAAGGTGAAAAATGTGAGGGATCCGATCAGGATGTAGGGGAAGTAGCGCCGATCGATGACCTTCAGCTTCATCTTCGAGGCGCTCTGAGATGAGGCTCGAAGCGGCTCTTTCAGGACGACGGCAAGGAGAGTGGAGGCGAGCAGGGTGATGGCGGCGGAGATGTAGAGAGGCGCCAGCAGCCCGAAGGTGGCGAAGACTCCGCTCAGAGCCGGTCCGAGGATCGCTCCGAGGGTCCGGGCGGCCCCCAGCCGTCCCATCCCCGCGACCCGCTCCTGAGCGCTGGTGGTGTCGGCGATGTAGGCCGATGCGGCCGCCGGAGAGGCCGACATCAGCGACGCCATCACAACCCGGGAGGAGATCGCCATCATGTAAAGGGTCATCCCCGAAAGGAGCCCTTTGATCCCGAAGAGAAAAACCGAGGCAAAGACGAGGCAGCCGAAGCCGTAGCCGAACAGCCCCAGAAGCATGACCGGTTTGCGCCCCCAGCGGTCGCAGGTGCGCCCCCAGCCGGGGCTGGAGAGGGTGAACACCAGGGAGGAGAAGGTGACGATCAGCCCGATCTGCACCTCCATCAGGCCGACTTCGCGCCCCAGCGGGGCGAGCAGGGCAAAGGTCATCGACTGACCGATGCCGGTGGCGAGCACGCCGAAGAGGACGAGGCGGGAAGAGAGCCTGGAGATGAAAGCTGGAGAGGCGACAGAGGAGTTCATCGGCACAAAGGTAGAGTATCGCGCTCCCATATGCAATTTGATTTCTTGACAGAGCATCGGGGCGCTTCTGCGCTGTCGACCGCGCCTGGCACCAAAAGGCATCCGTGCCGATGGGATGTAAAAAACTGGGATGCCACTCAGCGATGGGTTTTCGCAAGGAGGATTCAGGGCGAAGGGCTATGTGCGTTTTTCGGCCAAACAGGCGGAGAGGGTGGCGGTGAGCTCGGGGACCTCTTCCCAGAGCTGTTTCCATTGGGAGTGGGCGAGGCGGGTGTCGACGTCGGTCAGGCGCAGCGTGAGCAGCTCTAGAGTCGCGGCGGGGTTTCGCTCAAGAGCTTCGCAACGGAAGGGCGAAGGAGAACGCGCTGCCTTCGCCCGGCTGACTCGTGACCCACACCCGGCCGCCGTGGGCCTCCACCAGTCTCTTCGTGATATACAGCCCGAGCCCGATGCCTGATTTTCTCCCGGTGTTGCGGCCGCGAAAGAACCGATCGAAGAGGTGGGGCAGGTCGTGCGGGTCGATACCCTTGCCGCGGTCGATGACGGAGATGCGGATTTCGTCCGTAGCGCGTTCGACCGCAAGGGTGATCGGGGTATCCGGCTCGGAATATTTCGAGGCGTTGGTCAGCAGGTTGGCGAGTATGCGCTCGACGCTCTGCACGTCGGCCCATACGTCGGGCAGGTCGGCGGGGATGGCGGTCTGAAGCCTCTCGCCGATGCCGAAGACGGCGATGCGGCGCACGACCTTGGGCAGGAGCTCGGAAAGATCGATCCGCTCCAGATCGAGAGGCATCTCACCTTTTTGTTCCAGGATGATGTGCAGCAGATCATCCATCATGCCGCTCAGTTGGCCGGTCGATGAAAGGATCGCTTCCAGGTTCAGTGTCGTTATCTCATCCTTTTCCCGCAACCGCTCGTCGAGCATCTCGGCATGACCCTGGATGACCGTCATGGGGGTGCGCAGATCGTGGGAGATCATCTGCAGGAGGAGATCATGCTCCTGCTGCAGGGAGTGAAATTCCGTGATGTCGGTAAGTATCGCCACGACGCTGGCGGGGGTGGCGTCGGCCGAGCGGATCGGGGCGGCGCTGACGGAGAGCCAGCGCGGCGGACGATGAGGCGGTCGAAAGTGCAGAATCGCCCGAACTTTCTCCCCCGCGAGCGCCTTTTTGCTCGGGATCTCCTCCGGCAGAAGTGGGGTGCCGTCGAGCTTCGTCACCCGCAAAAGTTCCCAGCGGCGATCGATATCCAGGTCCTGCTCCTGCGGTGAGAGCCCGAGCATCTCCTCGCAGGCGGCGTTCATACGCAGGATTCGCCCGTCGGAGCCGTAGATGGCGATGCCGTCCTGCGTCGCCTCGAAAATCCCCTCCACGACGGCCATGCGGCGCCTGCTCTCCTCCCGCAGCTCTTCGCGCTCGCGCTCCATGGCCTTGCGCCGGGTAACGTCGCGATCGACCCCCTGATATCCGAAAAGGTCCCCTTGCCCGTTAAAGATCGGAACGCCGCTCGTTTCCAGAATGACGAGGCGGCCATCCTTGTGGCGGTTGATATTCTCCAGCGCATGGAAGGGCTCGCGCTTTTTGGCGATCTCACGGAAGGCCGCCGCCACCTTCTTCGCTTCTTGCTCCGGCATGAAATCGAAGGGGGACTTTCCGATCACCTCTTCCGGCTCATACCCCAGCAAGTCGCGAATTCGCGGGCTGGTATAGGTATAGGCGCCGTTTTCGTCCAGCTCCCATACCCAGTCATTGATCGTCTCCACTAGATCCTTGAAACGCCTGATCTCGGCGTGGCTGCTTTTCAGCTCTCGGGTGCGCTCATCGACAAGGTCCTCAAGGTTCTCCCGATGTTTCTCCAACTCCTCTTCAATGCGTTTTTTTTCCGTCAGATCCTGTAGAGATCCGGACATTCGCCTCGATTGCCCCCGCTCGTCGCGCACAGACATGCCGCGGACCCAAAGCCAGCGGATTTCGCCCGACTTGGTGACGATGCGATACTGGGCGTCGAAGGGGACATCCGCCTTTTGAAGGTGCTCGTCGAGAATGCCCTTCGCCGCCGCGCGGTCGTCGGGATGAATCCGCTCCAGCATCGCCGTCACGCTGGGCGCAATCTCCTGCGGTTCGTATCCAAAGAGCTCATAGGTGCGAGGCGACCACCACAGATCGTCTTTCGAGGTGTCGGGCCAGTCCCAGAGCCCATCGCGCGACCCCTGAACGGCCAGGTCGAAGCGCTCCTGCGTGGTGCGCAGGTCGCGCAGCAACAGCAACGTGCTGAGTCCATCGCCGATGCGGCGGGCGATCCCTTGGAACAGTTGCTGCTCTTCCACCGTCCAGACCCGCCAGTGAGAGCACTGATGCATGCCGAAGAGCCACGGCTTGCCGACTCTCGGATGGATCGCGATCGCCATCTGGGACTGCACACCGAACTGATCGGTCAACTCCTTAAAGATAGGGGGATCGGAATCGGCGTCGAAGAGAACCGGTCCATCCGTAGCGAGGGCCTTGGCACAGATGAGATCCCCTCCCGGTTTCATCGGCACGTCAAGATCTTGCGCGTGGGCGCCTGGATACCCCGGTCGGGTGATCTCCACCGGGATGCGGTAGGTCGGAGCGTGCGGATCGCAGGGGTAAAACAGCCAGATCCGGTCGCAGTCCAGCATCGCCTGGGCAATCTCCAGAACATTCCAGAGCATCTGCTCGGCATCCTCCGACTGGTGAATCACCCGGTTCACCAGATCCATGCATTCGAGAAAGTGAATGTGGATCCGGTGGTGGTCTGTTGGACCGCTCATATCCGCATCTTTCATGGGAGCAGAGGCACAGGGATATGGATATTTTAACATTATCTGATGGAGAATCGTGCGCGAGCGTTTCCTGCAGGCAAAAAGACTGATTTGGGGAGTGGCGTCTGGAGCCGTTCCGTGTAAAACTTTCCCTGGGAGGTTCGGACATGCGCATGATTCATCCCGATTTTCAAAGGCTTCTGACGGGTTTCGACGTTGAGGAGCTCAATTGCGCCGAGAATACGATCTTCGGCATGTTGCCGGACCTGACCTTCGCCTTCTTCAACGAAGGTTGGTTTCGCTTCTCCAAAGCGAATCAGGGAGAGCCGCGAATATCGAGGGAATGGATTCTTGGAAGGTCTCTGATGGAGGCCGTCCCTGAGATTCTCAAGGAGTTTTTCGCTGAAGGATTCAGAAAGTGTCTGGCGGCGGGAAAGCCGTGGGAACACGAGTACGACTGCTCCTCCCCGGAGACCTACCGGCTGATGCACCAAATTGTTTATCCTCTGGGGCGCTCGGAAGGATTCCTGGTCGTGAACAGCGTTTGTGTCGAAAGACAAATCGGAGAGGCGCCGTATAGAGGGGAGCCTGACGATTACATCGATCGGCATGGGATCGTTCATCAGTGCGCTCGGTGCCGAAGGGTGGAGAACCTCGGGGTAGGCAATCGTTGGGACTGGATCGCCGCCTTTGTGGCGACCCCCCATCGTGATGTAAGCCACGGTTTGTGTCCCGTATGTCTCGATTATTACTACCCCAGAGCTCGAAGCAGACCTCTTTGAGCCTACTTTCTCCAGCGGCGGACATTCACGCTGATTTCGTCAGGGGGCAACTCGCGTTCAAGATTTCTTGGCCGTGCCTATGGGCACAGCTCTGAACCATAATGCTGCTGGTGCGCGCCGCGTCGGCAGCGATACGCCCTTTCGGCCGATTGCAGCTTCCACGATCCCTCGGCAGTTCTGACAAAGCGAATCTCATCCCAAATCGCCCGTACCGAGTCGTCGAGAAGCCCGTCGCGAATGATCGTCACCGTAGATTCGGTCGGCGATTCGGTCGGATGATTCCGTTTCACCAGCGCCGCCACACTCCCTTCAAGCGGGCCGATGTACTCCAGAGCGATCTGCATGACGTTCTGCGCCCAGGTTTCACCGGAGCGACGTGCAGCCCGAAGCCGCCGGTTGAACGCATCGACGTCGACCGCGTGGGTGGAAACGACAGGCGGCTCAAGCACATCGCGGACGAGGTCGGCGCCCACCGCCCTGCGCTCCTCTTCGTACTCCTGCGCAACGATTTCTTCCGTTTCGACGAACCCATCGCGCACCGCGCAGGCGGCCGACAATGTTCCAATGACCCCGAGAATCAGGGCGCAGGCGAGCAGGCTGAATTTCATGATGAGCCTCCGGGTCTTCTTGATCTCAGCCAATTTTATCAGGCATGTTCGGCAGCGCCTTACATCTATGAACCGGCGATTGCCTTTGCCGAAAGGCGTCGCAATGCTAGACTGATCCGATGAGGAGGACTCCCGAGAAGTGCCCGCGGGCGGGTCTTCAGTACTTTTTCGTGACGGGAGAAGGTGTTATGGATCCTTTCATGCAGGCGGCAATCGAGGAGGCGAGGGCGGGGCTGGCCGAGGGGGGAATTCCGATCGGCTCGGTCATCGTGTACGAAGGGCGCATCATCGGCCGGGGACATAACCGCCGCGTGCAGCAAGGCAGCGCCATTCTTCACGGCGAAATGGACGCCCTGGAGAACGCCGGACGCCGTTCCGCCGCCGTCTACCGCGAATCGGTCCTCTACACCACCTTGTCCCCGTGCGCCATGTGCAGCGGCGCGATCCTCCTGTACGGCATCCCCCGCATCGTCGTCGGCGAGAACCGCACCTTCATGGGAGAGGAAGAGCTCCTTCGCTCGCGGGGCGTCCGGGTCGATGTGCTCCAGGACGCGACGTGCATGGAGTTGATGCGCACCTTCATCGCCCAAAGGCCCGAGCTCTGGAACGAGGACATCGGTCGCTGAAGCGCGGCGCACCGTTGGAAGGAAACGGCCGAAAAGGACCCTCCCGGTCTTCTTCGGCCGTTTCGTTTTTCGTACGTCCGACTTCTCGGATGCCGATCAAGGCTTACCGAGACCCCGCGCGGCGCGTCGGCGGTGCGAACGTGTGTTCGATGAGATCCTTGGCGTTGTCGATGGCGGTCAGGAGCTGGGCCGGCAGGGGGTGGTCCTTGACGTAGGCGAGGCCGATGATGCGCTCGAGCTTCAGGTCGCTGAAGGCGCAGGTGACGATGTCGGCGCGCAGCCCCGTGGAGTGGCTGGGGACGAGGGAGATGCCGAGGCCGGCGGCGACCAGGTCAAGGGCGTATTCCTCGGTCATCACCGTCGCCTTGGTGTCGACGGTGAGGTTGTTCTTTTGCACCGCGAACTTCCAGGCGTCGTTGACGTCGCACGGCTGGCGGCTGATGAAGGGGATGCCGTTGAGCATCTCGATGGGGACGGAGTCGAGCCGCGAGAGGGGGTGCCCCACCGGCATCGCCAGGACGTACTCGTCATGCCAGAGCTTGTGGAAGGCTTCGTTCTGATCGAGGAGCTTGCTCGAAATGATGCGGGCGTCGGCCTTCTCGTTCAGATCGACGATGGTCAGGTCGAGCTCGGGGACGTTGGCCAGAAGCTCCTTGAGGATGAGGCTGATGCTTTGGCCGGAGAGAAAGGGCATGAGGGCGAGGCGCAGGGAGATCTGTGGTTTCTGCTCCTGGAAGAGCCCCCGAATCGCCTGGATGTCGGCGATCACCTTGACGGCGTAGGGGTAGAGATTGTTCCCGGAGCGCGTCGGCGTGACCCCTTTGGGGTGGCGGATGAAGAGCTGGGTGTCGAGCTCCGATTCGAGCTGCTGTATGGCCGAAGAGATCGAGGGTTGAGCGACGAAGCAGCGTTTCGCCGCCCCCGTGAGACTCAACTCTTCGTAAACGGCAACGAAATAGCGTAGGGCGCGAAATTCCATGCAATCCTTCCGATGCTTGAGCGATTGACGCAGGGGGGCGGCTTTTTCGCCGCAACCTCCTGCCTCTATTGAAGGTCAAACTCTCACAGAAAAGCAACCCCCTTTTGTCAGGTTTTTCATCGAATCCGCTCCTTTGAAGCCCGCCTGCTCGACCCTGCCATAGCCACAGCCTTTGTCCCCTTCAGAAAAACAATATTTTACAAGAGATTAGCCCTTCCCCTAAGGTGTAACCACGTTTTGGAACCGCCACCGTCGGGACTGGCAGCAGCCCCTCCCTCCCCGAATTTCACAGCAGGAGACGATCATGGATTTTTTGAAAGAGCTCGGCATCAAGGACAAGAATTTCGGCGCTTCGACCGGCATCGAGTGGGTGAGCACGAGCGATCAGGGAGAGATCAACGTCGTCTCGCCCGTCGACGGCAAGCGCATCGCGAGCGTCTATCTCGCCTCGGAGCAGGACTACGAGCGGATCGTCGCCAAATCGCACGAGGCCTTTAAGAAGTGGAGGATGGTCCCTGCGCCCAAGCGCGGCGAGATCGTCCGCCAGATCGGCCTCGAGCTGCGCAAGCACAAGGACGCTCTCGGCCAGCTCGTCTCCTACGAGATGGGCAAGTCGCTGCAGGAAGGCAAGGGCGAGGTCCAGGAGATGATCGACATCTGCGACTTCGCCGTTGGCCAGTCGCGTCAGCTCTACGGCTACACCATGGTCTCCGAGCGGGAGCGCCACCGGATGTACGACCAGTACCATCCGCTGGGGGTCGTCGGCACGATCAGCGCCTTCAACTTTCCGGTGGCCGTATGGTCCTGGAACGCCATGATCGCCACCGTCTGCGGCGACACCAACCTGTGGAAGCCCTCCTCCAAGGTTCCTCTGAGCGCCATCGCCGTGCAGAACATCCTGGCGAGCGTCATCAAGAAGAACGACCTCCCCGAGGGGCTCTTCAGCATGATCATCGGCCGCGGCGCGAGCGTCGGCGAGAGGCTCCTCAACGACAAGAGGATCCCCCTCGTCTCCATCACCGCCTCCACCGAGGTCGGCCGCCACGGGGCGCAGGTCGTCGCCAAGCGCTTCGGCAGGACGATCCTCGAACTCGGCGGCAACAACGCCATCATCCTCACCCCCCATGCCGATTTCAAGATGGCCCTCCCCGCCATCGTCTTCGGCGCCGTCGGCACGGCGGGGCAGCGCTGCACCACGACGCGCCGCCTCATCGTTCACGAGTCGATCTACGACAAGGTGAAGGAAGTCCTCGTGAAGGCCTACGGCGGGCTGAAGATCGGCAACCCCCTCGATGAGAAGAACCATGTCGGTCCCCTCATCGACCAGGGGGCGGTGCGCGATTTCAGGAATGCTCTGCTTCGCGTGCGCCAAGAGGGCGGAAACGTCCTCTTCGGCGGCAGCGTCCTCGAAGGGGCGGGGTACGAGTCGGGGTGCTACGTCGTCCCGGCCATCGTCGAGGCCCGCAACGAATATGAAATCGTTCAGGAAGAGACCTTCGCCCCCATCCTCTATCTGATCAAGTACAGCGGCGAGCTCTCCGAGGCGATCGAGCTGCACAACGGCGTCGTGCAGGGGCTCTCTTCGGCGATCTTCACCCAGAACATCCTCGAGGCCGAAGAGTTCCTTAGCGCCGAGGGGTCCGACTGCGGGATCGCCAACGTCAACATCGGAACCTCCGGTGCGGAGATCGGCGGCGCCTTCGGCGGCGAAAAAGAGACGGGCGGCGGGCGCGAGTCGGGCTCGGACGCCTGGAAGACCTACATGCGCCGTCAGACCAACACCATCAACTACGGCAGAACGCTCCCGCTGGCTCAGGGGATCAAGTTCGAGATCGAGTGATCGACCTTCCCCCCGTGCCTGTGCCGCGAGAAAAGGCGCAGGTGCGGGGGGATGGGGGTGTGTGAATTTGCTGCTCATCCCGTTGGGATGGGTCTCGGGGCGCCACGTAGAGGGTGTCTGGCGCCCGGATGGCGCCAGTCAAGCCCCCAGGGATGGGTTCATGGCGTCCCTCGGAGTGGGGGGCGCGAGACCCTTTGCACACTGCTCAACAGTTGCTTGGTTTTTTCGTTCTTTCGCAAAGAGGTTCTTCCGCAATGGAGGGGCCTCTTTGCCTTTGATCCGGGGCGCTGTAAAACGGCGCCGTTGCAGCCTTCGGGAGGGGCGAGGCGGTCATAGCCTTTTCCTTTGCCCCCTAGAGTAAAACAATATTTTACTTATTTTCGCCCCTTCCTTACAGTATCAGTAAGGTATTGCAGGAAGAAGCTGTCATACGCAGGGCTCCACCAAACGCTCGCTTAAAAATCTCGCATCCGACAGGAGTGAAACAATGACCAGTCCGACCGCTGCCGTTCAGGGCAAATCCCATCTCGCCGTGACCCCGTCCGATGTGCAGGCTTTGATGGACCGATATCAGTTCAGCGATGAGGTCCGCCGCATCATCAAGGAAGAGAAGCTCTTGCCGGTCGGGCTGCTGAGCCGTCTCCATGCGGCCTATCCCGAGCACTCCGGTCTGCTGGAGACCCGGCGCTTTCTCTTCAAGGTCGGTGAGAACTTCGTCGGGCTGGAAGGGTTTCGGCGCGTCTGCGAGATTTTGAAGGAGAACGGGATCGAGCTGAGCCGGGTCAAGGAGCGCGAGCTCTTCATCGAGGTCTATCGCTTCCTGGCGACAAGCCACTCTCTCAACACCATCAACTGGGACGCCTACGAGAACGACTCTCTCTACCAGCTCGTCATCCCCCAGCCGGGAATGATCGACGCGCAGACCTCCAAGGCCTACGTCGAGGCGGCGAACGACGAGGAGCGCGCCCGCATCGTCAAGGAGTACACCCAGAAGACGAACCCCCACGACGGCAAGCAGCAGCTCAACAAACCGTGGTTCGTCAACGACGAGGGGAACGTCGAGTTCCTCGAAGGGAGCCAGCACAAGTACCCCCAGTGCCAGCTCGTCTTCGACACAACGACCCAGTACTGCTTCTCCTTCTGCACCTATTGCTTCCGCCATGCCCAGGTTCGCGGCGACGAGGACATGTTCGTGCAGAAGGAGGTCGAGCAGATCCACAACTACCTCAAGCGCCACCCCGAGGTCACCGACCTGCTGATCACCGGCGGCGACGGCGGCTTCATGCCGGCGCACCGCTTCGAGCAGTACATCACCCCGATCATCGAGGACCCCGATCTCAGCCACATCAAGGTCATCCGCCTCGGGTCGCGCTCACTCACCTTCCATCCGGAGATGATCCTGAGCCCCAAGTACGACAAGATGCTCGAGCTCTTCGATCGCCTCTACGACAACGGAATCCAGATGGCGTGGATGGCCCATTTCTCCACCCCGCGCGAGATCCTCAACCCCAGGACGATCGCCGCGATCCGTCGCCTGAAGGCCCACGGCGTCTACGTGCGCAGCCAGAGCCCGATGATGAACCACATCAGCCTCTTCACCGACGAGAGCGGCAAGGTCGACGTGGAGAAGTCGGCCCAGAACTGGATCGACCTGGCGCACATCCTGGCGATGATGGGGGTCGGCTTCCACTCCATGTACTGCGCCCGCCCCACCGGCGAGCACCACTACTTCACCGCGTCGCTCGCCGACGTGGAGAAGATCTTCAGCCGAATCTATCGCTCGTTGTCGTCGATCAACCGCCCGTCGCGCCACATCTCGATGACGATCTCGGCCGGCAAGCTGGCCATCATGGGGACGTCGGTGATCAACGGCGAGACGTGCTTCGCCCTGAAGTTCACCGAGTCGCGCAACATGGAGTGGATGGACCGGGTTTTCCACGCCAAGTACGACGAGAAGCAGAACAAGATCGACCTCCTCAAGCCTTTCGACACCGAGAAGTTCTTCTTCGAGGACGAGCTCAAGCAGATCGAGGAGCAGCTCGAGGCGGCGCTGCGCAAGCGCCTGGGCTAGGAAATACACTAAAGGCATCTCTCGCCCGCTCCTGCGTCGCTAGAGACGCAGAGAACGCAGGGAGATCTGATCTTGATTTTCTCTGTGACCTCTGCGCCTCTAGTGAGCGGAGCGAACGAGCGGGAGAACGATTTTGGACTTGAAGAGGTAACGACCATGATCAATAAAAGTGTCGCCTCACCGGCGGAGGCGGTCGCCGACATCTTCGACGGCGCCACCGTGCTGATCGGCGGGTTCGGAGAGGCCGGCAGCCCCATCGAGCTGATTCACGCCCTCATCGACCAGGGGGCGAAGAATCTCACCGTGGTGAACAACAACACCGGGAGCGGCCACGTGGGGCTTGCGGCCCTGATCGAGAACGGCCGGGTCGGCAAGATGATCTGCTCCTACCCGCGCTCCACCAACTCCAAGGTCTTCCCCGAGCTCTACCGCAGCGGAAAGATCGAGCTCGAGCTCGTCCCCCAGGGGACGCTCGCCGAGCGGATCCGCGCCGGCGGAGCCGGAATCCCCGCCTTCTACACGGCCACCTCCGTCGGGACTCCGCTGGCCGAAGGGAAGGAGCAGCGCACCTTCGACGGGCGCGACTACGTCATGGAATACGGCCTGCGGGCCGACTTCGCGCTGATCAAGGCCGAGTGCGCCGACCGCCACGGCAACCTGACCTACAACAAGACGGCGCGCAACTTCGCCCCCATCATGGCGATGGCCGCCAAGACGACCATCGTGCAGACGAGCACCCTCGTCGAGCCGGGGGGGATCGATCCCGAGGTGGTCGTCACCCCGGGGATCTTCGTGAAGCGCGTCGTCCTCGTCCCCAACCCCGCCCAGGAGTCGAAACTCGTCGCCGAAGGGAGAAGGTACCCATGACAGTGGCAGCGAAAAACGAAGGCGCCCTCGGCTGGAGCCGCGAAGAGATGGCGGCGCGGGCCGCCCTCGACATCCCCGACGGCTCCTACGTCAACCTGGGGATCGGCATCCCCGAGATGGTGGCGCGCTACGTCCCCGAGGGGCGCGAAGTGATCTACCACACCGAAAACGGCCTCCTCGGGATGGGGCCGCCCCCCGAACCGGGGTGCGAGGATCCCGAGCTGATCAACGCCGGAAAGAAGATGGTCACGGCGATCCCCGGAGCTTCCTTCTTCCACCACGCCGACAGCTTCGCCATGATCCGGGGGCGGCACATCGACGTGTGCGTCCTCGGGGCGATGCAGGTCTCCGAGAAGGGGGACCTGGCCAACTGGTCGACCGGCGCCCCCGACGCCATCCCCGCCGTGGGGGGGGCGATGGATCTGGTCGCCGGGGTGCGCACCATCTACGTCATCACTCAGCACTGCACCAGCGACGGCGAGGCGAAGCTGGTGGAGGCGTGCACCTATCCGCTCACCGGCAAAGGGGTCGTCAGCCGCATCTACACCGATCTGGCCGTCATCGACCTGACCCCCCACGGGTTCGAGGTCGCCGAGCTCGCCCCGGGGGTCGATTTCGACTATGTCCAGGAGAGGACCGGTTGCAAGCTGCAGAGGGGCAGGGGTTTAGGCTGAAGGCTCTTAGGCTGAAAGCAGAGGACGGACGACGGATGCCAAGGTTTTGAATTTCCTAAAAGCCTAGAGCCTGACAGGCTTAACATCTCCCAAAGGTGGTCACCATGACTGAGCAAGCGATAAAACAAGCGGAAACGTCTAGAAGCGCCGAGCTCTACGAGCGGGCGTGCAAGGTCCTCCCCGGCGGGGTGAGCCGCAACACCGTCCTTCGCTCCCCCCATCCCCTCTACGCCGAGCGGGGCGAGGGGTGCTACGTCACCGACATCGACGGCGTGAAGCGCATCGACTTCGCCAACAACATGGCGGCGCTGATCCACGGCCACGCCCATCCCGCCGTCGTGGCGGCGGTCACCGAGCAGCTCCACAAGGGGACGGCCTTCACCCTGGCGACCGAGGCCGAAGTATACTATGCAGAGCACATCTGCAGCCGAAGCGAAGGGTTCGACAAGGTGCGCTTCGTCAACTCCGGCACCGAAGCGGTGATGAGCTGCCTGAAGGCCGCCCGCGCCTACACCGGTCGGCCGAAGATCGCCAAGGTCGAAGGGGCGTACCACGGCCTCTACGACTACGCCGAGGTGAGCCAGACCGCCTCCCCCGCGACGTGGGGCGAAGCCGCGAGCCCGTCGAGCGTGCCGGTCTCCCACGGCACCCCCTCCTCGGCCCTGGGCGATGTCGTCGTCATCCCCTTCAACGATCCGGTGCGGGCCATCGAGATCCTCGACCGGCACGCCGACGAGCTGGCCTGCGTCCTCCTCGATCTCGTCCCCCACCGCGTCGGTCTCGTGCCGGCCTCGGCCGACTTCGTCCGGGCGATCCACACGTGGACCCGGGAGAAGGGCGCCCTTCTGGTGTGTGACGAGGTCATCACCTTCCGCTTCAACTACGGCGGCGCCCAGCAGGCGTACGACGTGCGACCGGATCTGACCGCCATGGGGAAGATGATCGGCGGGGGGTTCCCCGTCGGCGCCATCGCCGGGCGGGCCGAGGTGATGGAGGTGATGAACCCGCGCTCCGAGAAGCTCCTTTTCCCCCTTTCGGGGACCTTCTCGGCCAACCCCATCACCATGACGGCGGGGCGCGTCTCCATGGAGCTCTTCGACCAAGAGGCGGTGCAGCGCATCAACCGTCTCGGCGACCGGGTGCGAAGCGGCATCGCCGAGGCGATCCAGGTCGCCGACATTCCGGCGTGCGTGACGGGGGTCGGCTCCATGTTCCGCGTCCACATGAAGCCCGAAGCGCCGAGAAACTACCGCGAAGCCTTCGAGACGAAGGAGGAGGCGGCGTGGATCAAGATGCTCCTCGATCACCTCTTCGACAACGGCATCATGATGATCAACACCTGCTCGGGGACCCTCTCGACACCGATGACCGAAAAGGAGATCGACGCTCTCGCCGAGGCGATGCTGGGCGGATTCCGCAAAATCAAGCAGAGCGCCAAGACCCAGGCGTACTGAAGGGAGGAATGACGATGAAGGATGTATTTGTCTGCGACGCGATCCGCACGCCCATCGGCCGCTACGGCGGCACCCTGTCGTCGGTGCGCGCCGACGATCTGGCGGCCATCCCCCTGAAGGCCTTGATGGAGCGCAACCCCGGCGTCGACTGGCAGGCGCTGGACGAGGTGATTCTCGGCTGCGCCAACCAGGCCGGGGAAGACAACCGCAACGTCGCCCGCATGGCGCTGCTGCTGGCCGGGCTCTCCGAGAAGGTCCCCGGCAACACCGTCAACCGGCTGTGCGGCTCCGGGCTCAACGCCGTCGGCAGCGGCGCCCAGGCGATCAAGGCGGGCGAAGCCGATCTGCTGATCGCCGGCGGGGTCGAGAGCATGTCGCGCGCCCCCTTCGTCATGGGGAAGGCCGAGAGCGCCTTCTCCCGCACGGCCGAAATCTTCGACACGACCATCGGCTGGCGCTTCGTCAACCCGAAGCTTCACGCCCTCTGCGGCACCGATTCGATGCCGGAGACGGCCGAAAACCTCGCCCGCGAGCTCGGCATCAGCCGCGAAGACCAGGACCGCTTCGCCCTGTGGAGTCAGGAGAAGGCGGCGGCCGCCCAGGCGGACGGGCGACTGGCGCAGGAGATCGTCCCCGTCCGGATCCCGCAGAGAAAAGGGGAGCCCCTCGTCGTCGAGAAGGACGAGCACCCCCGCGCCACATCCGCGGCGCAGCTCGCCAAGCTCAAGGCGATGTTCGCCGACGGAACGATCACCGCCGGCAACGCCTCCGGCGTCAACGACGGCGCGGCGGCCCTACTCCTCGCCGGAGAAGAGGGGGTGAAGCGCTACGGCCTCGTTCCCAAGGCGCGCATCCTCGGGATGGCGACGGCGGGGGTCCCGCCGCGCATCATGGGGATCGGCCCCGTGCCGGCGACGGTCAAACTCCTCTCCCGACTCGGTCTTGGGCTCAAGGATTTTGATATACTTGAGTTCAATGAAGCCTTCGCAGCCCAGGCCCTCGCCTGCACGCGGGAGCTCGGCCTGGCCGACGACGATGCGCGCATCAACCCCCAAGGGGGCGCCATCGCGCTCGGGCATCCGCTGGGGATGAGCGGCGCGCGCCTCGTGAGCACCGCCGTCCATCAGCTCCAGCGCACCGGCGGCAAGCGGGCGCTATGCAGCATGTGCATCGGGGTCGGTCAAGGGATCTCCCTCGCGCTGGAGCGGATCTGAAGCCCCTTCAGATCCGAATGGTTCGTTTCCAGTAGTTATTCACCAGAGGTGGAGAAGGGTCTCGGGCCGCCCACTCCGAGGGACGCCATGAACCCATCCCTGGGGGCTTGACTGGCGCCGTCCGGGCGCCAGACACCCTCTGCGTGGGCGCCCCGAGACCCTTTGGCGAACAGTTACCGCTTCCTTTCATGTCTCTTTCGAAAAACGGCCCCCTTGAGGGGGCTTTGCCCGTGGGGGAGGAGGTGCCCATGACGAGGATCATCGATTCGGTTCTGGTGATCGGTCTGGGGAAGGTCGGCTCGCTGGTGGCGACTCTCCTGCACCAAGGGGGGTACGAAGTGACCGGTCTCGACGCGCACCCCCCTGCGCAAACCCCCTTCGCCGTGCGCGAGGGGTCCGTCGCCGATGAGGAGACGGTCTTCGACGCCGTCGCCGCGCACGACGCGGTGGTGAGCTGCCTCCCCCATCACCTCAATCTCCTCGTCGCCCGCGCGGCCCACCAGGTGGGGCGCCACTATTTCGATCTCACCGAAGACGTCGCCACCGCCCGCGCCATCAAGGCCCTCGCCCCCAGCGCCACGGCGGTGATGGCGCCCCAATGCGGCCTGGCGCCGGGGTTCATCTCCATCGTCGGCGCCGATCTCGTCTCCCGCTTCGACACGATCCGCAGCATCGAGCTGCGCGTCGGGGCCCTCCCCCAGCACCCTCGCGGTCTTCTCGGCTACGCCTTCAACTGGTCCCCCGAAGGGGTCGTCAACGAATACTTGAATCCGTGCGAGGTGATCGCCGACGGCAAACGGGCGCGGGTCCCCCCGATGGAGGGGCTGGAGACGATCGTCATCTACGGGCACCAGTTGGAGGCCTTCACCACCTCGGGCGGCCTCGGCACCATGTGCGACACCTACGAGGGGAAGGTCGACACCCTCAACTACAAGACGATCCGCTATCCGGGTCACTGCAAGCTCATGCGCTTTTTCTTCGAAGAGCTGCTGATGAAGAACGAGCGGGAGCGCGCCGGCGAGATTCTCGTCAACGCCAAGCCCCCCGTGAACGACGATGTGGTCTACGTGCACGCCGCCGTCGAGGGGCAAAGGGACGGCAGCCTGCGCCGGGAGGAGTTCGTGCGCGGGTACTATCCGCAGATGATCGCGGGGCAGAGGTGGCGCGCCATCTCGTGGACGACCGCCGGGGCGGTCTGCGCCGTCCTCGAGCTTGTCGCGAGGCGGGAGCTCGCCGCAAGCGGATTCGTCAAGCAGGAGGAGATCCCCCTCTCCCTCTTCTTCGGCACCCCTACCGGCGCCCTCTTCCGCGATCGCCGATCCTGTTAGCGCACCCGTCCTCCTCCTTCTTGGGGCAGGGGGCCCCCATCGCGCCGACGAGCGCCCCTGCCATAGGATCCGCCTTCACCCCACCAAGTAAAACACTATTTTACAGATGGGCTCTCCGCGTGGTTTCATGTCACTCACGGCAACGATCGACATGTGCTAAACTTGAACGTCAAGCTCTTCAGATTTCCGGATCGGCCGTCCGGATCTTACGCCAGGGAGGCGCCATGTTTGAAAAAATCCTGATCGCCACCGACTTCTCCCCCGCCTCGGACTGCCTCATCGAGTGCGTCTCCGAACTGAAGTCCTTCGGGGTGAAGAAGGCGGTGCTGGCACACGTCGTCTACGTCGCCAACACCCGGGGCCTCGAAGAGATGCTCAAGGCGCAGGCGCCGGCTCACCTGAAGGCGCAGGAGACGCGACTCAAGGCACAGGGGCTCGACGTGGAAACGGCGTTTGAATTCGGCATCCCTGGGCGCGATCTCAACGCCCTCGCCGAGCAGCACGACGTCTCGGCCATCCTCATCGGATCGCACGGCCACAGCCTGGTGAAGTCGACCCTGGGCGGGGTCTCCTTCCGCCTCCTGCAGACCGCCCGTCGGCCGGTCTTTCTCTCCCGGATCAAGGTGTTGAAGGAGGGGCAGAGCTGCAACGTCTCGGTCTGCCGGGATGTCTTCAGCGACGTCCTCTTCGCCACCGACTTCTCCGACGCCGCCGAGCGCGCCTTCGGGTACGTCGAGGAGATCGCCCGCGAGCTCCGCTCGAAGATCACCTTGATTCACGTCTTTCGCCGCAGCTCTGCGGAGGTCCCACTCGGCGAGGCCGGGATCAAGAAGCAAAAGGACATCGACCGCCGCCGCATGGAAGAGAAAAAGGGACGCCTCGAACAGATGAAGGAGCGCCTCGAGGCGCTCGGCAGCACGGTCGAGGTCGTTTGGAAGAGCGGGACGGCGGCCAAGGAGATCCTCGCCTGCGCCGCCAAGACACCTTCATCCCTCATCGTCATGGGGAACCACGGAAGGGGTTTTTTTCGGGAGGCCCTCCTAGGCAGCGTCGCCAACGACGTCGTGCGGCGCGCCGAGGTCCCGGTGCTGCTCATCCCCTCGGCTCAGGCCGCGCTGAAGAAGACGTTCAAGCCTGAAGAGCGTCTCCCCCCGAACTGGCCCAAGGGGGGGATCTCGCAACCCTGACACCCCGACGCCATCGGCAGTCGAGCGGGGCGATTCGCCATCGCTGCGTTTTTTCGAGCACCACCGCACCACCAGTTCCACCCCTCTCTCCTTTCCACTTGGCATCGTCGGGACTTCGCCCCCGACGATGCCGTTTTTTTTTCGAAGAGCGATTCGACCTTTGGGCCGATGGTCTTGAGCGTGCAACTTGGTTATAATGGCGGGCCTTCGCGCTCCCGGCTACCCGGCGTGCGCGAAGGCGAGCTGTGCCGATTTAATCCCGACCAATGAGGTCATCCTTTCAGGGCGGCCCCTCCCGGCAACTGTCTCGAATCACTTGTCTTTTTTTGACTCTATAGGTGTTATAGGTCCCGCCTTTACCCCCTGCAATAAAACACTATTTTACAGAATTCGGCATTCATGTTTTTATACTTCTCAAGCAACAATGGCATGCATCTCTATCCGCCCGGAAAAAAGCCTGGCGGGACATAGGGGTTTTCTAGAACAATTTTTCAACCCGATCATCGCTCCGTTGGCCCGCCTTTTCAGGGGCAGAGGCGAGGAGCGAATTTCCAATCACAGAGCCTTTTCCATTCATCAGTAAAGGAGATCACCATGAAGACCATTATCGTCGGAGGAGGCTGGGCCGGATGCGCGGCGGCTCTTTCCGCGCGCAAGCATGGCGGAGAGGTCACGCTGGTAGAGCGTACGGACATGCTTCTGGGGACAGGGCTCGTCGGCGGCATCATGCGCAACAACGGCCGCTTCACCGCCACCGAGGAGATGATCGCCATGGGGGGCGGTGAGCTCTTCCAGGTCTCGGACGAGAACAGCCCCTACCGCGACATCGAGTTCCCGGGACATCGCCACGCCTCTTTGTACAGTGTGGCGACCATCGAGCCCGCCGTCCGAAGGCTTCTCGAGAAGGCGGGGGTCCGCATCCTCACCTCGACCCGGATCGAAGATGTGGAGATGGAGGGCAGGACGATCAGGGCCGCTTTCGGAAAGAGGCGCAAGGAGACGATCCGCCTCGCCGGGGACGTCTTCATCGACACCACCGGAACCGCCGGTCCGATGCCCAACTGCATCAAGCACGGCAACGGTTGTGCCATGTGCGTTCTGCGCTGTCCCTCCTTCGGCGGGCGGGTGAGTCTGGCCGAAAAAGCGGGGGTGCAGGAGATGACCGGCAGGAAGGGGGAGCAGGTCGGGGCCATGAGCGGCTCGTGCAAACTCCTTCTCGAATCCCTCTCCCCCGAGATCAACGCGCAGCTGCACGAGACGGGGGTGGCCGTCATTCCCATCCCCGAGGCCCAGAGGGTGAGCGGGAAAAACGCCATCAAGGCGTGCCAGCAGTACGCCGGGGCGGCCTTCGAGGAGAACATCATCCTTCTGAACACCGGCCACGCCAAGCTGATGAGCCCCTTCTACCCCGTCGATACGCTGCGGGAGGTCCCCGGATTTGAAAACGCCCGCTTCGAAGACCCCTACACCGGCGGCATCGGCAATTCGGTGCGCTACTTCAACATGTCGCCGCGCAACGACGCCCTGAAGGTCGAAGGGGCCGAGAACCTCTTTTGCGCCGGGGAGAAGGCGGGGCTTCTGGTGGGGCACACCGAGGCGATCTGCACCGGAACCCTCGCGGGGCACAACGCCGTGAAGTATCTGAAAAACGAGGCCCCTGTCGTTCTCCCCTCCACCCTCGCCGTGGGAGAGGCGATACGCTACGTGCGGGAGCAGATGGGGACCGAAGGGGGGATGGGGCTCAAGTACACCTTCTCGGGATCGGTCTTTTTCGACCGGATGAACCAGCTCGGCCTGTACACCACCGACGTGCGGGAGATCGAAGGCAGGGTCGATGCCGCGGGTCTGACTGGGGTTTTCTCGGGCAATTAAAACGGCACGATATGGGGCAGTCTCACATCGATAATCCTGGACTTGCGGAGAACGAAGAATGGAAACAACGCTGACGTTTTTACACTGGTTCTACCTGGCGGTCGTTCTGACGGTAATCGTGCTGATGATTTTCCGCAGAGATGTGGTGCTGCCCTGCCTCGCCGGGATCTTTCTGATCGGCGTCATCTCCCAGGAATCCCTCGTCGGCGGGGGACAGACGGTCTTCAAGGCGCTCGAGAGGGCGGGGACCGAGCTCTTCGACATCATGCTCGTCATCGCGCTGATGGTGGCGATGCTCAAGGCGCTGCAGAGCATGGGGGCGGACTACCTCATGGTCGCGCCGGCCAAACGGCTCATGCGCAAGCCGTCCGTCGCGTTCTGGGCGCTCGCCGGGGTGATGTTCCTGGCATCGACCTTTTTCTGGCCGACGCCGGCCGTCGCGCTGGTCGGAACGATCCTGATCCCCGTCGCCATCGCTGCGGGCCTCTCGCCGATGGCCGCGGCGCAGGCCCTCAACCTGGCCGGCCACGGCGCCGCCCTCTCGGGTGACGTCGTCCTGCAGGGGGCGCCCGCCATCACCGCCCGCGCCGCAGGCGTCGATGTCGGGCTCGTCGTGACCAAGGGGGCGATGCTCGGCTGGACCGTCGGTCTGGTCGCGCTGCTCGTCGCCTTCTTCATGCTGCGCAAGGAGATCTTCGCCGGCAAGCCCCAATCGACCGAGCTCCTCCAGACCGAAGCGCCCAAAGAGTACCCCAAGTACGCCAAGATCTTCGCGGCTCTGGTCCCCCTCGTCTTCTTCACCATCGTCTTCATCATGGTCCGATCCAATCTCGACCCCGACATCCCGGGGATCCGGGGGGGCAGCGCCACGGCCCTTCTCGGCGGCGCCGCCGCCGTCATGATGATGCTCTCAACGGTGACCCACCACCGGGGGCAGGGGCTGGAGAAGATCGTCGAGTTTTTGCGCGACGGCTTCCTCTTCGCCATCAAGGTCTTCGCCCCCGTCATCCCCATCGCCGGCTTCTTCTTTCTCGGCGCCCCCCGGCACGCGGCGGCGATCCTCGGTGAAGGGACCCCCGGCTACATGTTCGACCTCGGAACGGCTCTCGCCGCAAACATCCCCTTGAGCGCCGTCCCCCTGGCCTTCGGCATCGTCCTCGTCGGGCTGCTGACCGGCCTCGACGGCTCGGGCTTCTCGGGGCTGCCGCTGGTCGGATCGCTCGCCGCCTCTCTGGGCGGGCCGACCGGCGTCGACGTCGCCACCCTTGCCGCCCTCGGGCAGGTCGCGGCCATCTGGGCCGGCGGCGGAACCCTCACCGCCTGGGCCTTCGGGGTGGTCGCCGATGCGGGGATTGCAGGGGTCAGACCCATCGATCTGGTGCGAAGGAACTTCATCGCGGTTATGGCGGGGTTGCTGGTCGCGACGATACTCGCCATCTTCCTGATGTGAGATGGGAGGGGCTTGGGCTCCCCGGGAACCTGACCCCCCCGGCCCTTTGGGCCACCCCCCTGTGGAACAGGGGGGCAGGGCCCGGCGCCTTGATCGTTGCAATAACGACCTGAATATGTAATCAAAGGGGCAGAAGCGATTCTGCCCCTTTTTGCAGTACGGCCATCCGCTCCGCTGTTGTAACTGTTCAGCATGGGGTCACAACTCCCATGTCAAGGGACGCTTTTCGCCGTCCATGGCCGCTTGACTGGCGCCGTCCATGGCGCCAGACACCCTTGTCATGTGAGCCGTGACCCCTCTCCGCTGTTTGCTTTGGAATTGATCCCATGCCCCTGACGATCCCGACACTGCTGCGCGTCTTTGTCCCCTTTGCGCTGGGCTATTTCTTCTCCTACGTCTACCGCATGGTCAACGCGGTCCTCGCCCCCAATCTGGTGGCGGACCTGGGGCTCGACCCGGCCGCGCTGGGGCTTTTGACCTCGGCCTACTTTCTCGCCTTCGCCGCCTTCCAGCTCCCCCTGGGGGTCCTTCTCGATCGCTACGGCCCCCGACGGGTCGAAGCCGCCCTTCTCCTGTTCGCCGCCGCGGGGGCCTTCATCTTTTCGCAGGCCGAGAGTCTCGCCGCCCTCATCGTCGGCAGGGCGCTCATCGGCCTCGGGGTTTCGGCCTGTCTGATGGCGGCCTTCAAGGCCTTCACCCAGTGGCTTCCGCCGGAGCGGCTCCCGCTGGCCAACGGCATCCAGATGGTTTCGGGGGGGATGGGGGCGCTCTTCGCCACCGCGCCGGTGGAGGCCGCCCTGCACGTCATCGACTGGCGCGGCGTCTTTTTGGGGCTGAGCGCCCTCACGCTCCTCTCCGCCGCCGTCATCTACTTCGTCGTCCCGCGCGCCCATGAAAAACCGACGGGGGAGTCTCTGGCCGAGCAACTGACGGGGGTGCGCACCGTCTACACCAGCCGGGCGTTCTGGCGCATCGCGCCGCTGGCGATCCTCGCCCAGTCCGCCTTTCTGGCGATCCCCGGGCTGTGGGCCGGCCCCTGGCTGCGCGACATGGCGGGGTTGGAGCGCGCCGACGTCGCCTTCACCCTTCTGGTCCTGTCGGTGGCGATGGTGATCGGCTACTTCTTCTACGGCCTACTGACCGAACGCCTCGCGCTGCGGGGGATCCCTCCGATGACGGTGGTGATCTGGGCCATGGGAGCCTTCATGGTCGTGCAGGCCCTTGTGATCTGGAACGCCTTCCTGCCGCCGGCGCTGCTTTGGTTTCTCTTCGGATTCGGCGGGACCGCCTGCATCCTCCCCTACGCCATCCTCTCCCAGACATTCCCTAAACATCTGGCGGGGCGCGCCAACACCGCTCTGAACATGCCGTGCTTTCTCGGCGCCTTCCTGGCCCAATGGGCCATTGGGGCGATCATCGGCCTGTGGCCCGAGACGGCCGCGGGGGGCTACCATCCTTCCGGATATCGGGCGGGGTTCGGAGCCGTTTTGCTGCTGCAGGCGGCGGCCGTCGTCTGGTTCGTGTGGGCGGGGCGCCGCGAGAGGGGAGGGGAGGCGAGCACTAGAGATGGGGGTGCGGCCTGAAAATGGAAGGATCAGGCCGGGCTTCGAGGTGGTTCATCTGCGCCTGGCGGCGATGACCGCCTTGGTCTGTCGGATCGCCTGGACCAGGGGGATGGCCGAGGGGCAGATGTAGGTGCAGCAGCCGCACTCGATGCAGGCGGTGGCGTGGAGCTTCTCGCCCGCCTCGTGCATGTCGAGGCGCGCGTAGGCGGCAACGGCGGTCGGCACGATGCGCGCCGGGCACACCCGAACGCAGCGCCCGCAGCGGATGCACGGCCCCTCCTTGACGAGGGGGATGTCCCCTTCGGTGAAGAGGACGACCCCCGATGCGCCGCGCGTCACCGGCACCTCCAGCGAGAGCTGCGCGGTCCCCATCATGGGCCCCCCCATGATGATCTTGGCCGGATCGCCCGAAAGGCCGCCGCACTGCGCGATCAGATGAGTGTAGGGGGTGCCGATGCGCACCCGCAGGTTCTTCGGCTCGGCCACGGCGGGGCCGGTGACGGTGACGATGCGCTCGATGAGCGGCGCGCCGAAACGTACCGCATCGCTCACGGCGGCGGCGGTGGCGACGTTCTGCACGATCACCCCGACATCCATCGGCAGGGAGCCGTTGGGGACCTCGCGCCCGGTGAGCGCGAAGATGAGCTGCTTCTCTCCCCCCTGCGGGTAGCGGATCTTCAGGGGGAAGATCTCCATCCCGAGGGGCGCCCCCTTGCGGGTCATCAGCTCGATGGCGTCGGGCTTGTTCGACTCGATGCCGATCAGCGTCCGCCTCACTCCGAGCGCTTTGCGAAAGGCGTCGATCCCGTCGAAGACGCGCTCGGCCTCCTCCACCATGAGGCGGTGGTCGGCGGTGAGATACGGCTCGCACTCCACGCCGTTGATGATGAGGGTATCGATCTTCTTCTCGGGCGGAGGGCTCAGCTTGACGTGGGTGGGGAAGGTCGCGCCCCCCTTGCCGACGACGCCGGCGGCCCGGATGCGCTCTAGGATCTCGGCCGCAGTCAATCTCTCCGGATCGGCCTCGCCGATCCCGTCGACCCAAAGATCCTCGCCGTCGGGACGGATCACCACCGACGGGACCGAGAAGCCGGTGGGGTGCGGTCGCGGCTCGACGGCGACCACCTCCCCGGAAGTCGAGGCGTGCATCGGCGCCGAGACGAACCCTTTGGCCCGCCCGATCACCTCCCCCCGTCTGACCCGGTCCCCTTTGCCGACGCAGACTTCCGCGGGTGCGCCGATATGCTGCGACAAAGGGATGACGAGCTCCTCGGGGAGGGGGCATTCCTCGATCGCCTTGTGGGCCGACCACTCCTTGTTGTCCGGTGGATGCAGCCCGCCGGGAAACGTCTTGAGTTTCATAAGCTGTACTTGCGCCTCCCCTCTCCCTCAGGGAGAAGGTGCCCGAAGGGCGGGTGAGGGGGGTGTACCGGTCCCTGTCACGTCGATTCCTTTTTCTGCCTTTGCGGCTTGAACGTGCTTCCGTCGGGGTAGGCTTCGCTGAAATCGCGGATGCACTTGGTCGGGCATTTCTCCATGGCAGCTTTGGCCTCGGCCCCCTCTTCGTAGATCACCCGCGCCAGATTCTCCTCCACCACATAGGCTCCCGGGGCGACCTTGACGCAGATGTTGCAGGCGATGCACCCCGTCTTGGAATATTTGCGCACCTTCGCCCCCTTGTCGCGGCTGTTGCACAGGACGTGGACGGTGTTCGAGGCCGGGGTCATGCGGATGACGTCTCGGGGGCAGGCCGCGACGCACTTCTTGCAGCCGGTGCATTTGTCGCGACTGATCACCGCCAGCCCCTTGGAGGTCATCTCGATGGCGTCAAAGGGGCAGACGCGGGCGCAGGTGCCGAGCCCGAGGCACCCTCCGGGGCACTCCTTGGGTCCCCCCGCCAACCGCTGGGCGGCGTTGCAGTCCTCGATGCCGAGATAGCGGTATTTGGACGTGGCCTTCTCGTTGTCCCCCTGGCACAAGACGACCGCCACCTGCGCCTCCATGCCGATGGCCGTCACCCCGAGGATGCGGGCCATCTCCGAGATCGCCTGCTGCCCGCCGGGAGTGCACAGATTGATCGCCGCGGCCCCGCCCGACACCGCCTTGGCGTAGGCGCCGCAGCCGGGATAACCGCAGGCGCCGCAGTTGGCGGAGGGGAGGATGTCGGTGATCGCCGCCTCGCGCGGGTCGACCTCCACGGCGAATTTCTTGGCGAGGATTCCGAGGATGAGGGCGGCGCTCAGGCCGATCCCGCCGAGACTGAGAACTGCTTCGAGCATGATGGACCTCTTATTTTGAGCAAGAGCTCTGTCATTGTCCGACGCTTTTTACCATCGGCGCGGCCGCAGAAAAATGATGCGCGTCAAGATTGGCGGAACGCGCTGGGCATTGCTCATGGCTCGCGGCTGCAGCGGCGCAGGTGCCCCTTGAACATGTCGACGAAGTTGGCCTCCTGATCGCCCCTGTAGACCATCGACGAGGCGATCTCCCCCGCCAGAATCGCGGCGATGTATTTGGCGGGGAGCGTCTTGATCCGGTTGCGAAACTTCGGCACTTCGCGAATCATCTCGGGCAGATGCGCGAGGATGGCCTTACGCATCTGCGGATCGTCCGCCGACTCGGGGTGCTTCTGGAAATAGCTGAAGAGCTTGGCATAGTGGGCGTTGATTTCGGCGCTGATCCGGGCCGAGATCTCGGTGTAGAGGAGCGCGCCGCCGCTGTCGCTTCGGCGCCTGAAGATCAGCCGTGCCTCGTCTTCGGCGCGCTGTTCGAGGATTTTCAGCACGTCGGCGACGTAGCGCTCCTTGTTGGCGAAGAGCTCCTTCTCGCTCATCAGCAGGTTGGCGATGATCTCGTACGAGCTCGAAATGACGCCGCACTTGTTGGCCGAAGAATCGCGAAGGACGATGACCCCCTTCTTTTGCAGCTCGGCCCGGGCCGGCGGGGTGATGAAGGAGTTGGCCCCCTCGACCACCGCCCGCATCGACGCCTTCCCCCCGGCGTCGAAGAATTTTTGCCAGTTGCTCTCGTCCACCGTCTCGGGGCGTCCGCCGGCGGGGATGAAGAGGTCGGCGTCGACGGTGAAGATGAGATTGTTGAAGGTGCGGTTAAACTCGTCGCCGGTGATCCACTCTTCGAGCAGCCCCTCGTCGGTGCGGCGCACCTTCTTATAGAGCTCCCTGAGCCCGTCGGTGCGGCGCACGTTGCGGTAGAGGATGAAGCCCCCCGGGTGCAGCGCCTGCGCGTCGAAGGCCTCGATGTCGCTTTGCAGCACGATGCGCTCCAGCGCCGCGCGGTCGGCGCCGTCCGGGTCGTGCAGAGCCCCCGTGCCGTCGAGGATCAGCTTGATCCTCACGTCGGGAGAGCGCTCTAACAGAAGACGCATGGCATTCCCCGCCACGTCGCCGCCGGGGCCGCCGGTGAACTTGACGCTGAAGGGGTCGCGGCGGACGTCGATCCCGAGCTCCTCCATGGCGATTTCGGCGAACTTGACGACCCCCGTCGAGGTGACGCCGAACTCCTTGTGATTGATCCCCGCCTTCTTGCTGGAGATGACGCCGATGCCCAGCAGATAGCCGCGCCTCACCGACTGGCGGGCGATCAGCTCGACCATGCTGTCGTGCATGTTCTCGTCCGGGCCGAGCTCGATCGCCTCGTCTTCGCCGTAGTAGTCGACGACGCGGGGATCTTTGGCGCGGCCGTTCTCCGTGACGAAGATGTCGAAGAAGGCGTTGATGAAGCCGAACTGCAGCTTGTAGAGGCGCCGGGTGACGAGCTCTTTGTTCTTCAAGTCGACGGCGTTGAGGAGGACGACCATCTTCGAGCCCCCCTCGTAGACGTCCTTGTTCTTGAGGTGTTGTGTGTGCGCAAGGACGTAGTTCTCGCGGAAGATGGTGCCGGCGTTGCTGACGAAATCGTCCCAGCCGTGGGCCAGCACCGTGCGCCATCCGCCGCGGGCGATGTCCGAAAAGCCGATGTGGTAGCCGGCGCCGTGGCGGCCGAAAAAGAAGGTCACTCGGAAGGGGCGCTCCGGTGGCAGGTCGGCGGTGAACTCGCTGCCGAGGGCTTCGAGGTAGGCCGGATCGAGGCGGAAGGCGAGGGCCTGCTTCTCGGGGACGAAGAAGTTCGTCTTGAGGGTGTGGGTGATGAAGAGGAGCGCGCAGCGATAGATGGTGCGGCGTATCCGGTCGAGGGAGCGGTAGCCGGTGTTGTAGTTGTCGATGTCGGCGGCGACCTCCTCGAGGCTCTTTTCGTAGAGGGGGGCGCGCTCGGCGATCTCCGGGTCGAAGCGCGCCTCGAAGAGGCGCACCAGGGCGTGCGTCATCTGCGGGTGGCACAGAAAGGCCCTCTCGACGTCTTCGAAGCCGAAGCGGTCGGGCTGATTGTGGGCCAGATTCGTGTGGCAGAAGGCCATCATGGCGTTGACCAGCGAGACGGCCTCCCCCGTCATCACCCCTCCGGTGACGAAGGCGCGGTAGCTGCGCTTGGCGGTGGAGAGGATCTGGGTGTTGTAGAGCTCGGCGCGCAGACTCTTGTAAAGGTCGGAGTTTTTGTCGACGAGCTCGTCGTATCGCAGGCGGATGTAGAAGGTGCCGAAGAAATAGGGGTGGACGCCGTTGCTGATGGTGAGACAGTAGGCGCGCCTGACGCCGATCTGCAGGCGGTTGAAGACCTCCATGATCTGGGTGAGAAAGTCGTATTCGGGAGGATTGCCCGCCGCGAACATGATGCGGCACTCCCGGCCGTACTCGTACTCGGCGTCCGCCGATTTCTCGGTATCGAAGAAGATCCCCCCGTGCAGGTTGCTCTGGTGATACATCCAGAGGACCTGGGCGACCCGCTTGGGGGGAGAGATGCGCACGTAGTTTTCGTTGTTGAGCCACAGCAGGCGCAGAAGGTGATCGAACGGCCGCGCGTCGATCTGCCCGTAGTGCTCGCGAGCGACGCCCTGACGGCGCGGCGGATCCCCTGGGGGATCGTCACCTCACCGGCCGAGGCGATCTCTTCGTGGGATTTGCGGTCGAAGTCGAAGCGCTGGACTTCGAGCTCCTCGTCGAGCCCGGGGATCGCCCCGTAGGACTGGGTGAACTGCGCGTACGAAATTTCGCGCCCCCGCAACGAGCGAAGGGTGGCGTAGAGGGAGCCGAGCCGGTTGGGTTTGGCGAGCATCAGGCGGTTTTCGCGCTCGGCCAGAACGAGATGATCTTCCAGACGCAGGTGCTGAAGGCGCAGGGCGAGGGCGGTGATCGCCTGGGGCTCGTCCTGCATGGTGATGGCGAAGTAGGCGTTCATCTTCTCCATCAGCCACCGCAGGTTCTCCCCCGCCTGGCCGCAGCAGGCGTCGATCTCTCGCAACACCTCGGCGGACAAGGTTTTTTTCGCTGTCTCGTTCATCGGACTTTCCTCGGTTTGCATACCTGTGATGAGGCGCGGGGCGCTCAGACGGACGAGTCCCGTTCAGGGAACGAGCCCTTGCTGTTAGCGATCCACCCGCCGTGCGAAGGGTCTCGCGCCCCCCGCTCCGAGGGACGCATGAACCCATCCCTGGGGCTTGGCCGGCGCCATCCGGGCGCCGGACACCCTCTGCGCGGCGCCCCGAGACTCCTTCGGCGAACAGTACGCTCTTTTTCGGTCAGCCCCTCTTCCCCGCCCCGGCATTCGGAGGGGAAGAGGGGAATGGAGGAGAGGAGACGGATCAGATCGTGAACTTGATCCCCTGCGCGAGGGGGAGATCGCTGGAGTAGTTGATGGTGTTGGTCTGTCGGCGCATGTAGGCCTTCCACGAATCGGAGCCCGACTCGCGTCCCCCGCCGGTCTCCTTCTCTCCGCCGAAAGCGCCGCCGATCTCGGCCCCCGAGGGGCCGATGTTGACGTTCGCGATGCCGCAGTCGGAGCCGGTGGCGCTGAAAAACGCCTCGGTCTCGCGCACGTCGTTGGAGAAGATGCACGAGGAGAGCCCCTGGGGGACGCCGTTCTGCAGCGCGATCGCCTCCTTGAGGGTGTCGTAGGTCAGCACGTAGAGGATGGGGGCGAAGGTCTCGTGCTTGACGACCTCGGTCTGGGCGGGCATCTCCACGATGGCGGGCCTGACGTAGTAGGCGTCGGGGTAGCGGTCCTGAAGGATGCGCTCGCCGCCGTAGACCTTGCCGCCGTCGGCGCGGGCCTGATCGAGGGCGTCCTGCATCGCCTCGTAGGCCTGGGCGTCGATGAGGGGGCCGATGAGGCTGCCGTTTTCGAGGGGGTCGCCGATGGGGACCGACGCGTACGCCTGACGGATGCGCGGCAGGAGCGTCGAGGCGATATCGCTGTGGACGATGAGGCGGCGAAGGGAGGTGCAGCGCTGCCCGCAGGTGCCGACCGCCGAGAAGACGATGG
This sequence comes from Desulfuromonadales bacterium, assembly GCA_050485365.1. Taxonomy (GTDB): domain Bacteria; phylum Desulfobacterota; class Desulfuromonadia; order Desulfuromonadales; family JACZKF01; genus JARFUG01. Next base: position 48,901 of record JBJHBH010000003.1, on the reverse strand, counting down.
CGCGCACCGCCATCTCCAGATCGGCCGAGGGGGCGACGATCATGGCGTTGTTGCCGCCGAGCTCCAGGATGGAGCGGCCGAAGCGCTCGGCCACCTTGATCCCGACGGCGCGCCCCATGGCCGTGGAGCCCGTCGCCGAGATGACCGGGACGTCGGGGCTGGCGACGAGGGCCTCGCCGAGCTCGCGCCCGCCGATGGCGAGCTGCGCAAGCCCTTCGGGGGCGTCGCCGAAGCGCGCCAGAGCCCGCTCGAAGATCTTCATCGAGGCCAGGGCGCCCAGCGGCGTCTTCTCCGAGGGCTTCCAGATCACGGGGTTGCCGCACACCAGCGCCAGGGCCGTGTTCCACGCCCACACCGCGACGGGGAAGTTGAAGGCCGAGATGACCCCGCACGTCCCGATGGGATGCCACGACTCCATCATGCGGTGCCCCGGGCGCTCCGAGGCGATGGTGAGACCGTAGAGCTGGCGCGACAGGCCGACGGCGAAGTCGCAGATGTCGATCATCTCCTGCACCTCGCCGAGCCCCTCCTGGTAGATCTTGCCGACCTCCAGCGAGACGAGGCGGCCGAGATCTTCCTTCGACGCGCGCAGCTCCTCGCCGAGGAGGCGCACCAGCTCGCCGCGCCTCGGCGCCGGCACCGCACGCCAGCTGTCGAAGGCGGCGCTCGCCTTGGCGATCATGGCGGCCATCTCTTCGGGGGTGTTCTCGGCGACCTCGGCGAGGAGCGCCCCGTCGATGGGGGAGCGGACGGCGAGGGTGCCGCCCTTGGCGTTGTGCAGATCGAAAGGCTTCAGGATGTTGGTGTGAGTCATTTTTTTGCTCCTTGGGGTGCAAACATGCTGTCTCCGGAATCTGTCATAACTCCCCCTGACCCCCTCTTAACTTAAGAGGGGGAATCCCCTTTCTCCTCCCCTTGACTCAAGGGGAGGTCGGGAGGGGTTATGAATTTCAACCCTTCTTCAGCTTCTCCGCAGCTTTGAGCCACGACGCGACGGGGGGGATCGCCAGCTCTTCGGACTCGGAGATCACGTCGAGGAAGAAGGGGCCGTCGCAGGCGAAGGCCTCGTCGAGCCCCGCTTCGAGCTCTTCGGGGGTGGCGACCTGGCGGGCCTTCAGGCCGAACCCTTCGGCGACCATCGAGGGGCTCCCCGCGGTGAAGTCGACGGAGAAGTATTTGCTCTTGGCGTGCAGCGACTGCAGCGCCTTGATCCACCCGAAGCACGAGTTGTTGAAGTGGATCAGCACCGCCGGGATCTTCAGGCGCGCCAGCGTCTCGAGCTCACCGGCCGACATCCCCAGGCTGCCGTCGCCGAAGAGGCCGACGAGGCGCGCGTCGGGGCGGGCCTGATGGGCGCCGACCAGCGCCGGAATGGCGTAGCCGAGTCCGCCGTAAGCGCGGGGGATGATGAAGCGCGAGCCGTTCCCTGAGAGCTTCAAAAAACGGGTGATGTAGGGGGTCGGCGTCCCCGCGTCGGAGATGACGATGGAGGGGCCGGTGAGGCGCTTGTTCAGCGCCGAGATGACCCGCTGGGGCTTCAGGGGGACGTCGTCGGCCTGAAGCTCGGCCTCGGCGTCGCGCCAGAACTGCGCCCGTGCCTCGTTGAGCGCATCGAGCCATGCCGAGGGCTTTCGGGCCGCCCCTCTCCCCTTGAGCAGGACGACGAGGTCGGCCAGAACGAGCCGGGCGTCTCCGGCGACGCTCAGGGTGTTGTGGAAATTGTTGGAGAGGAGCTCCGGATCGAGATCGATCTGGAGGATCTTGCGCTCGGGTTTCGGCGAAGGGAGCGTCCACTTGAGGGTCGAGACCGACCCCATCTTGCAGCCGACGTAGAGGATGACGTCGGCTTCCTCGACGGCGCGGATGGCGTGGGGGTGAAAGCCGTTGTCGCCGATGACGCCGAGGGCCAGCGGGTGCTCGTCGGGCATGATCCCCTGCCCCGAGATCGTCGTCACCACCGGGGCGGCGAGCCACTCGGCCGCGGCCCTGATCTCATTGCCCGCCTGGGAGTGATTGGTGCCGCCGCCGGCGACGATGACGGGGCGGCTCGCCTGCATCAGGTGCCCCACCAGCTCCTCCAGCGCCTCACGGCTGCCGCGGGTGCGGTAAGAGGGGTAGGTGCGGCAGTCGGCCGCGCCGAAAAGCGCCTCTTCGCCGCCGGTGAACTCGCCGCCGGAGACCTCCGCCGGGATGGCGAGCTGCACCGCTCCGGGGCGGCCGCTCGTGGCGATGCGGAAGGCACGGCGGATCGTCTCGGGGAGCTTGTGTCCCATCTTCAAGAGGGTGGAGAGCTTGGTGATCGTCTTGAAGAGCGCCTCGGTGTCGAGCTCGGTGATCGTCTTCTTCCCCTCGCCGGCCAGGGCGTTGTCCGAGGTGATGAGGATGACGGGGATCGAGGAGGCGTTGGCCTCGGCCACGCCGGGGACCGAATAGAGGGCGCCGGCGCCGCTCGGGCACTCGCACACGCCGGGCTTGTGGGAGAGGCGCGCGTACGCATCGGCCATGAAGGCGGCCGAGCGCTCGTCGCGGGCCAGGATGTGCCTGATCTCGGGTGCGGCGTCGTGCAGCGCCTCGTACAGAGCGATGCTCGTGTCTCCAGGGACGCCGAAGACGACCTCCACCCCCTGCTCCTTGAGCATCCTGACGATAACGTGTGCTCCGTTCATATTCTCTCCCCTTTCGAGCTGCTTGAGTTTTGAATCACTTCAAAGGGTTTCGACCGTTCCGCGCGGACGGGTCGTCGGCTCTATTAAACAATACCGCCTGAGTAACCTTTTGAACACTCTAGGGGAGGTTCGCAATGATGTAAAATACTGTTTTACTGTGGGGGGCAAAGGTATTTTCTATGGCACCGGACGACGCTTGTCGGTGGTGTCGTTGGGAGTCGAAAGCGGGGTTTTTCGGAGGGGAGTCGGTGCCCAAAGCGAAGGCGAGCCGCACGCATCCGGCTCGCCTTCGCTTTTGGGGGCAGAGGTGAGGATTTAAGAGGATTCCTTCCAGCGGATCACCGCTTTTTCGAGCTCGACCAGGACGAAAACGGCGATCCCCGCCGTCACGACGACGCCCCAGTCGCTCCAGCCGATCCCTTCGGTGCCGAACCAGCTCTGGAAGGGGGGGGCGTAGGTGAGGGCGAGTTGCAGCACGATCAGCGCCCCCGCGGCGATGAGGGCGGCGCGGTTGCCGATGAATCCCTGGATGTTGAAGGACGACTCGACGAAGAAGCGGGTGTTGAACAGGTAGAAGAACTGCCCCGCCATCAGGACGTTGACCGCCACGGTGCGCGCCCGCTCGGGGGAGACGCCGTTGTCGAGCTGGTGCAAAAAGGCCCACAGGGTGAAGCCGGCGACGACGACCGAGACGAAGCCGATGCGCCACAGCAGGTGCCCGGAGAGGATCGGCTCGTCCTGCTCGCGGGGGGGGCGCTTCATGATGTTGGCTTCGGCCGGCTCGAAGGCGAGCGACATCCCGAGGGTCACCGCCACCACCATGTTGACCCACAGGATCTGCAGCGGGGTGACCGGCATGATCGCCATGGCGAAGAGGACGGCCGAGACGACGGCCAGAGACTGGGCGCCGCTGGCCGGAAGGATGAAGAGGATCGTCTTTTTCAGATTGTCGAAGACGGCGCGCCCCTCCTCCACCGCCTTTTCGATGGAGGCGAAGTTGTCGTCGGCCAGCACCATCTCCGAGGCGTCCTTGGCCGCCTCGGACCCCTTGATCCCCATGGCGATGCCGATGTTGGCGCGCTTGAGGGCCGGGGCGTCGTTGACGCCGTCGCCGGTCATGGCGACGATTTCGTTCTTGGCCTGCAGCGCCTTGACGAGGCGGATCTTGTGCTCGGGGCTCGACCGGGCGAAGACGTCGCTTTGGTGCACCAGCTCTTCGAGCTCCTCATCGCTCGCTTTCTCGATCTCCTTGCCGGTGACGGCGTGCTCGCCGTCGCCGATCCCCATCTGGGCGCCGATGCTGCGGGCGGTCAGCACATGGTCGCCGGTGACCATCTTGACCCGGATTCCCGCCTCCTTGCACTGCTTGATCGCCGTGATCGCCTCGTCGCGCGGCGGATCGATGATGCCGACCATCCCCAGCAGGGTGAACCCTCCCTCGACGTCGGCGCTCTGCAGCGACTCTTTCCCTTTGTCGGCCTTCTTCACGGCGACGGCCAGCATGCGGTGCCCCTGGTCGGCCACCTCCTCCATCTGCTCGTGCCAGAAATCGCTCTGAAGATCTTCGCTCTGGCCGTCGTGTCGTTGCCCGTCGCACAGTTCGAGAAGGCGCTCGGGCGCCCCTTTGAGGAAGATGACTGCCGCGTCGTCGGGGGTGCGGTGCAGCGTCGCCATGAAGCGGTTTTCGCTCTTGAAGGGGATGGTGTCGAGGCGCGAATACTCCTTTTCGAGCGGCTTGCGCTTCAGCCCCGCCTTTCGCCCCAGGACGTAGACCGCCCCTTCGGTCGGCTGGCCGATCAGGCGCCACTCCCCGGTCTCCTCGTCCTTGTCGAGGTGCGAGTCGTTGCACAGAAATCCGGCCCGCACAAGCTCCTCCAGATCGGGTACGTCGTCGAGGGAAAGCGCCTCTTCGTCGCGCAGGATCTCCCCTTTGGGCTCGTAGCCGGTCCCATTCACCGAATAGAGGCCGTTGGCGGTGACGATCTTCTTCACCGTCATCTCGTTGCGGGTGAGGGTGCCGGTCTTGTCCGAGCAGATCACCGTCACCGACCCCAGGGTCTCGACCCCCGGCAGGCGCCGGATGATGGCGTTGCGTCTCGCCATCGTCTGCACCCCCAACGCCAGGGTGATCGTCATGACGGCGGGGAGACCTTCGGGGATCGCCGCCACGGCGATGCTCACCGCGATCATGAGGAGCTCGCCGACGCCGTAGTCGCGAAAGAAGAGACCGAAGGCGAAGACCGCGGCGCTCAAGGCGAGGATGGCGGCCGAGAGCCAGCGGCCGAAGGCGTCGATCTTGCGCATCAGCGGCGTGCTGAGCTCCTGGACCTCCGAGACCATCCGCCCGATGCGCCCGATTTCGGTGCGCTGCCCCGTCGCCACGACGACCCCCTCGATCTGCCCGCTCGTCACCAACGTGCTCGCGTACGCCATGCACGAGCGGTCGCCCGTCGGCGCGTCGGCGTCGACCGGATCGGTCGCCTTCATCACCGGCTCCGACTCCCCCGTCAGGGCCGCCTCCTGCACCTGGGCGTCGCGGGCGCGGATGAGGCGCAGGTCGGCCGGGACTTTGTCGCCCCCTTTCAAAAGGACGATGTCGCCCGGGACGAGCTCTTCGGCCTGGACCGTCCTCTTCTTTGTGCCGCGGCGCACCTGGGCTTCGAGGGAGAGCATCTTGCGGATCGACTCCAGGGCCTGCTCGGCCTTGCCTTCCTGGATGAAGCCGATGACGGCGATGATGAGGACGACCGCAAAGATGACGAACATGTCCATGTGCTCGCCGATGATCCCCGAAATGATGGCCGCGGCGATGAGGATGTAGATGAGGATGTTTTTGAACTGGCGCAAAAAACGCGACAGGGCGCTCTCTTTTTTCCCCTGCTCCAGGCGGTTCGGGCCGTACTTCTCAAGGCGCGCCTTCGCCTCGTCGTCGCTCAGCCCGTCGGTGTCGGCCTGCAGCTCCGCCAGCGTTTCCTCGACCGTTCGGGTGTGCCAGGGCTCGGTGCTCTCGATTTTGTCGGTCTTGTTCTCTGCCATCTCAACCTCGATCGCTCATTAGAATCAGAATCATTGTCATGCCAAAGATTATCATGCCACAGCGAACTGAAAAGGGGTTGTTTTCCTTGCCGCTTCCGGGCGCTCCCAGCCCCGGGCGTCCTCGGCACCCCTGTGTCCGACCACCGGCTGCATCAACAGATACTTTTGATAGAATACCAAAATGAAAAATAACTGGTAACTGTTCAGCATGGAGTCCCAACTCCCATGCCAAGGGACGCTTTCCGCCGTCCATGGCCGCTTGACTGGCGCCGTCCATGGCGCCAGACACCCTTGTCATGTGAGCCGCGACCCCACAAGGTGAATAGATACAATGACTGTTCACCTAAAGATCTCGGGACGCCACAGCGGAATTGTTGCAATGGGAAGGAGGCTTGATGATGGAGTGGTTCGATATCCACGGTTTGATCGCGGCGGTCTGGAGCATTTTCCTCATCCTCGTCGTGGCCCGGGTGGCGATGTTTTTGATCGACAGACTCCTGCTGCGCGTCAAGGATGCGATATTGAGGCGAAGCGAACACGAAGGCGAGCCCCCGTCCGAATCGGGCAAGCGGGTCGATACCCTGACGCGCCTGCTGCGCCAGGGGTCGCGGATCGCGCTGATGTTCGTCGTGGTGCTGGTGATCCTGAGCGAGCTGGGGGTGCAGATCGGTCCGATCCTCGCCGGCGCGGGGATCATTGGCCTGGCCGTTGGCTTCGGCGCCCAGACCCTGGTGCGCGACATCATCGCGGGGTTCTTCATCATCCTGGAGAATCAGGTGCGGGTCGGCGACGTCGCCCTCGTCAACGGCACCGGCGGCCTCGTGCAGGAGATCAACTTCCGCACCCTGGTGCTTCGCGACAACTCGGGTACGGTGCACGTCTTTCCCAACGGCTCGATCAACACCCTGAGCAACATGACCAACCTGTGGTCGGCCTACGTCTTCGACATCGGGGTCGCCTACAAGGAGAATACCGACAGGGTCGTCGAGGTGATCAGGGAGGTGGGCGCCGACCTGCAGGCCGACCCCGGTTTCGGTCCGTCGATTCTCGAGCCGCTGGAGATCTTCGGCGTCGACAAGTTCGACGACTCGGCGGTGGTGATCAAGGGGAGGATCAAGACCAAGCCGATCCGTCAGTGGGCCACGGGGCGTGAATTTCTGCGCCGGCTCAAGATCGCCTTCGACGAAAAAGGGATCGAGATCCCCTTCCCGCACCGCACCCTGTACTTCGGGGAGGTGAGCCCCCCCATCGATCTGCGGCTCCTTTCAGGGCCGGAGCGGATCGATGGGGCTTCGACGGTCGCCGATCAGAAATAGTATCCGAAGTTGATGTTCAACCGGGTGTTGCGGCCGAAGCTGGCGTGCTCGTCCCCGACCATGTCTCCGCCCATGAAGATCATGTTTTTTCCGGAGATGACGTCGATGTAGGTGAAGAGCGGCCCGGCGGCGACGAGGACGCCGGCGACATTCTGCCAGATGGTTCGGAACCGCCCTTCCTCGGGGGCGATGACGGTGTTGTCGAGATAGAAGGTGAGGGTGTCGACGGGACCGCGATCCACCGGAAGGGTGTAGGCCACGTTGGCGATGCCGATGTCGGCCTTGGCGGGAACGCCCCACGAAGAGGCGTAGGCGCCCATGGTGATGATGTCGTCATCCATCGGGACGCCTTCCACCTCGGCCGGATTTTTCGGGTTGTATTCATAGCGGGCCCACTGAAGCTGCACGTTCCAGCGGCCGTAGTTGCCGTTGAGATGCAGGGCTGCGGCCCAGTGGTCGCCGGTGCTGCCGGTGTTCTCATTGTAGAGACCGCCGAACTGGCCGCTTGCGCCGAGCTCGGTCGATCCCGGGGCGCCGTGCTCGAAGGTGTAGGCGAGGCGCGCATTGAGCTGGTTGGTCTCCCGATTCCCCGCAGGCTGCGCGCCGGCGAACCCTCCGTCGGCGTTGCTGATCACGTCGACCGAGTAGCGCGAGGCGTTGCCGGCATCGCCGAGCTCTTCATTCTTGTAGAAGGCCAGAGCCAGGTTCCATGGGCCGCTTTCGTACAGGGCTTTCACGCCGAGATCGTAATCGTCCTCCAACCCGACGTAGTAGGCGCCGCTGAACCAGAAATTGTGAGAGGCATAGGGGAGAAGGCCGAAGGGGACCTGATGAATGCCGATCCGCCCCTGCCATTGCTCTGTGAATTGGTAGCCGATCCAGCCGTGATGGGGGGTGTGAAAATCGAGCTGGGGATAGAAGCGGTACTCGGCGGAAAAGAGAAGCCCTCTCAGCTCCCCCGACAGGTTGAGGCGAAAGGTATCGAAGGCAAAGTCGCCGCCGCGCTCCTTGTTCCCTTCGTCCCAGTCGAGATAGCTGTAGGTGGTTCGCAGGGCGCCTCCGATTCTGATTCTCCCCTCGTCCGATAGACGCTCTTCGAGAGAGCTCAGCCGCTCCCTCATGCTCTCCAGTTCGTCGTCGGCCGACGACGACAGGGGGAAGATCGCCAGAGCGAGGGCGAGGCAGGCGGATACGAGGAGCGCTCTTCTTGGGTACATCGGGACATCCTCCTTGGTCTATAGCAGTCGAAAAAAAGATGGAAGCGGCAGGCTTCAGCGTATCACACATGAAAGGGTGGACAACCCTCCGCCTGGCGTTTAAGCTCTGCGTATAGGGATCAGAATAAAGCTTGAGGAGAAGCACATGAGCCGGAAGGCCGACGCCGATTCGGGGAGGCCGCGCATCCAGATCAATCCCCCCGTCTTTTTCACCTCCGGAGCCCTCGCGCTCGTCTTTGTCTTCATCGCCGTCATCGCCCCCGAAACGACCGGCGCCCTCTTCGACGACATCCAGCAGTGGGTGACGCACACGGCGGGGTGGTTCTACGTGCTGGCCGTGGCCGGCTTTCTCGTCTTCGTGGTGGTTCTGGCCGCCTCGGACTACGGCCGCATCAAGCTCGGCCGCGACCACAGCGAGCCCGACTACAGCTACGGTTCGTGGTTCGCCATGCTTTTTTCCGCGGGGATGGGGATCGGGCTGATGTTCTTCGGCGTGGCCGAGCCGGTGATGCACTATGTGGCGCCGCCGGTGGGCGAGCCCGAAACCGCCGCCGCCGCCCGCCAGGCGATGCGCATCACCTTCTTCCATTGGGGGGTCCACGCCTGGGCGATCTACGCCGTCGTCGCCCTCTCGCTGGCCTATTTCGCCTTTCGCCACGACTTGCCGCTCACCATCCGCTCGTCCCTCTATCCCCTCATCGGCGATCGCATCTACGGCCCCATCGGGCACGCCGTCGACATCTTCGCCGTGCTGGGGACGATCTTCGGCGTGGCGACCTCGCTGGGCTTCGGCGTCATCCAGGTGAACTCCGGGCTCAACTACCTCTTCGGCATCCCCAGCAGCATCACCGTGCAGATCATCCTCATCGCCGCCATCACCGCCGTGGCGACGCTGTCGGTGGCCCTGGGGCTCGATACCGGCATCCGGCGCATCTCCGAGCTCAACATGGTGTTGGCGGTGACCCTTCTCGTCTTCGTTCTGGTGGCGGGGCCGACCGTCTTTTTGCTTCAGACGATGGTGCAGAACACCGGGATGTACCTGTCGCGCCTCTTCGAGATGACCTTCAATCTCTACGCCTACGAGCCGACGGGCTGGATCGGGGGGTGGACTCTGTTTTACTGGGGGTGGTGGATCGCCTGGTCCCCCTTCGTAGGGATGTTCATCGCCCGCGTCTCGCGGGGGCGCACCATCCGCGAATTCGTCATCGGCGTTCTGCTCGTCCCCATCGGCTTCACTTTCATGTGGATGACCTTCTTCGGCGACACCGCCATCCACATGATCATGCTCCAGGGAATAACGGAGCTCGCCGACGCGGTGGCCGCCGACACCTCGGTGGCCCTGTTCCAGTTCTTCGAGCACCTCCCCCTGTCGGGGCTCATGTCGCTGCTGGCCACGGTGCTGGTGGTGACCTTCTTCGTGACGTCGTCGGACTCGGGGTCGCTGGTGGTCGACATGCTCACCTCCGGCGGCATGGAGCAGTCGCCGACCTGGCAGCGCATCTTCTGGGCCGTCGTTGAGGGGGTCGTCGCCGCGGCGCTTTTGCTGGCCGGAGGGCTCGGCGCCCTGCAGACGGCGACGATCACCAGCGCTCTGCCGTTCACCGTCATCATGATCCTGATGTGCTGGGGGATGGTGCGGGCGCTGCGCATCGAGGGGGCCAAGCGCCTGAGCCTGCGCGAGGCGCGGGTGACGCCGCGCGGGCCGCACGCCGCCATGAAGTGGCAGGAGAGGCTGCGCACCATCGTTCACCAGCCCCGGCGCGGCGAGACGATGGCCTTCATCCAGGGGACGGTTAAACCCGCCCTGGAGGAGGTCGCCGAAGAGCTGAAAAAACAGGGGCTCAAGGCGCGGGTGGGCGAAAGGGAGGACGGCCGGGTCTGGGTCGAGGTCGGCCACGGCGAGGAGATCGACTTCTTCTATTCCGTGCGCCCGCGCCCCTACGAGCCCCCCTCGTTCATCATGCGCGACACCCGCAGCGACCGGGCCGAAACCCTTAAATACTACCGCGCCGAGGTTCACCTGCGCGAAGGGGGGCAGGACTACGACATCATGGGGTGGAGCAAAGGGGATGTGATCGGAGACGTCCTCGACCAGTACGAGAAGCACATGCACTTTCTGCACGCGGTGCGCTGAGGATTTTCCCGCTCAACGTAAGAGCGGTTTCAACATTGCCTTTGCGGGGTCTCTTTGAGATAATTCCGGCATGCGCCTGGACACAGACGAAATCAAACAGCGCATCGGCGCTGTGGCCGATCGTTACGCAGAGAGCCTGCTCGCCGTCTACCTCTTCGGGTCCCGCGCCGAAGGCAATGCGACTCCCTTGAGCGATCTCGATCTCGCCGTTCTGCTCGACTCCCGGACGCGTCCACTCCCCACCGATTTACGCTTCGCTCTCTATGCCGATTTCAGCCGAGCCCTGCAAACCAACGACATCGATCTGACGGTGCTCAACACCCTCGACAACCTCTTTGTTCTCGACGAGATCCTGCGCCGCGGGGTTCTTCTTTACGATTCCCGCCCCGATCTGCGTCGCGATTTCGAAGTGCGGATGCAGCACCGGATTCTCGACTTCAAGGGGCAGAGGCGTCGTGTCATGGGGGAGTGAAATGGAACGCATTCGCCGAAAAATCGCCCGCATCAGGGAGCACCTTGCACTTGTCCGATCGATACAGGGCGATTGCCGGAAGCGCTTTGCTGCCGATCCCATCTATCGCGGCGCCCTGATGCATTATCTCTATCTCCTCTCAGACGGTTGCATCGTGCTGGCCGAACTGGTGATCAAAGAGAAAAATTTGCGCCCCCCTCAGTCGTATGCCGAGGCATTCGACATCCTGGCCGAAAACGATTTTCTCCCTTCTGAGTTCGCGCACGGATTCGCCGGGATTGCCGGCTTCCGCAACTTTCTCGCCCACGACTACGAAAAAGTCCAAGGGGAGCTGATCTGCGGGGCGATTCTGGACAAATTGGTGGAGATCGACGAATTTCTCCGTCATATCGAAGCAAATCTCTAGAATCTCATCGTCTTCCTGGCTCCTGCACATCCTATCCCTCGCCGAACCCCGGATAGAGCAACATCCCTCCGTCGACAAACAGGGTCGTGCCGGTGATGTAATCCGCCTCGTCGCTGAGGAGCCAGACCGCCGCTCTCGCGACGTCCTCGGTTTCGCCGATGCGCCCGTAGGGGATCTTCTTGCACAGCTCGGCGGCCGCATCGGGGTCTTCCCAGTCCTGCCGGTTGATGTCGGTCTTGATGGCGCCGGGGGCGATGCTGTTGACACGGATTTTCTCGGCGGCAAGCTCGCGCGCCAGGCTGCGCATGAGCTGCCCCATCCCCCCCTTTGAGGCGGCGTAGTTGACCCGACCGGCCCAGGGGATGACCTCGTGCACCGAGCTGACGAAGAGGATCTTCCCCGCCGCCCGCGAGCGCTTCGGATCGACACCCCGGCGGCAGAACTCGCGGGCCCCCTCCCGGGCGCACAAAAACGCCCCGGTGAGATTCACCTCCAGCACCTTGCGCCAGTCCTCCAGCGACATCTCGATAAAGGGGACATCCTCCTGGATGCCGGCGTTGTTGACGACGATGTCGACGGTACCGAACGCCTCCACCGCCTGCCGGAACATCGCCTGAACCTCCTCCTCGCGGCTCACGTCGGCGCCGATCGTCACCGCCCGACCGCCGCGCCCCTCGATCTCGCGAACCACCTCTTCGCCGTTCTCCCGTTTCGCATGATAGTTGACGACGACCGCCGCGCCGGCATCGGCCAGCGCCAGGGCGATCTCCCGGCCGATCCCCGATGTGGCGCCCGTGACGAGAGCGACCTGGCCGGCGAGCTTGTTCTCTGAGGACATGAGAGGCCTCCCAAAGGTGGAGTTTTTCTCGAATGTACCAAGGGGGGAGGGGGAGTCAAGAAGCGGTGAAAAGGCGGCCAACAGATGAGGGGAAATGAATTTAAAGGGCTTCCCCTCTCCATGAGGGAGAGGGTGGCCGAAGGCCGGGGGGGGAGGGCAGCCTCAGAGCAGTCTGGCCTTCTGCTTTTCAAATTTGCGCCAGAACGGCGAGTCAGACGTCGTCATCCGGACGAGCTCCTCGGGGGTGTAGACGAGGATGTCGACGGGAAAGCCGAGATCCTGCAATTCCGTGAAATCGAGGGGGCGTTCGATGAAGGGGCGATCGGTTTCGTGGACGATGACGAGGTCGAGGTCAGACCAGGGGCCGCACTTCCCCTCGGCGAAAGAGCCGAAAAGATAGGCCTCCCGGATGCCTTTGGTGAAGAGAATGCTCCTGATGCGTTCCCGAATCACGGCGGGGTCGAAATCGAGGATGCTGCTCGCCGGGCGGCTGCGCTCAAGAATTCTCGGCATGTTCAAGCCTCTTCTTGAGGATGGTGAAGACCTTTTCGGCGGCCTGCTGCGAGGCGAAGCATGTCTGGGCGTAGAAGCCGCCGGCAAGAGAGTGCCTGGCCCACGCCAGATCGTTCTCCGCTTGCCTGAGCCAGTCGAGAAATCTGTCCATTGACTCTCCTCCAATGAATCATAGGCGCAACACCCTCAAGATATCTTAAAAATTCAACCATTTCCAGCAACATCGCTCAGGTCGATCGCGAACGCCTTTGCCTGCGTCGGGGCGCCAGGCACCTTTTGGTCAGCAGTAGTGTGCTTTTCAACAGGTGGCAATCCGCCATATTGACAGGCTGGCGACGCGTGTTCTAATTGTATTTATATAATAAAAATACTATAATTTTCGGAACGGTTTTTGTGCCGCGTAATGCGAGGAGGACTGTCTTTCAACAGAACGGGCGACAGCAAACAGGGAAAGGAGAAAGAAAATGGGATCGAACAACACTCCTCGCTTCAGGCCGATGGGAATTTCCGGGCGTTTTTGCATATCCCTCACAGTGGCAGTCCTGCTGATCGTCGGCATCGGGGCAGCCCCCACATTCGCACAGTTGTCGGAAAACTGCATCGACTGTCACGGCACCTTCGCCGAGGTCCACGGAAGCGTGAACCACAACGCTCAGCCCGCCGGCGGAGAGGTGGTGATCTTCGCCGACTTCGATCACGACAGCGCCGGGTGGAGCTCTCCAAGTCCCCAGTTCGGTGTCACGGTCAGTTGCGCCACCTGTCACACCCGAGATCTCATCGCGGCCCACGGCAACCAATGTTCGACCTGCCACCCTCAGCCGTACCGCTCTCTTGGAACGTGGCAGGGGGGGTGCCAGCAGGGGGGGTGCCATACCACCTATCACGAAGACTCCATCAAGGCCCATAAGCCCTTCGCCGATCCCTACGCGTACGAGACCTGCAATCTCTGTCATAGAAACAGTGACTTCGCGGTCACGTCGAACGAGTGCCTGAACTGCCACGCGACCTACGGGAAGGGGAATCTCGTCCCCCCCGTGACGACCGCGAACGCATTGGCCGAGTACATCGGGCCGGCGAGAATCGACTTCTCCATGGCGAGCAACGGCAAGGTCGCCGTTGGGACGACCTTCTACAGCCTGAACGGCGCCGACGATGTTCCCGGCTCCCGTGCCTTCGTCAGCGAGCTCGGTCACCATCAGGTCGCGTTCTGGTCCGTCGACCAGGACGGCAACTTCGAGCCGATACCGAAGAGCGTCTCCTTCACCGTCGTTGAAGATACCGAACCGCCGGTGACGACTTCCGACGCCAGGGCAAGCTACAATCAGGGAGGATGGATCACCCTCACCGCCACCGACAACGGCACCCTGGGGGTGAAAGAGACCTACTATCGACTCGATGACGGCCCCGTCCAGACCGGCACCAGGGTTAAGGTCCCTGCGGCGAACGGGATCATCGAGTACACGCTCACCTTCTGGTCCGAGGACTGGTCGGGCAACGTCGAAGAACCGAACAGCGTGAACTTCACTGTGACCAGTGGCAGCGGAACGATCCGCCTTGTCTGGGGCGACAGTGACGTAAGCGGCTCGCCGTGCCCCGGCGACCCCGAGGCGTGGGCATCATGGACCGTGCGCACCGGCGGATGGTGGGGTCGTGTGATTGCTTCAGGCTCTGGAGCCTGTCCCGACTGGAGCGGCGTCGACGACATCCACGTCCAGGTCGGCTCCACGGAATATTTCGTAATCGTCAACTGGTGGGACAGCGATCAAGGATACGATGACGAAAGCTGGTTCTCGAACGTCTACGTCACTACGCCCGGCCAGATCGTGCGGCTAAGCTATTAACTTCCCAGAGGGAAACGGAGGCGCGAGGTCGCGCCTCCGTTTCCCTCAATGGCTTCTCTGACCCCGTACACTGCTCGCCTGTTATATCCCCGCTCTTAACAACCCACCGCCATATCCACCCCATTCCACTCTTCGAATGTGCTCGATCTCGCCCCAACAGCTTCCTCTCTCCATAAGGGAGAGGGTGGCCGAAGGCCGGATGAGGGGAAAGTGCTCTAGGCTCTTTCTGGTGTTAAACCGTTGAGATTTCAATTATTTTTTAAAATTCAGCAACAATTTGTTTTTTATAATTGACAATAAATAATGAATTGCTAATAATTAGGACGCTGCGCAAATGCACACTTCATTTCTGGGGGGATACGGATTGCTGCAATGTGTCGGCAGGTATCGCTAAGGCAAAAAACGCCGGAAAGGAGGTGAGTAGAGACGAAAGAAAAGAAGGAGGCTTGACCGGGTTCTCCCCTCCCGGATCGTCGGGAGTGCCGGCCCATGTATCAGGTGGGAAAATGGAGGAGGGTTTTTGAGCTGCCACAACCAAATGGAAATGAATGGAGGAAGTCGAAATGAAGAAAATGATTGCAATCGCCGCCCTAGGCCTTTTCGCCTTGCCGGCAATGGCCAGTGCTCAGGGCCTCATCGGCCAATGCGCCGACTGCCACACCATGCACAACAGCGAAGAAGGGCGCCCCGTCGCACAGGTCTGGAACTCGGAGACGGCATCCAGCGACACCTCAGTAGCACCCGTCCAGAACCTGCTGCGGATGGACTGCATCTCCTGCCACGCTCAGGGGGGAAGCGAGCACATCGTCACCCTCGAGGGCGGCAGCAAGGTCCCCCAGGTCTATCACAGCGGCACGACTGACCTCGCCGCAGGTAACTTCATGCACATTCTGGAAGGGAACCGCAAGGGGCACAACGTCGTCGACATCTTCGGCGCGGGCGACCCCGACTTCGGCGGTCTCACCGTTCCCCCCGGCGACTTCCGCGGGGGCTATGTCGATCCCGAAACGGGTGCAGCCATGGGCAATACCCATGCCAACTACATGGGCCTGCAGTTCGCCAACTTCACCTGCGCCGGCGCCGCCGGCTGTCACGGCACCCGTTCGCAGTTGCTGAGCTCTGTTCCGGACCCAGATAATGAGGGTCAAAACATCACTGTCAAGCGCAGAGGCATCCCCGCCGTCAGCGGCGCGCACCACCAAAACTACGACGGCCTCAAGGATCCCGAGCAGATCACCGCCGGTGTCCATGACGGGCAGTATATCGCTGACAGCTATCGCTTCATCGCCGGCCTCAAGGGGATCGGCAACACCGAGGCCCGCTGGCAGAACGTCGACAGCACCAGCCACAACGAGTACTTCGGCGCCGACTCGGAGTTCCGGATTGCGAGCTGCAACAGCTGCCATGTGCCCGGCAGTGACACCAGTGGCATCAGCGCCCGCATGACCCTCGACTCGACCCTGAAGATCGCCAACCAGTCGATGAGCAACTTCTGCGCCACCTGCCACGGCAACTTCCACTCCTCGGGCGACGGCGGGAACAACGGCGTGAGCGGCGCCTTCCTGCGCCACCCCTCCGACTACGTCATTCCTGACGCCAGCGAGTATGCCGCGTACACCGTGTACGACATCACGGCGCCGGTCGCCCGTCCCGACTTGAGCGACCTCCCCGCGGCCAGCGTCGTTCGTCCCGGCACCGACATGGTCATGTGTCTTTCGTGCCACGCTGCCCACGCAACCCCCCATGACGGCATGCTGCGCTTCAATTATGCCGACATGGTCGCCGGCAACACCGAAGGCGTCTCCGGCTGCCTCGCCTGCCATACCACCAAAGGGGTGCCCAAGAATTAAATGAGGCTGCCAGGTTTGAATTGACATGAACATCCGGCCGGTACCCGAAGTGCGCTTCGGGTACCGGCCTACTTTAAATGGGAGCGCATCAGGCATTCTCACAGGTTGAACATCCAAATGTGAATGATCGTTTCTCATACGGTATGGAGCATGAATTGAAGAAGTCCCGCATTATGTCCCTCATCGGTGCCCTTACGGGTGTGTGGCTCTTCGGCCTCGTCGCGACGGCAGCCGGGGCCGGTCTTGTCGGCCAGTGCGCCGACTGCCATACCATGCACAACAGCGAAGAAGGGAGGCCGGTGGCGCTGCAGGGGCGCAGCACTACCGTCACGGGGGAGACGAACCGCAACCTGCTGCGCTACGACTGCATCGCCTGCCACGCGAGCCCCCTCGCCGACGACTCGGTCTGGCAGATGGCTGGCGGAAGCAGGGTGCCGCAGGTCTATCACAACTTCGACGACGACCTGGCGGGCGGCAACTTCGCCTACATCTCCGGCACCAAGGAAGGGCAGGGGGAGCCGGGTAGCCGCAAGGGGCACAACGTCGTCGATCTCGTCCCGAGGGACGATGTCCTGAACAACCCCCCCGGCTTCAGGCCCCACGAGGCGAGTGGCTTCACCTTCGACGTCGGCAAATTCACCTGCGCCGGCAGCATGGGGTGCCACGGCATCCGCGGCCAGCAACTCGACGAAGGGGACCCCTTTACCGGCGCGCCGCCGACCTACCGCACCGGCCTCTCCGCCTTCAGCGGATACGACGGCCCCACCGCGTCGAGTGTCACCTACTTTCGCGGCGCTCATCACGACAATTACGACGGCTTCAAGGCCGACGGCGGCCCCGGTGGGCACCCGAATTTTTACGACAACCCCCTCGCCCACAGCTACCGCTTCATCCGGGGGCTGAGAGGCTACGGCAACGAGCAGGACCGCTGGCGAAATGTCGACAGCAGCAGCCACAACGAATATCACGGCGGGTACATCAACGACCTGATCAAGGCCACCGACTACGGCACGACCAACACCTGCAACCGGTGCCATCTGGGGACGTCGTCGCAGACGTCGCGCCTCTATGTGCCGAACGCGACGATGACCGGCTTCTGCATCACCTGCCACGGCACCTTCCACTCTTCGGGCGACACCAACGGGACGAGCGGCGCCTTTCTGCGTCACCCTTCGGACTACGTCATCCCGGACCTCGGCGAGTACGCCGCCTACACCGAATACTCCATCACCGCCCCCGTCGCCCGTCCGAGCGACTTCTTCAACGCCGGAATGACCGCGAGCGCCGACGTGGTTCCCGGGCGCGACATGGTCATGTGTCTCTCCTGCCACATGGCCCACGCCGCCCCTTATGACGGGCTGCTGCGCTTCGACTACGCCGCCCTGACGAGCGGCATGCGCGCCGGCACCGGCAACCAGACCCATGCCGGCGAAGGGTGCCTTGCGTGCCATGCGGCGAAGGGCGGGGCGATGCCTTAAGGGCAGGCGCGAGGCGATGGGTAAAAGGCGAAAGGCTGAAGGCGAAATCTGACCCCCCTGGCCGCGTAGGCCTTCCCCCCTATTGCATAGGGGGGACATTGCCTTGCTTTGCCCCTCCTGTTTCACAGGGGGGGGCCGCAGGGTCGGGGGGGTCGCTTTGGATTTTTATCGGCAGTCTGCAACCTGCGTAGACTGCCGAATTTCATTTCTTCGGAAGGAAGTGCAAAAAGGCTTGCGGAGAAATTAAGTATAAGTTAATATAATTGTATTAATCTTTGGTTGGGGGTTGGATCGGTTTTCAGCTACGGGAGATCAGCGGTTGCCAATGCTTTTATTTGTCGGCAAAAGACTGTCTCTCCTGTTGCTGGTTTTTTTTGTCTGGGGCGCCGCTCCCGCCTTCGCCGTCGACTTCGGCGCCTTCTGGCAGTATCGGGAGTCGGGAGGGGACAACATCGAGACGCGGCGCTCATTTCAGCAGCGTTACAGTCTCGGCGCAGGCACCGGGGTAACGTGGCAGCCGACCCATGCCATTTCGGCGGGCTTCAATCTCAGCTACACCCGGACCCAAAGCGAATCCGGCACCGGATGGAGATCGTCCGAGCAGATCGTCCCTTCCGCCAATCTCAATCTGACAAACGACATCTTCCGGGCGGGGCTTCTCGGCACCGCCTCGGAGACCCGCAGCTCGTCGGGGCCGGGTCTCACTTCCTATTCGTGGGACGCTTCTTTGGGGAGCAACTGGGA
Organism: Desulfuromonadales bacterium; assembly: GCA_050485365.1. Taxonomy (GTDB): domain Bacteria; phylum Desulfobacterota; class Desulfuromonadia; order Desulfuromonadales; family JACZKF01; genus JARFUG01. The sequence continues at coordinate 30,390 of JBJHBH010000003.1, read as the reverse complement.
GCGCATCTTCTGGCCCAACCTTTGGCTCAGTTACGGCGAAGCGGTCGAGACGAGCCGCGATTCCGACACCCTCGACACGCACTCGTCACGCTACGGCTTCGGTTTCGACTGGGACCTGCTGGCGGCCCAATTCTTCTACGCCTACAGCCACAACGAAAGCGAAGACAGAATCGAGCTGAGCCGAAGCGAGTCGGATTCTCACTTCGTGCGGGCCGAAACCGGCGGCAACTTCTGGCGAAACCGCCTCAGCGTACGACTCTCGCAGCAGTTTCAGTATTCGGAATCGGACTTCACGGCCGTGATTCCGGAAGAAGGCGTCTTCCGGCGGCGGCTCGATTTGGGGGAGCCATCGTCGGCGACCTCCGATCCGACGCAGGAGCCCGACCCCGCGCTCGTGCAGCTGACGATCAATCCCCTTCTGCAGAACAACGATCGGGAAGGGGAGTTCGGCAGGGCCCTCTCTATTCAGCCTCTCGAAAGGGGGCATGTCGGCATCCGCTTCGATTTGAGCGAACAGATCGATGCATTCCTCCTCTATCACGACCCCTTCGCGCCTCTGGCCCCCGCTCAGGTCGAAGCCCTCCGATGGAACCTTTACACCCGCAGTATTCTCGACGATTCGTGGGAACTGGCGGCGGAGGATCTCCCTGCGCTGTACGACGAGCAGCGAAGCCGGTTCGAAGTCCCCGTGGGCCGTTTCGCGCGGGAAGTCAAGGTCGTGGTGACGAACGACTCCGGTGTCCCCCTGCACGTCACCGAACTGGAGGTCATCAGTTTTTTTACCGACGCCGACGGTGGGAGCCGCCGGACGAGCCATCTCACCACGGCCAATATGCGTCTTCAACTCACCCGAACGCTGGCGGCCTCCTCCAGCGTGACGTACGAGAGGTCGGACAGCACGTCCGGCGATTTGAGCACCGAATCGACCCGCCGCTCTCTGAGCGGCGGCCTTCGATGGGCGCCCCACCGAGCGGTCTCGCCCTCGCTCGGGTACAGCGAAACCCGCCTGAATTCGACCGGCGCGCCGGAGACGCTCGCCCGCTCGTATTCTCTGATCGTGGCGACCTTTCCCCTGCCGACCCTAAACGTCACCGTCGGCGCCACAAAGTCCGAGCGCTTCGTCGGAGAGCAGAAAACCGCCACCAGCGACACCTACAGCCTCTTCTCCACGGCGCGCATCTATCCGGACCTCACCGCCTCGCTCAATGCGTCCTACGTGACGAGCACCCGGTTTCGCGACGACGGTGAGGCCGTCGACATCGACACCTTCAGCAGCCGAATCAACTTCAACGCCCGCATCAACCCCAAACTGACGGCGGATCTGGCGACGAATTACCGGCAGACCGAGACCGATACCGCCACGGACTCGAGCTCAGACTCGACGCTGAGCTTCGGGTATCGCCCGTCGGATCTCCTCTCCATGCGTCTGACCGGCACCCGCCGCTGGACGGGGCCCGACACCCCGGATACGCTCGCCTTCAACATGAGCATGGTATTGCTGCGCACCCACAAGACGAGGGCGAATTTCCGATACAGCCACACGCAGGGGCGAGAAACCTCCAACCGCTTCGGACTCGATGGAAGTTGGTCCATCAGCCAGACCTTCTCCATGCAGAGCCGGGTCAACTACACGCTCGCCGAGATGAACAGTTATAACTTCCAGGTTTCTTTGGCGATGAGGCTTTAGGGGCAAAAGCCAATACCCCCTCACTCGCCCTTTAGGCACCCTCTCCCTCGGGGAGAGGCGAGGCGGAAGGTGCTAGAAGATTAATGTTACTTTCTTAAAAAATTCTCTTGCATTAAAAAATTAGTTTCTGTACATTTATTCCAGCCAATTTCATGAAGGACTTCTACGAGATGAAACAGAAGAAAATTGTCGCACTCCTGCTGATTTTCGTCTTCTTGTCGATTTCTCTTTCCGCATGCAGCGGGCGCAATCAGACTAAGTCTTTCATGCGGGATGAAGTCAATCTCTCCTACATCCAGACGGTGGCCGTTCTCCCCTTCGAGAACCTCGGCGGCGGGGCCGGCGCCGCTCAGCGCACCCGCGAGATCACCATGACCCAACTCCTCGCATCGGGCCTGTTCGACGTGGTGGACAAGGGGCGGGTCGACAGCACGCTGCGGGCCGAAGCGATCGAGGCGGGTGCGCCCATGGACGGACCGACCATGCGCCGTCTGGGGCAGCGCCTCGGAACCCAGGCCTTCATCCTCGGCTCCGTCGAGCAGGAGGCGGGCGCCCGCACCGGGGGGGCCGTCTACCCCGAAATCTCCCTGACGTTGCGTCTCGTCGACACCGAGACGGGGATGGTCCTGTGGCAGTCGAGCGGGCGGGGGAGCGGCTACTCGCTGATGGACCGGCTCTTCGGGACGACGCCGAAGAACTCCTTCGAGGTCACACTGACTCTCGTGAGCAGAATGCTGGCGACGATCAGATGACGCTTCGCGGAAAAAGCCAAGTCTCCCTTTAACAAAGGGGGATTAGGGGGATTTGCCTGAGGTTGCTCGCAAGAAATCCCCCCCCTTCCCCCTCTTTCCAAAGGGAGGGGATGCATTGCGGAAAAACTTACAGTGGATCTGAGGCTGAGGGGTTAAAGGGGTTGAGAGCGCGTGCTCAATAAAATGACCAAGATCGGACTCGTCATTCTTTGCGTTCTATTTCCGGCCGTCGCTGCTGCTGCGGCTCCTCCGTCCATAGCCGTCTTTCCGCTGCAGGAGCTCACCAGGGGGAGAAACGAGGTGAATCTCCCCTTTACCCGGATCCTTGCCGAACGTTTGAGAACGGCCGGCAACGAGATCGAGAGTCAGGAGACGGTCATCGCCTTCATGGTCCACAACCGCATCCGCACCGTCGGCCATCTGGAGACGTATCACATATCCCGTGTCAGGGAAGAGTTGGGAGCCCCGTTCGTGCTGCTGGGAACCGTAAGTCAGATGAAGGAGCGGCCGACGCCGTCCATGGGTTTGACCCTGCAACTGGTCCGCACCACCGATGCCCGCACCGTCTGGACGTATGTCGGACATTTCAGCGCCTCTGACGGTCGCAGGGTTCTCGGCATCGGCGAGCCGTCTTCGGTGGCCGATCTGCACCCCTTTCTTCTTGATGACCTCGTTTCGAAGTGGCCTTGGGAGATCATCAACGAGATGCAGCGCGCAGCGACCATAAGTATCGACTCCATCGTGCTGCACCCGAGCCACCTTCGCCCCGGGGCGGAATTTACGGCCCGCGTCCGGCTTCGAAACGGCTGGCCTTCAGGGCGCCCCCCCCGGGTCTTCTTCAAATCGGACGACCAGATCCACGCCGCATCGGTGAGCGATGACGGGCTGACCTTCGAGTCCTCCTGGATCGCGGGGGAGAAGGACGGACGGTTCCCGGTCTCTCTCTTTCTCGAATGGCCTCTGTACGGCCGCAATGAAACGGCGCTCCTCGGCTCCTACGTCGTCGACGGGACCCCTCCGCTCTTCGAAATCGATCTGAAGGGGGCGAGCATCGAAGGGGATGTCCCGGTTTTCCGAAGGGATCTGATCATCCAGCCCCGTCTGCTCGTTCGAAAGCCGATCGCGCGCTGGCGTCTCTCTTTTCTGAACGATCGCGGAGAGGTCGTGGGGATCGACGCCGGGGGCGGCAATCTGCCCGAAGCCCTCATCTGGTCGGGGCGCGGCAATACCGACATCCCGGTCGTGAACGGGGAATACGAGGTGGTCCTCGAAATCTGGGACGAAGCCGGAAACTCGGCCAAGGCTACCCGGAAGGTGGAGCTGAACCGCAGAGCGCCGCAGGTGGAGCTCGCCGTCGAGAAAAACGACAGGGAGATGACCGTCGAGTTCGCCCACGACGGCAGGGTTCCCCTCGAATACTGGCGGATGGAGATGTGGACGAGGGAGGGGCGCATTCTGAAGATGGCCGAGGGGAACGAATTGCCCGCTCAGGTCGGCTTCGAGGTGCCGACCGGTGAGGAGAATGACCAGATTCAGGGATTTCTCATGGTGCAGGATGTCCTCGGCAACAGGACGCGCAGAGAGGTAGACGATCTCTTCCGGCAGTTCGGCAAAAGGGAAGTCCAGATCAAAAAGGAAGAACCAGCCGCACCGCTATCGGAAATGTGGGTCGATGAGTTTTGACAACTGGCAGTCTCCAGGGGACGGGAACAAGGGGCCGGGAGAAAGGCTTGAGGCACCAGGCCAAAGGCACGAGGTTCAGGGCGTGAGCGCTTTCAATTCAAAACTGCTCCACTCTCTTCTCCTTCTGATTCTCGCTTTTGCTTTCTCGGGCTGTGCGGCGAAGCAGGGCTCCTTCCCGTATCACACGAAAATAGCTCCTTTGCCTGAAGGCTCCATATGCCGCGTTGCAGTGCTGCCGTTTGTGAATGAAGCGGATTTTCCTCTCGCTGACAGTATCGCTTACAAGGTCTTTCTGACCGAATTCGCCGGGGCGGGGAACTATCACCTGGCCCAGGAAGGAGATGTTCTGAAGGTGTACCAGCACCTGCGGCTTTTGCCGGGGACGTCCCTCAACCCCGAGCAGTTGAAGCTGCTGGGGGGGCGCCTCGGCGCCCAGCTGCTGATCACCGGCAATGTCATCGAGACGCGAGAGAACCCCGGCGAGCATGGCAGCGTCAACCCGGTTCTCGCCTTGAACATTCAGATCCGCGACGCCGGCAGCGGCGATGTCCTCTGGAGCACATACCATCAGCGGCAAGGGACCGATTATCGAAAAGCAATGCACTTCGGCACGATCCATACCGTTACCGGCCTCAATCAACAGGTTGCCCGGGAAATCATCAACCTCTGGTTAAGACAAGGACTCAAACAATGCGACGTATCCTCTCGATTCTAATGCTAATGGCCTGCACCTCCTTGGTTTCGGTTTCTCCGGTTTCGGCTTGGTTGTTCAGCAGCGACGACACCCTGGTCACCATCGACGGGACGAGATACACCACCGACGATTTCAAGCGATGGTGGAAATTCTGGAACGATGAAGGGCTCGAGGTGCCGAAAAGGCCCGATTCCTATATCGAATGGCTCCTTCTGGCCCGGGAAGGTGAGCGGATGCAACTCGACACCGATCCCGGCTTTCAGCGCCAGACGAGGGTCTTTCTGACCTCGAGAGCCCTGCTGCTGCTCAAGGGGGACGCCATCGACGGCCGTATCAAGATCACCGATGCCGATCTGTGGGCCCGCTATGAAAAGGCGTATTCCCCCAGGTGGCTGATCGAGCGACTTCATTTCAGCAGTGAGGATCAGGCTATGGCGGCCTGGCAGGAGCTCAGCACGGGGGCGTTGGATGTCGAGACGCTGATCGCCCGCGATCCCGAGGAGGGAGGCCCCGTTACCCGAAACGAAAACTGGGTGCGCCCCGTCGGCATCGATGAGGGGTGGGTGGAGATCTTCCGAAACCTCAAGGTGGGCGATGTCGTCGAGCCGAGCGAACACAAGGGGGGGCTGCTCCTCTACCATCTGAAGGCGATGGAGGGAGCGGACCAGGCGGACTTCCACATGACTCGGCAACAGATTCGCAGAGAGCTCTGGAAAGAGCAGGAAAATGCCCTGACGCTGCAGCTTCTGGCCGATCTTCGCCGCAAATACGAGGTGAAAGTCGACGAAGAGCGCATCGCCGCCATCGATCTGATGGCCCCCGACGAGGCCTTGACCGACGCGGTGGTGATCTCCACCAACCGGCAGAATGTGACGGAGCGGGAGTTCGTCGAGGTCGCCCGGCGCGATATGGGGCAACGCCCCGACGCCGCCCACGCGGCCTTCGATGAAGAGAAGGCCCGGGAAACGAAGGCCCGGGTGGTCGACGGAATCGTCGCCCAGAGTCTGACGAACTGGGAGTCGCTCGATCGCCGTTACGAGGAGAAGGAGCCCTTCAAGTGGGAGTACGAGTTCAACGTGCGTCATCGGTTGACCGGTGCCGTCGAAAGACGCCTCTTCGCCGCTGAAATCGACGTCACCGAAGAAGAGATCCAAAGGCACTACGAGGAAAACATCGCCCGCTTCACTCAGCCGGCGCTGGTCAGGTTCTACATCATCGACGACACCCAAGGGCCCATCGACAGGGTCTGGGCCGATGTCGCCACGCGCAAGGAGTTTCCCGCAGCGGTCAGAGAACACTTCGGCAGGAACATTCGCCCCGAGGAGGTGCCGGTCAGCCATCTCGACCCCGACGTTCGGGCGGCTATCGACAGGCTCGCCGTGGGGGATACGAGCCAGCCCTTCACCGCGCAGGGGAGCCGGGTCATCGTGCATCTGCTTTCCCGCACCCCCGAATCCCCCCTCCCCCTTGCACGTGTTTCAAATACCATCCGTTCTCGACTCGTGCAGGAAAAGACGGAACAGAAGCGCAGGGAATATCTCGATCTGCTCAAGTCTCGCTCGAAGATCGAGGTGCATGATCGTAGGTGGCAGTCTGTGAAAAGGGAGCTTGGAGGAGTCTGATGAGAGGAAGATCGATGAGGTTTTTGCTGGGATGCCTGAGTGTTCTGGGCATCGCGGCGCTGGTTGCGAGTTGCGCGCCCTCATCCCAGGGACCGACCCGGGAGGTTCGCCGCACCTGCGCAGAATGTCATGTCGATACGGCGACGAATTATCAGCAAGGCGTTGTGCACGCCCCGGTTCGGGAGAGGAACTGCGAAGCCTGCCATCTCCCCCATGGCCTGGTCGGCGGGCTCCTGACGCGGCAGGAACAACCTTTCCTCTGCCTGCCTTGCCATACGGACTTCAGGCAGGCCGGAAGCAAGAAGTCGGTGCACGAACCGGTGAACAAGGGGAAATGCAGCACCTGCCATGAACCGCACAATTCCCCGTTCAAGAACCTTCTCACGGCCGATGGCCCCAATGCCTGTTTCGCGTGCCATGAGCGCGAGGCATTTGCGCGACGCAATGTTCACGCGCCCGTCGCCCAGGGGTGCGCGACCTGCCACGACGCGCACATGTCCGATCATCCGGGCTTGTTGAGCATGGGAAAGGACGAGCTGTGCGCCTCCTGCCATGCGACCGATTCGGCACAATTCGGCGCTGCCCACCAGAACTACCCGGTTGCGACCAACTGCGCAGACTGCCACTCGCATCATAGCTCCAACCAGGCGGGGCTCCTCAAGGCGGTGGTTCACGACCCCGTGGCGAGCGGAAGCTGCAACGACTGTCATCAGGTTGAGGGCTCCGCCATCAAAGTTCAGCAGGCCGAAGGGGGGATCTGTCTCACCTGCCATTTCGATGTTCCGCAGCGGGCGCAGCATATGCCGGTCATGGAGGGCGACTGCGCGTCGTGCCACGCCGTGCATGCCAGCGATCACACCGCCATGCTGGTCGATTCACCGAACCGGGTCTGCCTCGACTGCCACAGCTACGGCCTGCCTGGGAGCCGGATGCGCAGCGTGCACCAGCCCGTCCGCGACGGCGACTGCATGACCTGCCACAGCGGACACAGGAGCGAAAACCAGGCCCTTCTCAAGGCCGATACCCCTGCGCTTTGCTTCACCTGTCACGATCGCAGGACCTACTCCGATACGCGGCGGGCGCATCCCCCCGCCAAAGAGGGGCGTTGTTTCGACTGCCACGCCTCCCACGAATCGAACCGAGGCAAGCTGCTGACGCAGGCGGAATCGACGCTCTGCTTCTCTTGCCACCGTCAGACGCAGGGTGAAATGGGCTTGTTCAGTCTGCACAGACCTTTCGGCAGAGGGGAGTGTTCCTCATGCCACACCCCCCACGGCGGAGATCGCCGCGGTCTTCTGAAGACGCAGGCTGCCAAAGGGGCGCTCTGCCTTACCTGCCACCCGGGGATGGGGAGCGCCATGAAGGAAAAGACGGCCCATCAGCCCTTTGCCGACGGCGACTGCCTGACCTGCCACGCACCTCACGGCGCCGATTACGGCAAACTCGTCAAGTCGCAGCCCGGAGGGCTCTGCCTCTCCTGTCATTCCGACACTCGGCAAGAGGTCGGTCGTTACAAGTTCCAGCATGAGCCGGTGGCCAAGATGGAGTGCAGCGCCTGCCACAGCAGCCACGGCTCCCCCCATGCGGGATATCTCAACAGAGCGCAGCCCGCTCTGTGCCTCGGCTGTCACGCCGACACGGCGAAGTACTGGCGCGACGGGGCGATGCACCCCCCGGCGGCCGAAGACTGCACCACCTGTCACGGCGCCCACGGATCGAATTTCGCGTCGCTGACCGTGGAGAGCATCGGCTCGCTTTGCGCTGGGTGTCACGACACGGGCTCGTCGCGCTTCGACAAGGCGCACCAGGGGATGAAGCCGGCGCCCGACATGTGCGTGTCGTGCCACGACCCCCACGGCGGGCCGGAGAAGAATCTGCTCTATCCGGTGAGCCACGGGCCCTTTGCCCCCGGCAACTGCGCCGCGTGTCATGAAGGGAGGGCGAGATGATGTCATTACATCGATTCGTGCGATTCGCTCTGGTTTCGATCTCGACCCTCGTCCTCTTTCTGGCGGCGCAGGGGGCGGCCCTCGCCGTGGACTGCTTCTCCTGCCATGAGCGAAGCACCTTTCAGAAGAGGGTGAAGCACCAGCCCGCCTCTCGCGGCGATTGTGCCTCCTGCCACAGCCCCCATGTGGCCAAGTACCCCGGCCTGCTCCAGCAGGAAGTGAAAAGCCTGTGCTACTCGTGCCATACCGGCGCGGCGCAGAAGCACGGCAAGGGGATCGTCCATCAGCCGGTGCGGCGGGGGGAGTGTCTCTCCTGCCACGATCCCCACGCGTCGGATCATCCTGGGCTTCTCGGAAAGCGGCTCTCCGAGACGTGCTTCGACTGCCACAGCGATCTGCCGAGAAAGTATCGCAACACCCATACGCCATATGCGCGGGGGCAGTGCACCTCCTGCCATGAAGTTCACCAGTCGTCAAACCCCTATCTGCTGGTCAGGGATCAGGAGTCGCTCTGCCTGAACTGCCATTCTGCGGCCTCGGTGCGGCAGAAACACCCGAACTTTCCCGCCGATCTCGGCAACTGCGGCTCGTGCCACAGTCCCCACGGCAGCAACCGCCCCGGGCTCATACGCAACGTACTGCACGAGCCCTTCGCCGGCGGCTGCAGGGATTGTCACAGTGGACGGAACGAGCCGGTCACCGTCGACACCTGCCTCGCCTGCCATCCACAGGTCGGCGATCAGATGGCATCGTCCCACAATCATCTGGTGCGCTTCGGCAGCAACGGCTGCATTGCGTGCCATTCGCCCCACGCAGGCGACAAGAAGAGTCTGCTCAAAGGCAAGGAGCGCCACGTCTGCGGCACCTGTCATGATGCGACCTTCCGGCGGATGGAGGATGCGCGCTTCAAGCACGAGGAGCACACCTCGTGCAGCGACTGCCATGCGCCGCACGGCTCCAATCACCCGGCAATGGCCAAAGGACCCATCAACAGCGTCTGCGTCACCTGCCATGTGACTCACGAGCAGTTCACCCATCCGATCGGAGAGACGGTCTACGACCCGCGAACCGGCCAGATGATGACCTGCGCGAGCTGTCACACGAGCAAGGGGACCGAGTACGAGAACCATCTCAGATTCAGAGGGACCCGCGACCTGTGCGTGCAGTGCCACAGGAATCGGTGAGAAGCAGGAGCCAGAAGTTGGGAGTTAGGAGTTGGTAGGGGCAGGCCCCTGTGCCTGCCCTGTTCACCGGCGTAAGAAGATTCCCGCAAAGGGCGGACACAGGGGTCCGCCCCTACGAAACACATATGGGGATAGCGCATGAGGAATGACATATCAATACGACCTCTGAAGTGGTTTTTACTGGCGGCGATCTTTTCTCTGCTGCCGGTCGCTGCCCTGGCCCAGTCGCCCTGGCAATGGCAGATGAGCCTGAAGATCGACACCCCCGGCAACGCCATGTACATGCCGGCGGCGGTGGCGTTCGACATGGATGCCGAGCGCTACTATGCCGTCGACGCGGGCCGAAACCGTCTCGTCTCCTTCGGGCGCGACGGCGAGATGCTTCGGGCCTTTACCGCAGACGACCGGCTGAAGGCTCCCTTCGACATGGTGCGTCTCGATGACGGTCGTCTCTGGGTGGTGGAGAAGGGGCGCAACAGCATCACCCGCATCGACCTCGCCGCCCGCGAGGTGAAGCCTTTCGTGCTGCGCGATGGCAGACGGCAGATCTTCCCAGACCGCATCGCCCATGACGGGAATAAGCTGTTCGTTCTCGACCGCGCCAGCGGCCAGGTTCTTCGCCTGTCAGACGACCTGACGGTGGAGCAGCGCTTCGGCGACCCCCGAAGTCCGGCGGGGCTCAGCGACTTCGTCGTCGCCGAAGGGGAAGTCTGGGCGCTGGAGACCCGGGGGAAGAGGGTCATCCGCTTCCGCTCGGACGGCACCGTGGCGAGAAACATCAGCTTGGGCGAGCAGGTCGACTTTCCTGTTTCCCTCGCCGTCGGTCCCGGTTTTCTCTATGTCCTCGATCGTCACAAGAGCAGCATCCTGGCCTACAGCCAGGACGGTGGCTTCCGCTACCGCTTTCTCGGCCCCGGTCATGCAAGGGGACAGCTCCACTTCCCCCGGCAGATCCGCTTCGATCCATGGGGGCGGCTCTGCGTGGTCGATGAGGGGAACGGACGGGTAGAGGTCTTCAGCCGTTGATGTCAGGCCGCTAAAGCGGCGTCAACCGCTTCGCGGTGTCAGGCCGCTTCGCGGCCGCAAGTTGTCCGTTGTTTTGCTGTGTGGAACTTGGACTCGTGGATGCAGGTCTTGCTGTCTTCCGTCCTCTGTCCTCCGTCCTCGCTTTAAGGGTCTCGGAATGCACCTTCGCAATTGGATAGCCATGGGCCTACTCGCCGCGACCGCGGTCACGCCCATCCTTTGCGACGGGGCGGTTCAGGGGCTGTGCTCCGATTGCCATACGATGCACAACAGCGAGCAGGGGAGGGTGGTCGCTTTCTCCCTCGACAGCACCGGGCAGAGGGTCTCCCGGAACGAGGCCTTTGGCAAACTGCTCAAGACCGACTGCGTCGGATGTCACAGCCATGCAGGTCCGGAGACGATCGTCCCGCTGGGGGATTCGCGGGTCCCCATCGTTTTCAACCTGACCGAACCGACATACCCCCCCGACGGATCGAGCACTTCGGCTCTGGCGGGGGGGAACTTTCACTGGGTCCTCCAGGGGGATCAGTTCGGCCACAATGTTCACGGCATCGCCAGCCATGATTCCAGGTTTTCGTGGGCACCCGGAGGGGCCGCCCGCGCCGAGGACTGCACGAGTTGTCACGGAACGTTGGCGACGGCACAGAGCGGCTGTAACGGCTGCCACGTCCCGCACCATCATGCCGACGGCAACAGCGCCGTCGCGGGAAGAGAAGAGGGGTGGTACCGGTTCCTGGGATCGGTGATGCAGCGGGACGGAGGACCTGTGCCGCCACCGGAAGGGGTAAGTGGGATCGAGGACCCGGATTGGGAACAAAATCCCCACCCCAACAAGCATAACGTCTATCAGGGGAAGGCCGGATCTTTTTCGAGCTATCTCGAAACCGGCTCCATCAACCAAAAATGCGCCGGCTGCCATGGACGGTTTCACAGCGAAACGACGGCCAACGCCGCATGGATCCGTCACCCCGTCGATTTCTCGATACCGGATGCCGGGGAATTCACCGAATTCTCCACCTACAACCCCATGGTCCCTGTGGCGCGCCAGAATGTGACCGGAGAAGACGCGAATTTTTCCAATATCAATCGAGGATCCGATCTGGTCGCGTGTGTTTCGTGCCATCGGCCCCACGGCTCGCCCTATCCGGCCATGATGCGATGGGGATATCGCTCGTGGCCGGGGAACGATCCGCATACGGGGCAGCCCGCCTTCAACGGCTGTGCGGTTTGTCATACGACGAAGGATTGATTTTTAAGGAGTTTGGAATTGGGAGCTGGGAAGAAAATCTCCAATCAGATCATTTCTCACCTGGTGCTGCTCTTTTCGGCCTTGCTTCTGGTGGGCTGCCAGGCGGGGTTTAAGACGTCGACGCCGACGTGGCCTATGGCGGAGATTTCTCGCGACGGCGACGACGGCGCCCGTATCAGCCTCTTCCTGAACCTCAAGGAAGCGGACGGTCCGGATGTGCAATTGGAGATCGCCGCCATTGAAATTCTCACCGCAGGGGTCTGGCTCCCCATCGACTCGGGGCCGCAGAACCTCGATTCCGCGCAGATTGGCGCTGCTCAGGTCTTTGTCGGAGGGCGCTCGCTTCGACCAGGGGATTACCACCGTCTGCGCTTCGATGTGACGGGCAGCGCGGTGCGTAAAGGCGACGGTCGATATGAATCTTTCGCTGCTCTGTCGACGCGGGTCGAGATCGCATTTCCCTCTGTCCTTTCCCTGTCACAAAACGATAGCCGCAGTCTATTTATCACCTGGGATGTGCGTGAAACACTCAATCAGCCTGAGATCATGCACCCGGTGATGACGCTCGCCTTCGAGCTCAGGCAACTGCTCGTCGATCTGGTCTATGTCGCCTGCCCGGAGATCGACACTGTTTTCGTGATCCGAAGCGACAAGAACTGGGTGGCCGACTCGTTCGGGATCAAGGGGCAGCCGACCTATCTGGCCATGGACCCCGATCCTTCCCGCAGGCGCCTCTACGTGCTCGCATCCGGGGAGTCGGCCATAAAAACAGTCGATCTACTGTCCCAAAGGGTTGTCGATTTCATTCACATCCCTCTGACAGAGATCCCGACCTTTATGACGATCAGTCCGGACGGTCGCTGGGCGTATGTATTGGAGGAGCGCAACAGCTATCTCAATCAGATCGATTTGGGCAGCGGCCGAAGTGCCGGACGCGAGCGACTCGGGTATCGCCCCACCTATGCGACTTTTCTGCATGATGCGAATCTTCTCGCCGTCTCGGCGGAACTCACTCAGACCGTCACCCTCCACAGCCCGACCGATCTGCGCGAGGTTAGAGCGATTCGCACCGGAAACTCTCCGGAGGGGCTGCTCATGGTTGGCAGGGAACTCTATATCGCCGAAAGAGGTGATCACTCCGTGGCGATTTATGATTTTTCCGCCAATCAGCTTCAGCGACGCCTCGATGTCGGCTTCGGACCACGCCGTTTTCTCTTCAATGGAGACCAGATTTACGTAAGCAATTACGAGAATGGGACGGTTTCCGTCCTGTTCCCGGGGCAGCTTGGAGTCGTCAGGGAGATTCACGGACTTGGACGGCCGCTGGAGATGGCCTTCAATCGGGCCTATCGCAGACTCTACGTCGGTGACGAAAAGGCGGGCGCCCTGGCCGTGGTCGACTCCAACGTCAACCAGCTTATCGGGTGGGTCCACCTCGGTGCGCGGCCGTTGGGGCTAGCGGGACTGGAGTGATAGGAAAAAGGGAAATCTTTGCCTTCAGTAATGGATTCTTTATGGACCGTTATAGATGCTCAACTCCGGCCCGGGCCGTCTTCAGCTTTCTTCTGGTCCTTCTGTGCCAGTTTGGGCTGGAGGGCATCTCGGCCAGAAACTTGGCTTTCGCCTCCGGTATCGAGATTCTGACCCCACCTTCCGGCGCAACGATCGTCGGCAGGCATGCGGAGGCTCACCTCGTGGTGCGCCGGCCACACAGGGAAGGCTCCCAGGTCTGGGTGGAGGCGAACGAAAGGAGGGTCGACCCGGCGGTGGTCAGGGAAATTCTGAACGATAATTATCTCCACTTCCGACTCCCCCTTCAGCCAAACCTGAACAGCTTTACCATTCACCCCGGCGCGGAGCGGCTGGTAATCAATTACCGTCCCGTGCGCGCCGCCTTGAATCCGAATACCCTGGGGAGCGACGTCTATCTCTTTCACCGAAACGGCCAACTCCCCCACATCTGCGCCCAATGCCACGATCTGCAAAAAACCACCCCCGTGGAGCCGGTCGGTCTTCGGGCGCAGGAATCGTGCGCGAGCTGCCATCGCAACCTTCTCGAACAATCGCCATGGCAGCACAGCACGTCGGTCAACAAGCAATGCCTCGCATGCCATCAGCAGTTCGCGCAGCCGTTTCGCGTCGGGTTTCCGACGGGAAAGATCGAGGAGACCTGCGTCGCCTGCCACACCGGAAAAAAGGATTGGCGCTCTCGAAAAAGCATCCATGGCCCGATGGTCGCCGGCGGCTGCACTCTCTGTCACAACCCCCATGGCGACAAGAACAGATATCAGCTCTGGGCAGGGGGGGCGTCCGATCTCTGTATCGCCTGCCACAGCGATATGGAAAGTCTGATACAAAGAAACGGGGCGCGCTTCACTCACGGCATTCTCCACGGGCCGAAGGGGTGCGTGTCCTGTCACGATCCGCATGCGTCGGATCACGAAGCGATACTTCACGATTCGATAAACGAGCTCTGCGTCAGTTGTCATCAGGGATACGTCGGCATCAGGCGGGGACACCCTGTAGGGGGGCACCCGGTCGAGGGACCGTCGGAGAGGCGGCGACCGGGACGCAAGCTCACCTGCGTGAGCTGCCACGATCCTCATGGGTCATCCTACAGATACATTTTGTTTGCCGACGGTAGGGGAGGCCATGTCTGCAGTCGATGTCACAGATAGAGCCGAGAGAAGGGGTCACAGCCCTTTTGAGTCACGGAATCGCGGCCGGCGCCTCTTGGGTTTGGGGGCTTTTGTGCTGTGCCTGCTCGCCTTTTTCGCTCCGGCGCCGGGCCTGGCGTCCTATCCGGCCATCTCCATCGCGCAGATCACCACGGATGACGATGGACGGTTACTGAACTATCCTTCGTCCGTCTTTTACGATCCGATCGAGGAGGAAATCTATCTCGTCAATGGCGGCAGCGCCCGGGTGGTGGTCTACGGGCCGGACTTTTACCCTCGCGTATCGATCGGAGCCGGACGCGGCGTTTTCGCCCCCCGAGGAATGCATGTAGCGCCGGACGGCAGAGTCTACGTCACCCAGAGCCGCTCGGCGGCGAACCCGACCCCCCGCATCACCATCCTGAATGCCGCTTTTTTTGTCGACCGGGAGATTTTGCTCGACGACATCCCCAATCTCGCAAATTTCTCTCCCGGCAAGCTGGCGGTGAGCCGCGACGGGCTGATCTACCTGACGGGCGAATCGAGCAGGGGGGTCATCGTACTCGACGGCGACGGAACCTTTCTTCGCATGCTTGAGCCGATGGATGTCATCGCCGATCGCGAGGCGGTCGCCGCCGCGGCCGAACGGCTTGCGGCGCAGCAGGATAAGAAGGCTCTGGAGGACGAAATCGAAGCCAGGCAGAGATCCCGAGGCGATATCCCCGAAGAGTTTCGTCCCAGAAGCCGTCAGCAGGAAGAAGAAGCTCGATCCGGCCCCGGCCTCGGCCCCGTCAGGGTGCGCAATGTGGTCATCGACAGGGCCGGCAATCTCTATCTGGTCAGCGCCGAAACGAGCAAGGTCTATGTCTACAGCGCCGATGAGACGTTCCTTTTTTCCTTTGGTGAAAAGGGGGGAGGCCCCCGCAGGCTGAGTCAGCCCCGCGGCCTTGTTATTGATGAGGAGCGCGGCCTTATTTACGTGGCCGATTTCATGCGCCACACCATTCTCGCCTACAATCTGTCGGGAAGATTCCAGTTCGAAGTCGGCGGTCGGGGGGAGGCGCCGGGTTGGTTCAATTTCCCCTCGGATCTCGCCATCAACCGGGAGGGGCAGCTCATCGTCTCCGACCTCTTCAACCGCAGAGTGCAGGTCCTGGACGTCGATTACATTCCGGAATTCCCCCTCTTCTCAGCGCCGCCGCCCCCTGCGCAACAATCAGGGGAGGAGAGTGAGGCGGTTGAAGCGATGCCTGAAGAGGACGCTCCGACGAGCGACGACGATTTTGAAGGTGAAGAGATCGTCGAGGAGATTGTCGAAGAATTCCCACCGGCCGATTTCGGCGATGACGCAGAGGGGCAGAGCGATGGATCATCGTAACGCTTCGAAGATCGGGCGGCCATTTCTGCGCGACAAGGTCGGATCAGGTCGCGCGATCGTCATCACGCTCTTCGCCGCAATGCTCGGACTCGTTGTCGCCGCACCGCTCTGGGGGGGGACGTACCGCAACTCGGCCCACGGCGACGGGATGCACGGCGTAAACCGCTCTGCCATCGAGCCGAGATTCGCTGAGTATGCCACAGGCAACTGCGCCCACTGCCACCAGATGCACGCCAGCTTCGACGGCGCGGCGCCGCAACCCTTAAGCGGGGGGGCACCTTACGTACTCTTCTATCGCAATTTCAATTCGGCACGCACCCAGAACCTCTATATGGAGACGGACAACTTCTGTTTCTTCTGTCACAGCGGCGACTCGGGTCAGCAGGTGATAAATCAGGATTACAGCGCGACGTTCGGGGGGGCTGCGTCCGGAAGCGGTCCGCAGTCTATTTTGGAGGCGTTCAATCAGGAGTCATACCACAACCTCTTCGACATCTGGAACTACGCTCGAACCAACACGGCCTACCCGTGGTTCGATGAGCACAGCAACCCCTGCAGTGCCTGCCACAATCCCCATCTCGCGAGGCGCAACGGGGACAGTTCAAAGCCGGGCTTCCCCCTGCTGAGCGCCATCTCAAAACCGAGCGATCGCTCACGGCTCTGGGGAGAAACGGAGCTGATGGCTTCGTACCTCTCCTACGAGGCGCCCTACGTCTTCGATCTCAGCCGTGAGCCGGCCGGCGTCGGCGACGCGGACGGGGCCAAGACGCCGGATTACGTCGGCTTCTGCACCGAATGCCACAACCCCGCAAATACCATCTGGAGCACGACCCTGAACCGCAATCTGCGCAGGATCAACTGGGGGACGACCGGAGAGAATCAGGACAAGCACGGCGCCCGCCCGAGAGAGGGGCATCCGTACAGCTACGAGACTCCCCGGTGGGCCGAGCCCTATCTTGCGGCTTCTTCGACCAAGAACAATTTCGTTATGTCATGCCTCGATTGCCATGAGCCGCACGGATCGCAGAACATCATGCTCCTGCGGCGCCGTGTCAACGGTGGAAATCTCGGTGAGACCATCACCGCGACGGCGCCGAACAATCTGCTGCCGCTCTGCGTCCGTTGCCATAACCGGGACTACATAACCCAGCTTCACGGCGAACCCGGTTATCTCGGCCCCGGCGACGACTGGGAGGTCGTCTCGTGCCGGGACTGCCATCATCATGGGGGGAGGTTCTAGGAAAGGCAGGGGGATAGGCTGTAGGGTGATAGGTAAGTCGATAGACAATGAGACAACGGCCCTGATCCGCTGACGGATGAGGGCCGTTGTCTTCATTCAAGGGCAAATGGAACGCGGATTTGCATCCGCCCTGATTTATCCGCGTACCATCGCTTTTGATTTGAGACCCCCAGATTCAAGCAGCCGCACGGCGCTTCTTTAGCGGCTTGGCCGCTTTCGGCACCGTTGTGACGATCGGCTCGTCCTGCTTGATTCGGGCGATGAGTTCCTGAAAACGGCGCTCGAAAGCGGGCTGGTGCTTGTTGCTGAGTCCGCTGACCAGGATCCGCGATCCCTGCTCCTTGGGGGCGATGTACACCCAGATCCGCTGGTGGGAGAGGAAAAAGCTGATGCAGAGGCCGATGACCATCAGGAAAAATCCAGCATAAACGACCATGACTCCGGGGTCTTTGTTGGCCAGGAAGAGGGTGGTGTAGAGCTGGTGGAATGAAAATGTGAATTCGTCCCCAGGCCCTTTTATCGTCACCGTCCCTTTGTTGTTCATCCAGAAGACCGACGGGTCGGAGCCGGAACCGTCGGAGAACGAGATTTTTGCCTGCTGCGTCGCCCCTTCCTGGTTTTGCCTGAGCTCTTCGATGCTGAAGGAAATCTCCGTTTCCGGCCATGTGACCAGATAATCCGGCGGGACGCGAAAGGACTGCTTTTCGCCGGTGGTTCGGTTTTGAATGGTAATGAAATACTCCTCGAGGGGATAGTTGTCGGCGATGTAAAAGGCGATTCCGTTGTATCTGAGCGGGTCGTTGACGATGGAGGTCTTTTCGTACGGCTGCGCGCGCTGCGGATCGTACACCGTCAGCTCGGAGCGGTACTCGCGGATCGATCCGTCGGGGTAGAGAGCCATTTCGAACCGTTCGTAGTAGAGCTCGAAATCGAGGGGGACGGGCTCGCGATTGCTCTGCAGGAATATGTTGGTCGTCGCCCTCATCTCCGGGAGGAAGACGTACGCTTTGAAGCCGAAAAGGTTTCCGATCAGAACACCGGCAAAGATCACCAGAATGCTCAGATGGACGATGTGCGCGCCGAATCGGGTCCAGGCGCCCTGCTGGGCGAAGAGGACGGTTGAGCCATCCCTCTCCAGTCGCGTGCTCTTGCGCCACCCGGCAGCCGATAGAAGCTCCTGCATTCTCGTAGCCACGATGCCTGTCGGCAGGGCGGTGTCCGCCCGGTGCTTCGAGTTCATTTTTTCCAGGCGCTCATAGTCGGGCGCGCGCGATTCATGCGTCACCATGCGCCAGGAGGCGGGGAGCCTCTCGATGCTGCAGACGATGAGATTCACGGCGAAAAGGGTCAGCAGGGTGATAAACCACCAGGAGCTGTACATGGTCGGAATGTCGAGGAGCTGAAAGACGCGGGCCAGCGTCTCACCGTACTCCTCGACGTAATGGGCTGGAGCCTGCCCCTGCTGGACGACCGTCCCGATGATCGAGGTGCCGGCGAGCAGAAAGATCGTGAACAGGGCCAGCTTAACCGATGCGAAAAATCTCCAGAGGACATTCAGTTTTTTCATGGGCTCCCTGCGGCATGCAAATGGGTTGCAAAAAGACTAGACCAAAATAATTATCATATGTTAATCTTTGGTCACTTTTAACCCAGTTCGCTTCATAGAGTCAACGATTTTCGAAGTGAACTCAATGATGGCGGACCCCCTGTTTCTGGCGATTAAGTCAATTTCTCATTCTTTCCTGCGGAGTTTCTCGGGGGGGATGAGGTCGATTGTGGCCGTCTGCTGACGGCTGCACTGGAGGTAGAGCGGGTCTTGTGATTCGTCTGAGGTGAGGACTATGGGTGATTTGCGAATTCTAATTCTGAACAACCGGACAACCCTGGTAGTCTTCGCGTTTGTTCTGGTTGTTTATGGACTCTCTGTCTACAAGAAAGAAGAGAGCTACCAGCAATGGATGGTGCAGGGAGATGAATACTTTGTGGGCCATGTGACGGCCATGTCGTCCATGGATGCCTACCACTGGCTGAAGATGGCTCGGGATCTCGATGCAGGTAACCTCGGAAAGGGTTTACTCAATCCCACAAAGGGGTATCCCGATCTGATCGAATATTTCGACCCCAACCTGCTGGCCTGGCTTGTCAGCTTTTGCGCGAACTTCACTGGGGGCGATTATTACCGTTCCGGACTGCTGCTCGTTTCAATTCTGGGTGGACTTTTCATCTTTCCCCTCTTTTTTTATTTCCACAGGTTAGGTTTTGGGGCTGCGGCGGTTCTGGGCGGATTGATCGGCATTTTCAGTGTGGCCTATTACCAACGAAGTTGGATGGGCTATCTAGATACCGACTTACTGAATATTTTCTTCCCTCTAGCAGTGGCTTGTTTCACTCTGCCAATGAGTAGCGCTCGATCCGTCCGCGCAAACCTCGGTTTGGCCGCCGGCGCCGGCGCGATGATGTATCTGTTCAATTGGTGGTATGAACAGCCGGGCTTCATGCTGGTCTATCTCTTTTTCATAGCTGCATACCTGTTGTCGATTTGCATGCCATGGCGGCAGATTTTAGGAATATTGCTGGTATTCACACTGGCTTCGGGCCCAGGTTATGCAGCGCAGAGCGTCAATTCACTATCTATCTTTATCCAGGCTTATTTCTTCCCTTCCCCATCCGGGCAGATCGTCTGGCCGAACGTGATGGCCTTGATCGAGGAGGCTCAGAGGATTAATGACCCCTTGGAGGCGCTCAAAAACATTCACGGATTTCTCCCCATTGTTTTGGCCGGCTTTGTAGGGCTTTGTTGTCTCTACATATTTCGCTTCCGGCAGATGATTCCCATCACTCCGCTGATCCTCCTTGGGCTCTGGTCGCTTTTTGGCCCCAGACGGTTCGCTATGTATCTGGCCCCCTTCATCGGAATCGGTGTTGGAGTGTTGATTGAACTCCTGGTGAATAGGGTCGGAGCGAAAATCCGACTGAAACCAATGTACGGCACTTTCGCTACTGTTTCTCTCATGCTCATGCTCTTTTTCTCTACCGCGGTACATACCGGATTCGATCGTCAACCTTCGGCTATCGTCCCGGCATCTACGACACGCGCGATCCTGGAAATCAAGCAACTCGTTCCCAAACACTCGGCCATGTTCACTTGGTGGGATATGGGGTACCCCTTGATGGAAATCGGGCAGTTCGCCACCTATCACGATGGAGCACTTCATGGAGGACTGCGAACTACACTGATCGCCAAGACGATGACCTCTCCTCGACAGGAGGAGATGGTCTCTATGCTTTCTTACGTCGAGGAGAACGGTTTTGATTCGCTGTACTCTCTCATTGTGGATGAAAATTTATCGGGGGAGAATCTGAAAAGAATGGTCTTTTCTTACCCCGGGCATCTCACCGTAGAGAAAGTTCATGTCCTCTATACCGAAGACATGATTTCAAAATTCGGATCGATATCCACTTTCGGAACTTGGGACTTCGAAGAGCGGGTTGATCAAATGATGTGGTATGAGCAATGGAATTGCTTTTCCCTCGTCGGAAATAAATTCAAATGCCAAGAAGGAATTGCAGATCTAAACCGGGGGATTATCAGCGACGGTACTATAGACGTTCCCCTCGTCGCAGTGTTGATTATCAAGGATGGGCAGGTGACCACCAGGGAGGACTTTCACCCTAATGCTCGATATTATTTGCAGATCCTCATTGCGAACAATGAGATAATTCAGATCCAGATAGTCGAAGACCGCCTCTTCTGGAGCAACTTCAACCAGCAGTACATCCTAGGCAATTACGATCGGCGCTACTTTGAGGAGATTTATAATGCCTGGCCGGTTGCGAGGGTTCTGAGAGTCAGAAATATCTCGGAAGAGCTAGTTAGCAATTGAGAATTCAATGTAGTGGAGGATAGAAAGTTGACACAATTACGTCTCTCGGCATTAGGGATCAGATATTCACAAGAAGAGATTTGGACTCTCGCTGGGTCAGGCTTTCCATTTTATTTAAGCCTTTTCGGCATTGCATCAACGGATGCCCCGCTAATCTGGCCGATCTCGGTCCTCATGTATACAGCAGGCCTGATATACGCGTTCTCGAACTTCCCCCGAAGACGTGTGAATCTGCTCTTTTTCATTCTTCTCGGCACAGCACTTTTTGTTATGGAAGGTGCTTTTCTTGCCAGCTATTATCTGCAGAACGCCGGGTTCAACGAGGCTTTTTTCTACCATCTTCGCCCCGATCTGCTCCATTCAGGGTTGGGCGAATTTACTCTTCCCATCGTCCTCCTGGTTATAGCTTTTCTGCTTTACATATCCACTTCCTGCTTTCAAATCCACAGGAGCCTTAACCGAAACGGAAGGTATGGGTACGGCTGTTTGGCGCTTTTTCTCTCCGGGATTTTGATCTCGCCTCCCGCTGGTTCCCTGTTCGAACATATGCAGTCTGCTAGATTAAATGGATCTTCCCTGGCATATGACGAATTTCCGGAACTGACAGGTAGTGTAAACGCTTCGTTCAAGGGAGCCGATCGATACAATCTCGTTCTGATTTATCTGGAGAGTATTGAGCAGCGGTATTTTGATGAAGCGGTTTTCCCTGGACTTCTCCCTGAACTGAAACGAATTAAGGACGAGTCCCTGGTCTTCAGCCGTGTTGCCCAGGGGGTCGGTGCCGGGTGGACGATGGGTGGTTTTGTGGCCTCCCAGTGCGGATACCCACTTGCGGGGGGACACAATATAAAGGGGAATAGTTTCGGAATTTACGACAGTTTCATGCCAGGGGCCGTCTGCCTGGGAGATCTCCTCACAACAGACGGATACCATCTGGCGTATATGGGAGGGGCGGACGAGCGATTTGCAGGCAAGGGTAATTTCCTCCGGTCGCACGGATATTCCGAAGTAATCGACAGGCAGGAAATTCTCGATACCCTTGGCGATGCTATTCCGTTGAATTCATGGGGTATTTACGATGATATCCTCCTGGATCTCGCTTTTGAAAAATTCATATCCCTGAGCTCACAGCAACAGCCCTTTATGCTGACACTGCTGACGTTGGATACCCACCCTCCGAGAGGGCATCTTTCTCCGACCTGCAGCGAAATTAAGACGACAGACAATCCGATGCTCGATTCAGTTCACTGCGCGGATAAACTGGTAAGCCGGTTCATCCATCGGATCAGGTCCTCGCCATTCTCGGACAACACCATCGTCGCAGTCTTCAGCGACCATCTGGCCATGCGCAATACCGCTTCGTCTCTCCTGGAGGAGTCGACGGCCCCCCCAAAACTGACTTTCTTCGTCAACGTGCCGAACGGTCCCATTGGTGAAAATTCCCATCCGGGAATTCACTATGACGTCGCTCCCACCATCCTCGATCTGCTCGGCTATGAGCTCAAGGGGCAGCTCGGTTTCGGGTCATCCCTGGTGAAGGCTCCGGGGTATCTGATCAGAAAATTCGGAGAAAAGAGATGGCGTGAGAAAGCACCGGCCCTGAACGCCGTCGCTGCAGCGCTCTGGGATGATGACGTGTCGCTCGAGGGCATGGACTTCAAGGTCGATATGGAAGATTTGAGCATAACGATCGGCAACAGAATCTTCGACATAAGCTCTGAGGGGCTTCCTGGAAGTATCGCGTCGACGATCTTCCTCTTCGACAGTACAACGCTCAAGCTCAAGGACATCCATTCCTTCCCCTTTGACCAAGGGATGGACAATACAACTCTGAGCAGTATATTGCTGCAGCATGCAGATGATCTGGTTTTTGCGATAAGTCACGCAATGAATCTGCCGGGATTTTGCGATTTTGAGCGGGTTCATCCCCTACAGTTATGCGGTTTTTTCGGCAAACCCGGGAGTACCAGAAATCTCTGGGGTGTCCTCGATGATAGTTTTTCTATTCCAGCAGATACAATTGCTTCGATAAAAAAGGCTGAGACGGAATTTAGAGTTGTTGAGCAGAGGGAGAGTTTCCTGCAATCATTAACCGCCCCTCGAGGGATCTCTCCACCAGCCTATGTCGCGCATGCTGGCGGAGGTATAGAAAATCAGACCTATACCAACAGCGTGGAAGCTCTCAACCTGAACTACGACCTTGGATTTAGGTACTTCGAGATTGATTTTTCCTGGACAAAAGATGGTGAGCTCGTTGCCATTCATGACTGGGAAGAATCGCTCAAAAGGCGCTTCCATCTCCCGAAATATCAAGGTGTGCTGACAAAGAATGAGTTTTTGCAACTCACACCTAGGAATGGCCTGACGCAGCTCACCATCTCGCAAGTATTGGATTGGGCGAGAGAAAAAGGGGATGCGTATATCATTACGGATATCAAGGACGAAAACGTCAAGGCTCTCGAAAAATTGATTCGCGAGAGGAGGGAGTTCATAGGGTATGTGATCCCGCAGGTCTACAGCTATGCGGAATATGAGAAAGCTGAAGCGTTGGGGTATGACGACATCATTCTCACACTTTACCGAATGGAGCTCGATCCCTATCAGTTGGTGTCCTTTTCGTCCAAGAAGAAGCCATTTGCCATCACAATGCACTGGAGGCTGGCCCAGATGGGCATGGCCAAGATGATCAAGCCGTGGAACATTTTTGTATACGCCCACACGGTCAATGACCCCCATTTGTTCACAGAATTGCAGGAACTTGGAGTGAACGGCATTTATACAGATTTCCTTGTGCCGGAATAAAAAACGAAGATTAAGGTCGGACCACCTTCTGGCCGAACAAAATTACCTGAACCGGCCGTGTCTCTTTGGGCCGGTTTTTTCATTCTCGGGGGCGACTCTGGATTGACGGATACTCAAAACGAGATAGGCTGAAAATGAAGACGTGCACATTGAGGCCGCCGCAGTCATCCTCCGAAAAGGTAAACCCATCGTAAGGTGGGGGCACAAAGCCGACGGGTCCGTCGAAGCTTGCGCGTAGGCGGACGGCCGGGTTCCCGGAGAAAAGGACATTTTCCCCGGAGGATCTGATGCAAAAGACGGTGAAATGGAGTTTGTGTGCTGTCGCCGCGGCATGGTTCTTTCTTCTTTCTCACGTTGCTCTGGCTCAGATCGGGGATAACTGCATCGATTGCCACACCGACAGCGCCATAGAAGATTCTTCCGGGTATCTGTGGGGGGTCGACTGTGTCACCTGTCATGCGTTGGGAATAGACGAGCGAATTGTGATCATGCCTGGGGGAACTCAGGTCCCTCAGGTGTATCACACCGACAGCCGGGGGGACCTGGCCGGCGGGAATTTCGCTTACATCTCCGGTGCCAAGCTGGGCGTCGGCGTGCCGGGGAGCCGAAAAGGGCACGACGTCATCGACATATTCCCCGGTGGAGACGATGTCCTCATTTTCCCCCCCGGCTTCGTGCATGGGGAAAACCCCATCTATTTCAAGAACAGGCTCACCTGTGCCGGCGCGAGCGGCTGTCACGGGCTAAGAAACCAATTGATGGAGGACAGTGAGGGGAGACTGGTTCATCGTGTCGGGATGAGTGCCATCATCGGCGCTCATCACGCCAATGAAGACGGAGCCTTGAAGGTGGCCGATATGGTCGCCAACAGCTTCCGCTTTCTAATGGGGGTGCGTGGGCTCGAAAACCCCTATCCCTATCCCGACCGGTGGCAGAATGTCACCCCCATGATTCACAACGAATATTTCGGAGCCCCTCACCGTCCTTCCGACGATCAACACTGTTCGACCTGCCATTACGGTTCCACCAATGCGACTCCCTATTCTTATATAGACACTCCGCGGAACAGCATGAGCGGTTTCTGCATGACCTGCCACGGTGACTTTCATACCCAACGACTCCCCGTCACATTGGCTTTCCTGAGGCACCCCTCTGATTTCGTCCTTCCCGATCGGGGAGAATACGCCGAATACATCTTCTACGAGGTGACCGCGCCGGTGGCCAGACCCTGGGTCTATGACGAGCCCAGCGATCAGGTCTTCCCGGGCCAGGATCTGGTCATGTGTCTCTCATGCCATCTGGCCCATGCAGGCCCGTATGATGGCATGCTGCGTTTCGATTTCCGCAGAATGGTGTCCGGCGACGCCGGCGATGCCGAAGGAAAGGGGTGTTTCGCCTGCCACACGGCCAAAGGGCAGCGGAGGGTGCCGTAATGTCTCTCTTCAAGTGAATCTCATCCAAATGCCGCCCCTCGATTCGCGGTGATTCTTTGAGGGGGAGAATAGGTATTGTCTGCATTTTTGATATCTGCTAATTTAAAAAAACAAATTTTACCTATTTCTCACCTCGAGGTCGACGTGCCTAACCCAAAATACCTGATCGTCAAATGGGCAGCATGTTTTTTGCTGGGATCCCTTTCGGTTGGGTGCAGCGGCGAGACCGCCGCACCCTCTTCTGCGTCATCGGATGGGATTGTGCTGGTGGAAAAAACTGCCGAGATCGCTTCTTTGGATGCGACTGGGGGCGCGGGGTCGGAATCGGTGGAGACGCCGGCGCAGGCTCCGGAGGACGAATCCGCTGCGATAACAGTCGAAGCCGTAGAGGAGGCTGCGCAAAGGCAACACACCCTGAGCTATCTCGTCGAGGGGAGGGGGGCCATCGTCGGTGAGGCGCATCAGCAGGTATCGCGTGGGGGAGCGGGGAGTGCGGTGCAGGCCGTGCCGGCCGAGCATCACCATTTCGTGCGCTGGAGCGACGGAACGACGGCGAACCCCCGTACCGACCAAGATGTGACAGGCGATCTGTCGGTGAGCGCTCTTTTCGCCGTCGACCAGTACGATGTCACCTACGCGCCCGCAGAGAACGGCTCCATCGAAGGGGCGACCCGGCAGCGGGTGGATTACGGCGGCAGTGGGAGCGTCGTTCGGGCGGTTCCGGCCGTCGGCCATCATTTCGCTGGGTGGAGCGACGGTTCGGCGGAGAATCCCCGAAGGGAGAGGGACGTGAGGGGCGAAGTCGCCGTGACGGCGCTTTTTCGCATTAACGAATACACCCTCGATTATGCGGCCGACGAGGAGGGGTGGATCGAGGGGGATTCCCGTCAGCGGATCTTTCACGGCGAGAATGGGGGCAACGTCACGGCGGTCCCCCGCCGAGGGTACCATTTCGTGCGTTGGAGCGACGGGATGACGAGCGCCGAGCGCATCGATGCGGAGGTCACAGGGGACCTTTCGGTGCGCGCCGAATTCGCCGTCAACACCTATCGTGTCGGCGGAACGGTGTCGGGGCTTGTCGCGGGGAGCATGTTCGTGCTGCGCAACAACGGCGCCGATGATCTCGCCGTCACTTCCGAAGGCGATTTCGCTTTCGAGACCACGCTCTTCGACGGCAGCCCGTATGGCGTCAGCGTCTCGGTCCATCCGTCCTCGCCCAACCAGACGTGCACGGTGCGCTGGGGCGACGGGCTCATCGACGCGGCCGACATCGACGACGTCGTCGTCGACTGCGTCCTTCACACCTACGCCGTCGGCGGCACGGTCTATGGCCTCCCCGAAGGGGGCGAGTTGGTGCTGCGAAACAACGGGGGAGACGATCTCGTCGTCACCGCCGCCGGCGACTTCACCTTCGCCCGGGCGCTGGAAGACGGCTCGGTCTACGAGGTCGCCATCGCCCGGCAGCATCTGAAGCCCAACTGGCTCTGCACTATGGAGCATGCCGCAGGGATTCTGGCCGGCTACGATGTGACCGATGTCGATATCGCCTGCTTCCCCGAGCTCGTCCTTCAGGCGGTCCCGGGGCGAAGGAGGATCGATCTGAATTGGAACGGCGGCGACTTTCCGGGAGGGACGTTCCACCTGTGCGCTGCGACGAAAGAGATCTCCGCGGAAGGCTTCGCAACCTGCCGGCAGAGCGGGGGCGGGTGGGTGACGGCGGATGTGGCGGCGCCGCACACCGTCGCCGATCTCGTCAACGACACTCCTTACTGGTTTCAGATGGAGGTCGTGACGACCTCGGGAAGGCGAACCGTCTCCAAAGCCGTCATGGCGATTCCCTTCGGCGGGCTCAACGATACGGGGATCGACTGGTGCGCCGATCAGGGGGGCAACCGCCACATGGGGGGGACGCGCACCGAGAAGGCACAGGGGTGCGAAACGCTCGCGGCGGGATTCCCTCGACAGGACGCTCACCGGGGAAGGGACGCGCAGGCCCGCAGCCGCTCGCTGCCCAAGACGGGGAGCGGATCGGCGGGTTTCGATTTCACCCGGATCTGCGAGAGCGGCGAGGCGGCCGGGGAGGGGCGATGTCCGCCCAACCCGACGCTGGGGAGCGCTGCGAACAACTGGGCCTGCACGCGCGACAACGTCACGGGGCTTCTGTGGGAGGTGAAGCTGCCCGAGGGGCTTCGCGGCCGTGAGAACACCTATACATGGTACGTCCCGCAGGCCGCCGTCCACGGCGGTGCTCCGGGGACGCCCAACGGCGGCGTCTGCTCGGACAGCGGCTGCGACACCGACGCCTATGTGCGCGCCGTCAACGCCCTGGGGCTTTGCGGCGTGTCGGACTGGCGCGTGCCGACGCGCAAAGAGCTTCTGTCCATCGTCGACAACAGCCGATTCGAGCCGTCCATCGATCCGGCCTTCTTCCCCAACACCGAGCCGGGGCACTACTGGAGCTCAACCCCCTACGCCGATCAGGCTGGCTCGGCCTGGCACGTCTACTTCCACTACGGCGAGGTCTACCCCGGCAGCAAGAGCCAGGGGCAGCACCTGCGCCTTGTGCGGGGACGAACGGCGACCTTCGGCATGAACAACCCCTGAGAACGGGAGGCGAAAGCCGCCATGACACGCTTCCGTATCGCCCTTTCGCTCGCCGCCCTGCTGATCGCCGTGGCGCAGATCTGCTCGGCGCAGACGTGCAGCGACTCCATCGTCGCCTCGACGCCGGGGGCGAGCTTCACGTTGCACCCCGACGGCACCGTCACCCACCACACGACCGGCCTGATGTGGATGCGCTGCGCCCTGGGGCAGAGCTGGGACGGGCGCGGATGCAGCGGGACGCCGGCGACCCTGCGCTGGCAGGAGGCGCTGCAAAGGGGCGAGGCCGAGCGATTCGCCGGCTACACCGACTGGAGGGTGCCCGACAAGAACGAGCTCGAATCGATTCTGGAGGAGCGTTGCGTCTCGCCCGCGGTCAATCCCGCCGTCTTCCCTGCCACCCCCTCCTCCTACTTCTGGAGCGCTTCGCCCTACGCCGGCCTCGGCCACGGCGCCTGGAGCATCGACTTCGGTTACGGTTCGGTCAACGCCACCGTCAAGAGCGGAGCCATCCACGTTCGGCTCGTGCGCGGCGGCGAGCAGCGCGCCGGGCTTTGACACTCCTCGAGAAGGTGCTTAAATTATAGGGATTATTCCATTCGATTTCGGAGGACTTCTCTCATGCGAAAAATGGTGTACTCCCTGATAGCGGCCCTCGGGCTCTTCTTTATGGCGCCGGTGCCACAGGCGTCCGCCCAGTTTCCCGACTTCGTCGAGCTGTCCCAGCGGCTAAAACCCGCGGTCGTCAACATCAGCACGACCAAGGTTGTGCAGCCGCGCCGCCCCATGATGCCCGGCCCGCGCTCGCCCCAGGACGAGTTTTTCGAAGAGTTCTTCGACCGCTTTTTTCGCGGGCAGCCGCAGCCGCGCCCCCAGCGCTCGCTCGGCTCGGGCTTCGTCGTCACCCCGGACGGCTTCATCATCACCAACAGCCATGTGGTCGAGGGGGCCGATGAGATCACCGTGCGGCTGGGGGACGGCAGAAGCTTCATCGCCGAGATCCGCGGCCTCGATCCCAAGCTCGACGTGGCGCTGCTGAAGATCGAGGCGCAGGATCTGCCGGTGGCCGAAATCGGCGACAGCGATGCGCTGCAGGTGGGCGAATGGGTTTTGGCCATCGGCAACCCCTTCGGGCTCGAAGAGACGGTGACGGCCGGGATCGTCTCGGCCAAGGAGCGGGTCATCGGCGCCGGCCCCTACGACAGCTTCATCCAGACCGACGCCTCCATCAATCCCGGCAACTCGGGCGGTCCCCTCTTCAACATGCAGGGCAAGGTGGTGGGGATCAATACGGCAATCGTCGCCGCCGGCCAGGGGATCGGCTTCGCCATCCCCATCAATGCCGCCAATCAGGTCGTGACGCAGCTCAAGGAGCACGGCGAGGTGATCCGCGGCTGGCTCGGCGTCGGGGTGCAGGAGCTCACCGAAGAGCTGGCCGTCTCCTTCGGCCTCGACGATACGCGCGGGGCACTTGTTTCGGAGGTCATGGACGATTCGCCGGCGGCCCGGGCCGGGCTGCGCCGGGGAGACGTCATCCGGGCCTTCGACGGCAGGCGGGTCGATCAGGTCAGCGATCTGCCGCGCATGGTCGCCAATACGCCGGTGGGCGCGCGCGTGCAGGTCACCATCATCCGCGACGGCGAGCGCATGGACATCCCCGTCGTCATCGCCCGTCTCCAGGACGATCGGGTGCGGCCGGAGGAACCCGCCGAGGAGCCCGAAGCCCTCGGCCTCACCGTCAGCGACGTTACCCCCGAGGCGATGC
Organism: Desulfuromonadales bacterium; assembly: GCA_050485365.1. Taxonomy (GTDB): domain Bacteria; phylum Desulfobacterota; class Desulfuromonadia; order Desulfuromonadales; family JACZKF01; genus JARFUG01. The sequence continues at coordinate 784 of JBJHBH010000003.1, read as the reverse complement.
ACCTCTTCGGCCTGAGGACCGATCGGGGGGCCCTGGTGACCGACGTCGATCCAGGCGGGGCGGCCGCCGCCGCGGGGATCCGGCCGGGGGATCTCCTGCTTGAGATCAGCGGCAGAGAAATCCCCAACGCCGCCTCTTTCCGCGCGGCGGTGAGGGACGCCTCGCCGGGGGCGACGCTGCGCATTTTGGTTCAGCGCGGCGAAAACCTCTTCTTCACCGCCCTGAAGCGCCCTTGATGCCTTGAAAAGGGGCCGGCTCCTCTCGCCGTGAGGGGAGCCGGCCCGAATCCCTCCCTCATCTCCCCATCCTCAGCGAACTCTTCGGAAAATACGATCTTTTCACCACTGGACAACCTTTCCTGGTTCGATATAAATGTAAGCAAGAAGTTCATATCGGCATTCCGAAAGGAGGACAAAACTCTTTCAGAAAAGGAGTCTAATCATGAAAGGCACACCAATCTTTACTTTCCTGGCCGTTATCGTCGGATTGATTTTCGCTTCCGGTGCTCTGGCTCTGGAAAAGAGGGGTGGAGCGATGACAGGCGGCGGCTCTGAAGCGTTGATCGGCAGCGAAGTGCGCGATGCCGATGGAAACAAGCTCGGCCATATCACCGAAATGCGGATGAACGGCGTCGCATACGCGAAAGTGAAGTCGTCGGCGACCGATCAGACCTATCTCGTACCCGCAGCCGCTTTGAGGGGCGAGAGGGACGGACGTTTCGTGACGGTGCATACCGACGATCAGATGATCGACCGTTTCTACGGTGTGGCGCCCCATTTCGAGG
>JBJHBH010000002.1:67576-92864 GCA_050485365.1 Desulfuromonadales bacterium | reverse complement strand
CCGATGTTGTCTTCTTCGAGGTTGAGAACCATCCCCATGGTGCCGCCGGGGAACTCAAGAAGCTCTCCCGCCATGGCCTTGTCCAGGCCGTGGATGCGTGCGATGCCGTCGCCGACGGAGATGATCGTACCGGTCTCGCTGACCTCGACTTCGCGACCGAAGTTTTCGATCTGCTTCTTGATGATCGCGCTGATTTCTTCCGCTCTGATTTCCATAGGACCTATCTCACCCCTTCTTTAAAGTCTCTTCAATTCTTCTAAGCTGCGTCTTGAGACTGCCGTCGAAGACCTTTCCGGCGATTTCGACCTGGATCCCTCCCAGCAGGGAGGGGTCGACGGTCGAGCTGAGCTCGATCTTTTTGCCCGTCTGCCGCTCCATCGCGGCCTTGATCCCCTCCTTTTGCGCATCGGACATCCCGCTCGCGGTGGCGATGCGCGCCCGCACGATGCCGGAGAGCTCATCGGCGAAGGCGCGGTAGTCGCTCTCGATCTGAGGCAGATACCGCAGGCGGTCCTTGGCCAGGAGGAGCCCGAGAAAATTGCGCATCCCCTCGGAGATGTCGAGGGTCTTTTCAAGGTCGGCCAGAAGGGCGGTCTTCTTCTCCGGAGCGAAGGTCGGGCTCTCCATCAGGAGCCGAAGAGAGTCGAACTGGCCGAGAACGGCGTTCACCCTGCCCAACTCCTCGCCGTACTGCTCCACCATTTTGCGCTCGGACCCCATCTCGACGAGAGCCCTGGCATACCGTCTGGAAATCGCGCTGATGCTCAATGTAGTTCTCCCACCTTCTGCATGTATTCGTCGATCAGACGTGCCTGATCCTGCTCGGTGATGTTCTTTCTGAGAAGCTCCTCGGCCAGGGCCACCGCCAGCGCGGTCGCCTCCTTGCGCAGAGCCGCGCGGGCGGCGTTGACCTCGTTGGCGGCCGCTCTGTGGGCGTCGGCCTTGATCTTCTCGGCCATCTCCTTCGCGTTGGCGATGATCTTCTCGCGCTCGACCTCCCCCTCGCGGCGGATGCCGGCGTAGATCTCGTCGATTTCGGCCGTCGCCGCACTCAGCTTCGCGTCATATTCGGCGAATTTGGCCTCGGCGTCCTGGCGGGCGCTTTTCGACTCCTCGAGCTGCTGCGCGATCCCCTCGCTTCGGGCGGCCATTGCGTTTCGGATCGGCTTTCTCACGAAAAAGGCGATGAGCCCGAAGGCAACGACGAAGTTGATGACCCGATAGATGTAGTCTTTCAGGTAGTTCATTTCATAGTCGCCCGCGTAGAGCGTCGAGGCGAGAGCCAGAACCATCAGGGGCGCCGCGACCAGAACGACGCCCTTCTTCATCCAGGTATTCGTGTACATCAAACGGCCCTCCCGAGGACTTTGGACGCAATAACGGCGGCGAGCCCTTCGGTTTCGCGCCTCAGATCCTGACGCGCCTGTTCGGCTTCGGCGCCGACCCGGCTCTTGATCGTCTGCAGCTCGTCCGTGGCGCTTTTCTGCGCCTCGCCCAGGATCTTTCCTTCCTCGGCGGCGGCCTCCTGGCGAAGCTTCATCTTCTCCTGCGTCCCCTTCAGTCTCGCCTCCTGGAGGCGCTCCTGATACCGGGACATCTTCTCTTCGATCTGCCCCTCGAGACTCTTCGCCCGAAGCAGCGAGCCGTCGATCTCCTCGCGGCGCGCGCGAATCACCCCCAGTATGGGACGGAACAAAAAGATATTGAGCAGCAGCAGCAGAATGGCGAAGTTGGCCGCCTGCACAAACAACGTCCAGTTGAGCTCAATCACGGTCACACCTCTGTGGTTGGAACGGCTTCGAACGACGTTCGGTATACTGTATACAAAGGCCCGGCGGATTAAAAAAACCTCCGGCCTGGAGGGCAAAACAGGCAATAGCTATCACGGGAGGAGTCGAAAGTCAAGGATTTTGACCCCCCGTTTCGGCCGCTTCGTTTTACGGGCGCTTGCCGGGCGTCACTTCTTGGAGCCGGGGCTCTCCGCACCGTTTTTCTTCATGGTCAGCGTGGCGTTGAGCACCACCCCCTCCTCGACCACCAACACGGGGGACTCGATCGATCCCTCGACCTGCGCCGGCGCCCGCAGCTCCACCTTCGTCGCCGCCTTCACGTTCCCTTTGAACTTTCCGCTCAGGATCAGGGTCCCGACGTTGATTTCGGCCTGCAGGTCGGCGCTCTGGCCGACGATGAGGGTGTCGCGCGAGGAGATCTCCCCCTTGAAGGTGCCGTCGAGGCGCACGATCTCGTCGAAGACGAGCTTCCCCTCGAACTGGCTCCCCGGGCCGAGAAACGCCTTGATATCGCTCTTTTCGATCGGTGTCTCTTTTCGCATCGTGGCCGTGCCTTTCCTGCCGAACATAGTCTGATCGTCCAAAATGATGGTGGGTTGTCTGGCTTTTTGTCGGGTCGCTCGCCGCGAACAGCGACGCGGCGCCTGCTACGGGAGACCGAGCACGCTCATGAGGCGATCGAGGTCGTCCGCCGAGTAGTAGGTGATCTCGATGCGGCCCCCCTTGCCCTTGGGGGCGATCTTCACCTGCGTCCCCAGCGCCCGCTTGAGCTCCCCCGCCAGGTGCACCAGCTCGGGATCGCTCTCCTTTTTCTTCGCCTTGGGAGAGCGCCCGAAGGCGCGGATCTTTTTGACCAGCGCTTCGGTCTCACGTACCGAGAGCTTTTTCGCCGCTACCTGATCGGCCGCTTCGAGGATGTCCTCGTCGGCCTCCAGGGAAAGGAGCGCCCTGGCATGCCCCATCGAGAGCTTCGCCCCGGCGACGTCGTCGCGGATCTTCTCCGGCAGGCGCAGCAGCCTCAGCGAATTGGCGACGGTCGAGCGGTCCTTGCCGACGCGCTTGGCCACCTCCTCCTGGGACAGATCGAACCCCTCGATGAGGCGCTGGTACGCTTCGGCCTCCTCGATGGGGTTGAGGTCCTCGCGCTGGATGTTCTCGATGAGGGCGACTTCGTAGGCCCAGTCCTCCGAGACGTCCTGGATCACGACGGGAACATCGCGCAGCCCCGCCTTCTGGGCCGCCCTCCAGCGCCTCTCGCCGGCGATGATCTGGTAGTGGTCGGCGAGGCGCCTCACCACCAGCGGCTGGATGATCCCTTTTTCGCGGATGGAGGCGGCGAGCTCGTCGAGCTTTCTGTCGTCGAAATTCTTGCGCGGCTGGCCGTGGTGGGGCCGCAGCTCCTCGATGGGACAGACGAAGAACTTACGCCCCCCCTCCTGCGTCGCCGAGTTGAGAAGGGCGCCGATCCCTTTTCCGAGTGCAGGCCGTTTCGCCATATCAGAGACCCTTGTCGATGATTTCCCGGGCGAGCTCGAGGTACGCCACGGAGCCCCGGGAGGTGATGTCGTAGAGAAGGACGGGCAGACCGTGGCTCGGCGACTCGGAGAGGCGCACGTTGCGCGGGATCACCGTCTTGAAGACCTGGTCGGAGAAGTGACGCCGGATTTCCTCGCTCACCTGGTGGGAGAGGTTGTTTCGCCCGTCGAACATGGTGAGCAGAATCCCCCGGATCGAGAGGCGCGGGTTGAGCTCCTTCTGAATCAGGCGGATCGTCTGCATCAGCTGGCTGAGCCCCTCCATGGCGTAGAACTCGCATTGCAGCGGGATCAGCACCGAATCGGCGGCCGTCAATGCGTTGACGGTGAGGAGGCCGAGAGAAGGGGGGCAGTCGATGATGATGTAGTCGTAGCGGTCGCGAACGGCGTCGAGAAGGGTGGCCAGCTTGCGCTCGCGCGAGAAGGCCGACACGAGCTCGATCTCCGCGCCGATCAGGTCGGTGTTCGACGGCAGGATGTCGAGGTGCTCGAGCGAGGAGCGGATGACGATTTCGGACAGGGGCGCCTCGCCGAGAAGGGCATGGTAGACGGTGAGGCGCTGCTCGCCCTTGTTCACTCCGAGCCCGCTGCAGGCATTGGCCTGAGGGTCCATGTCGACGATGAGCGTCTTTTTCTCCGCCGCGGCGAGCGAGGCGGCGAGATTGACCGCCGTGGTCGTCTTCCCCACCCCCCCCTTCTGATTGGCGACGGCCATAATCAGCGCCATACGATAACCCTCCTTACGCGTGAATCGGGACGAAACATTAGCACGACACTTCCCGTACTTGGAAGAAAAAAGATCTCGCCCCCTACGCCGCGCGCCCAAGGACGATCAGCGTCCGCTCCGCCGCGGAGAACGGAAGACGCAGATGCCGGATCTCCCCAGCCTGCAGCCCAAGGCGGCGCAGCGCTTCGGTATCCCGCTCAAGCTCCTCTTCGCCCAGCGCCCCCTTCATCGCCACCAGGCGCCCTTCGTCCGCCAGGAACGGCAGAGCCAAAGATGCGAAGTCCGCCAAAGAGGAGAAGGCCCGCGAGACGACGAGCGAAAAGGCGCCGCGCAGGTCCGCACGCTCCGCGAGGGCTTCTGCGCGCTCCGCCAGAACCTCCACATCGCCCAGCCCCAGGGTGCGCACCACGTGCCTTTGAAAGGAGGCCTTCTTCCCGATCGACTCCACCGAGGCGAGCCGCAGCGACGGCTCGGCGATCTTCAGGGCGAGCCCCGGAAGACCCGGCCCCGATCCGATATCGAGAAGACGCTCCCCCTCCTTCATCAGCGGCAGCAGGGTCAGCGAATCGATCAGATGCTTCTCGACCCCCTCGTCACTGCCGCGAATGGCGGTCAGGTTGATCCGCCGGTTCCAGCGCTGCAGCTCCTCCAGGTAGCGCAGCAGCAATCGGCGCGTCTCTTGCGGCAGATCGATCTCCAGGCGCCTCAGTCCGCTTTCAAGTCTCTCAGGCGCCTGCACGCTCGCCCCTTTTCAGCAAGACGCTCAGGATCGCCACCGCCGCGGGCGTCACCCCGGGAATCCGCGAGGCCTGCCCGAGAGTCACCGGCCGCACCTCCCGCAACTTCTCCTTGACCTCGGAGGAGAGCCCGGAGACGGCGGTGAAGTCGAAACCGGGGGGGATCGCCACGTTCTCGGTCTTCCGGAAGCGCTCGACCTGCTCCACCTGACGGCGGATGTACCCTTCGTACTTCGTCTCGATCTCGAGCTGCTCCCTCACCGGCGCCGGGAGGGCGCCGAGGGTCTCATCGAGAAAGAGCAGATCGTCCAAGGCGAGGTCGGGCCGGCGCAGCAGCTCCTCCAGGGAGGCTCCGTTGCGCAGTTCCCCGATCCCTAGGCGCTCGACCGATTCGGTGTCGGCGCTCGTGACACGCCTGGAGCGCAGCCGCTCGCGCCCTCGCTCCAGATCTTCCCTCTTGCGGCAGAACCTCTCCCAGCGCTCCCGGGTGACGACCCCTGCCCGATATCCCGTTTCGGTCAGACGAAGATCGGCGTTGTCCTCGCGCAGCAGCAGCCGATATTCGGCCCTGGAGGTGAACATCCGGTACGGCTCCTTCGTTCCGAGACTCACCAGATCGTCGATGAGGACTCCGAGATACCCCTGGTCGCGCCCGATCACCACGGGCGGTTTGCCCTGCACCTTCAGAGCGGCGTTCATTCCGGCCAGAAGCCCCTGCCCCGCCGCCTCTTCATAGCCCGAGGTGCCGTTGATTTGTCCGGCGTGGTAGAGCCCCTCGATCGCCTTGGTTTCCAGCGTCGGATAGAGCTGGATCGGATCGACGAAGTCGTATTCGATGGCGTACCCCGGGCGCATGATCTCCACCCGCTCGAGCCCCTCGATGGTGCGCAAAAAAGCGAGCTGCACATCAGGCGGCAGAGAGGTCGACACCCCGTTGGGGTAGATCTCGGCGCACTCGAGTCCCTCGGGCTCCAGGAAGATCTGATGACGCTCCTTCTCGGGAAAGCGCACGATCTTGTCCTCGATGGACGGACAGTAGCGCGGCCCGATCCCCTCGATGACGCCGCTGTACAGTGGCGAGCGGTCGAGCCCCGCGCGAATGATGTCGTGGGTTCTCTGGTTGGTCCAGGTGATGTGACACGGCACCTGCGGCACCGTCACCTTTTCGGTGTCGACGGAGAAGGGGAGGGGCGGGTCGTCGCCGGGCTGAGGTTCGAGCCGCGCAAAGTCGATGCTCCCCTTGTGCAGCCTCGCGGGGGTTCCGGTTTTCAGCCGTCCCACCCGAAAACCGAGCGAGCGAAGATGGTCCGAAAGCCCCTCCGACGACGGCTCGCCCGATCGGCCCCCCGAATAATTGCTGAGGCCGACGTGGATCAGGCCGCGCATGAAGGTCCCCGTCGTCAGCACGACGGTTTCGCCGGCGAAGACGATCCCCTCGCGCGTCTGCACTCCGGTGACGCGGTTCCCCTCGACCACGAGTCGACTCACCACCCCCTGCTTCAGATCGAGACCCGGCTGGTTTTCCACCGTCTGCTTCATGCGCAGCGCATAGAGGCGGCGATCGGCCTGCGCCCTCGAAGCCCGCACGGCGGGACCCTTGCGCGTATTAAGCGTTCGAAACTGGATGGAGCTGGCGTCGATCGCGCGGGCCATCTCTCCCCCCAGAGCATCGATCTCCTTAACGAGATGCCCCTTGGCGAGGCCGCCAATGGCCGGATTGCACGACATCTGGGCCACGGCGTCGAGACTGATATTGAGAAGCAACGTGCTGCACCCCATGCGCGCCGACGCCAGCGCCGCCTCGCACCCTGCGTGTCCGGCCCCAACGACGATGACCTGGTAGATTTTTCCGAAGGTCGTCATTTCTTTTGATAATCCCGTAGTTACCTTGTGTGTTTCACGTGGAACATGAAAAGGACTCGACCGAACAAGAGATCACTTCCCGATGCAGAAGCGCGAAAAGATGCGATCGAGGACTTCGTCCGGTGTCGTTTCCCCGGTGATCTCCCCCAAAGCATCGAGAGCCGAGCGAAGCTCCAGGGCGAGAAATTCCATGGAAGCGCCTTGCCGCACAAGGGGAATGACCCGCTCCAGCGCTTCGCGAGAACGCACCAGCGATTCGCGGTGTCTTCGATCAGAGAGGAGGGCCGTCTCGGCCAGCCCTTCGGCGAGACCGCCGGAGAAGGGTTCAAGGATGGCGCTGCGCAGCGCGTGGAGCCCCTCACCCGTCAACGCGGAGACCGACACGCGCGGAAGACCCAAAAAGGAAGAGGGGAGGGGCGCGGGAGGGAGATCGCTCTTGTTGAGAACGAGAAGGACGCGGCCGTCGGCGCAGCACTGCAGCGCGTACAGATCCTCGTCGGTGACGGGAGCGCCGGCGTCGAGAACGAGCAGGATCAGATCGCTGTGGCGGATCTTCTCTTTGGCCCGTCTCACCCCCTCCTCTTCGACGGGATCGTCGGTGAGGCGCACCCCGGCAGAATCGATGAGTCTAATGGGAAATCCGTCGAGAAGGAGCGGTTCCTCCAGGGTGTCGCGGGTCGTCCCGGGAATCGGAGTGACGATGGCCCGAGCCTCCCCGAGAAGCGCATTGAGGAGCGAGCTCTTGCCGACGTTGGGGCGGCCGAGAAGAAGGATGGAGAGCCCCTCGCGCAAGGTGCGCCCCGAAGCGAAGGAGGAGAGGAGGCGGTCGATCCTGTGGAGCGTCCCGTCGACGCGGGAGAGAATCTCACCGGACTCGGCCCCGTCGAGCTCTTCTTCGGGAAAATCGATGTAGGCCTCGGCAAGGGCCAGCAGATCGATCAGGGGATCGCGAAGACGATGGATCTCGCGGGAGAGGGCGCCGTCCATCTGCCTAAGGGCGACCGTACCGGCGAGATCGGAGCGGGCGCAGACGAGATCGGCGACAGCCTCGGCCTGCGAAAGATCGATGCGTCCGTTGAGAAAGGCGCGAAGGGTGAACTCGCCGGGACGGGCGAGACGCGCGCCGAGGTCGACGTAAAGATCAAGTAACCGTCTCACCAGATGTGAGCCGCCGTGGCAGTGGATCTCGACGACGTCCTCGCGGGTATAGGAGCGCGGGGCCCGCATCACGACGGCCATCACCTCATCGAGAGGGTGGTCGGATGCGGGGGGGAAAATCCGGCCGTAGTAGAGCCTGTGCGAGGCGATTTCGCGATCGTCGCCCCCGGACCGGAACGTGCGGCGAAGGAACGTCTCGGCCTGGGGACCGGAGAGGCGCACGATGGCCACCCCCCCCTCTCCGGGGGGGGTGGCGGGTGCGACGATGGTGTCCCGATCGGGGCTCGGCATCATGAGGATCGGAGAGCCCCTCCCTTGGAGAGAAGGGGCGAAAAGGCGCTAGGCGTCGAGCTTGCGGTTGATCATGTACTGCTGGAGGATCGTCAGAATATTGTTGATCATCCAGTACAGCACAAGCCCGGAGGGGAAATTGAGGAACATGAAGGTGAATACGATCGGCATGGCCATAAAGATCTTGGCCTGCATCGGATCGAGCGTCGTGGGGCTCATCTTCATCTGGATGAACATCGTCGCTCCCATAAGGATGGGAGTGATGTAGTAAGGATCCTTGGCGGCGAGATCCTGTATCCAGAAGATGAAGGGCGCGTGCCGCACCTCAATCGAGATCATCAGGACCTTGTACAGAGCAAAAAAGACCGGGATCTGCACCAGCATCGGCAGACACCCGCCGAGAGGGTTGACCCGGTGGGTCTTGTAGAGCTCCATGACCTCGCGATTGAGCTTCTCCCGATCGTTCTTGTGCTTTTCGCGAAGCTTCTGCATCTGCGGCTGAAGCTTCTGCATCGCCTTCATCGACGAGTAACTTTTGTGGGTGAGAGGCCAGAAGAGAAGCTTGATGATGACGGTGAGCAGGATGATGGCAACGCCGTAGTTCCCGACAAAAGAATAGAAGAACTTCAGGACATGCAGGAGCGGGCGGGCCAAAAAGGAGAAGAAACCGAAGTCGACCGCCTCGCCGAGGACCGGATGGACCGCGGTGAGGATATCGATGTCCTTCGGACCGAAGAAAGCCGTGTAGCCGAAATCGGCGGACTCCCCGGGCGCCAGGGAGGTGAAGGGAGAAAAAGCCGTGTTGAGAACGACACCCTGAACGGTTTCGACCTGGACCCGGGCAACGGACTCGCGCGACGGGAGCAGGGCGCTCAGAAAATACTTGTCGACGAAACCGGTCCAGATTGTGTCGGCGCCGTAGACGGCGGGGCGCCGTTCGAGATCGTCCGCTTCGTCCTGCTCGACCTTGTCGCCGGTGTGCGTGGCGGCTCCGACGAATTCGAAGTAGCCGCTGCGCATATCCTCGGTCCATGGGGTACCGATGGAGAGGGCGAGCGCACCGCGCAGAGTCGACGAGCCGGTATTACGCAGGCGCTGCTGAAGTTCGATCTGATAAGCGTCTCCGTGAAAGGTGTAGATCTTCTCGGAGACGAGACCTCCGGGGAGAGAAGCGGTGAAGACCACGCGGCGAACCTGTTCGCCGGAAAGGAGAATGAGCTCTTCGTCGCTCTCGAGGCGATAGACGGTGTCGGCGGGCAGATGAAGCCCTTCGGTCCCGTAGCTGCCGAGATTCCAGTGTCTTTCCGGGCCGGCCTCGAGCATGGCGTAGGGGATCTGTGCATCGACGGTCTCGTAGTAGTCCTTGAGGTGCAACGAGACGACGCGGGCGCCGGAGTTGGTGAGGACGGCACGGAAGACGTCGTTCTCGATGACGATCTGCCGCACCGGTATGGCGTCGACCTCCTCCTGGGGAGGGGTGAGCTCTTCTGGCAGAGCGGATTCCACGGCCGGAGCCTCGGGCGCGGGGACTTCGACGTCGGCGACCCTCCCGTCGGGGACGGGCGCATGGGGCTCGGGGGAGAAGAAGAGGGTGAAGCCGAGCCAGACTGCGAGCATCAAAGAGATCGCAATGATGGTATTTCTATTCTCCATGGAAACTCCGGAGTTGGTTTCTACCGCACGGGATCATATCCGCCGGGGTGAAAGGGGTGGCATTTGAGCAGCCTCCAGGCACCGAGCAGCACTCCCTTGAGGGGGCCGTATTTTTCAATGGCCTGAAGGGCGTAGCTGGAACAGGAGGGGTGAAATCGGCAGGAAGGCCCTTTCAGCGGGGAAAGAAACCTCTGATAAAAACGAATGAGGAGAACAAAGAGTCTGCGCATCGTGTCGCTACCGGTGAGCGATCCGCTCCAGCAGGTCGATCTCGGAACGGACCTGCCGATAATCGAGCAGATGGGCGCCCCGCTTGGCGATGACGGAAATGTCGGTGTGCTCGGGCAGGCGGGAGACGTTCAACCGGAAGTATTCGCGCAAAAGGCGCTTTATCCGATTGCGCTGGACCGCTCCACCGACTTTTCGGCTGCAGGTGATGCCGAGCCGGGTTGGCCCCGTTTCCTTGTTCAAAACGACGATCAGGAAGTGGCGGGTGTGCAGCGTTCGCCCACCCTGCCTGACCCGGAGGAATTCCCTCCGATTGCGAAGACGCGAATCGGAAGGAAACCCGTACCCGGCATGCCGCATGTTACTTGGACGGAACGGTGGCAGCCAGAACCTTGCGTCCGCGCGCGCGACGGCGCTTCAGAACGAGGCGTCCGTTTTTGGTCTGCATTCTCTGGCGGAAGCCGTGGGTTCTCTTGCGGCGAATTCTGCTCGGCTGATACGTGCGTTTCATGGTAAAACTCCTGCCTGGATATCGTTTGAATTATGGCAAAGCGTAATATAGATCATATTCCAGAGAAGATGTCAATCACTATCGGAAACAGAAGCATGCGCCTAGGGCGCGGTAAAGAGAAACCCCTTGCAAAAAAGGACACCGTCTGTTAATTTGTCCTGTGCTCTCAGAAACGGAAATCCGCTAAATTTAAGGATTTCCAGAGGGTTTTGTAATTATCCACAGATGTTGACAACCGTGTGGATAGTGAGACTTTTCTCCACCTTCTTTCCAATCCCGACTCACCCGTTTTTCTTATGAATCGACTCTGGCAGGAGGCTCTCCGGCATCTGGAGCAGACTCTGAATCCACAACATTTCGCCACCTGGATCAAGCCGATCCGATTCGCCGGACTGGAGAAGGACCTCGTCCTTCTGGAGGTCCCCAATCGCTTTTTCCACGACTGGATCAGAGACCACTACGCACAGACGATCCGCGAATCGCTCTCACATATCGGTGCGGTCGACTACCGTCTTCAGATCACCATTGCAACGCGCGACGCGGCGAACAACCGCCCGCCGGTCGCAGCAGCAGACGGCCCGAAAGCGATCCCCGCCGAAACCAGGGAGGTGACGAAGCGTGAGTGGACGCATACCTACAATCTGAACAGCAAATACACCTTCGAGGAGTTCGTCGCCGGCTCGTCCAACCAGTTCGCCTGCGCAGCGGCCCAGGCCGTGGCAAACAACCCGGCGACGACCTACAACCCCCTGTTCATCTACGGTGGCGTGGGACTGGGAAAGACGCACCTGATCAACGCCGTGGGTAATGAGATTCTCCGAATGAACCCCGAAATGCGGGTCTGCTACTACACATCGGAGAAGTTCATGAACGAGTTGATCAACTCGTTGCGCTACGCGAAGATGGACGAGTTCCGCAACAAATTCAGAAGCATGGATGTCCTGCTCATCGACGACGTACAGTTCATCGCGGGCAAGGAGAGGACACAGGAGGAGTTTTTTCACACCTTCAACGCCCTGTACGAGTCCCACAAACAGATCGTGGTGACGTCGGACAAATTTCCGAAGGAGATTCCCGGCCTCGAGGAGCGTCTCAGATCGCGCTTCGAGTGGGGGCTGATCGCCGACATCCAGCCCCCCGATGTGGAGACGAAGCAGGCGATCCTGAGGATGAAGGCCGAACATAACGGGATCTATCTCCCCCAGGACGTCTCGCTGTTTCTGGCCACCTCGGTGAGCAGCAACATCCGCGAGCTCGAAGGGTATCTGGTCCGCATAGGTGCCTACGCCAGCCTGACCTCCACTCCGATCACCCTCGCCATGGCCAAGGAAGTCCTCAAGGATATCCTGGTGGAGAAAAACAAGGAAATCACGGTGGACGACATCCAGAAGATCGTCGCCGCCCATTTCGCCGTGAAGGTTTCGGACCTGAAGGCATCGCGCCGCCTGAAGGCCCTGGTCCTCCCGCGACAGATCGCCATGTATCTGTCGCGCCAACTGACCAACCTCTCCTATCCCGAAATCGGAGAGCGCTTCGGCGGCAAGGACCACTCGACCATCATTCACGCTATTAAAAAGATCGACAAGGGCCTCGAGGACGACTTCCAGCTGAAGTCAACCATTTCGACCCTCAAAAACGCCCTGACGGGGTGAGCCCCTCTTCTGGATTGCCTGTGCAGGGATGCGGGGACGACGGTGGATATCCTCTCCCGCCTCGGGTTATCCACAAAAGAGGTAAAAAAACCCGTTGAACGACGCACACGTTGTAAACATTATTTCTTTTTGGTTTACGGTGCTTTATCGCTTATATCCACAAATCGACACCCAACTACTATTACTACGATAGATTCTTTAAAGACCTAAAACAAAAGCAGCGCCTGTTGAAGGAGGTCCCCATGCAATTCTCCATCGAGAAGGAAGTGTTCCTCAAAGGATTGGCACGCGTACAGGGGATAGTCGAAAAACGCAACACGATACCGATCCTCTCCAACGTCCTGATCGAAGCGACCGAGGAAGGCATTTCCCTCACCGCGACGGATCTGGAGGTCGGCATGCGCGCCTCCTATCCCGCCCGCAAGACCATTCCGGGCCGCGTCACCGTCGCCGCCAAGAAACTCTTCGAAATCATCAAGGAGCTTCCGGAAAACGAGATCTCGTTCAAGGCGAAGGAGAACTGCTGGATCGAGATCCGCTGCGGCAAAGCCCTCTTCAACGTCGTCGGTATCTCTCCCGAGGAATATCCGTACTTCCCGGTCAACGCCGGCGCCGCATCGTTCTCTATCGAAGCGCCCCTGCTCAAACAGATGCTTGAGAGCACCTTTTCGTCGATCTCCAGCGACGAGAGCAAGTACAACCTCAACGGCATCTATTTCAAAGGGATCGACGAAGAGGGAAGCAACGTGCTGCGACTCGTCTCCACCGACGGACACCGCCTCTCTCTGATCGAGAAAAACCTCCCTGCCGCCGTCGTACCGGAGTTGAGCAAGGGGATCATTGTTCCTAAAAAAGGGGTTATCGAGCTGAGAAAGATGGCCGAGGAGGGGGAGGGGACCCTCAACCTGTCGTTCATGGACAACAACGTCGTCGTCGTCAAGGACAGAACGATGATGGTCATGCGCCTGGTCGACGGCGATTTTCCCGACTACAACCGGGTCATTCCAAAGGACGTCCAGAACATGGCCCTGATTCCTAGGGATCCATTTTTTCACGCGTTGAAGCGCATGTCGATCCTCTCCAGCGAAAAGTCCAAAGGGGTGAAGGTCGTTCTGAAAAGCGACGCCCTGGAGGTCTCCTCGTCCAATCCCGATTACGGCGATGCGCGCGAGGATCTCGACATCACCTATTCGGGACCCGAGATCAGCATCGGCTTCAACGCACGCTTTCTCACCGATATCCTGCACTCGATGAGCGATGAGACAATCCGCTTCTACATCCGGGACAACATCTCCCCGGGGTTAATCCGCCCGGAAGGTCGGGACGATTTTCTCGCCGTCGTCATGCCGATGCGCCTGTAGATCGGAACCGCCCCGCGTGCACCTGCTGCGCCTGAGACTTCAAAATTTCCGGAACTGCCAGAAGATCGAGATCGAACCCGATCCGCACTTCAACGTGTTTTGGGGTGAGAACGCACAAGGGAAGACCAACATTCTCGAAGCGATCTGCCTGCTCGGGACTCTGAAGAGCTTTCGCAACGCGAAAAATCCCGAGCTGATCGCGCAGGGCGAAAAATTCGCGCGCCTCGCTTCGACGGTGGAACAACGAGAGATTGAACGGCGCATCGATCTGGGTATCGAGGAAAGGGGAAAAAGAGCGCGCCTGGACGGCAAAGAGGTGCGAAACGCGGCGGAGTTTTTCGGCTGCCTCAACCCCGTCCTCTTTTCCCCCGACGAGATCGCCGTCGCACGGGGAACTCCGTCGGCCCGAAGGGCTCTTCTGGACAGGGCCATCTTTCAGGCCGACGTCTCGTACCTGGAGCGGGTGCGTCAGTACGACAGGCACCTTCGGCAGCGAAACGCGCTGCTGCGCGAGGAGGCGCCTTGGCACCAGATCGACCCCTGGACCGAGGGGTTGCTCGATGCCGGCACCCTGATTCGCCGCGACCGCCTGGCCTATATAGAGCGCCTGGCCCGCCGGTTCGCCCAGGCCTACAGGGCAATCTCGGGGGGGAGAGAGGGTGGCGAGATGCGCTATTCGGAGCAAGGGGGGATAAACGAAGAGCTGCGGGAGCGCCTGCACCAAGAGCTCGTCGCGTCTGCTGCGAAGGAGAGGCGCCTGAAGCAGACGTTGGCCGGTCCGCACCGTGACGATCTTCACTTCGACATCGACGATCGCCCGGTCAGACTCTTCGCGTCCCAGGGGCAGCAGCGATCGGTCCTTCTCGCCTTCAAAACGGCTCAGATCGTCGATCTGGAGGAGCGATCGGGGGAGAGTCCCGTCCTGCTTCTGGACGACATGACGAGCGAGCTGGACAGAAGGCGCCAGGAGTATTTTTTCAACTTTCTGCTGGAGCGTCGCGGTCAGGTGTTCATCACCACCACGGACGCACAGCCGCTGATGGAGCAAGGTTTCGCGACGGCCCGATTTTTCAAGGTGAAAAACGGCGTCGTGCTGCGTGATTGAAGTCGAATGGGGAAACGAATGAACGAAAGTGCAACGACGGAATACGGAGCGGACAGCATCAAGGTTCTGGAAGGGCTCTCGGCGGTCCGCAAGAGGCCGGCCATGTACATCGGCTCGACCGGGGTGCTGGGGCTGCATCATCTCGTCTACGAGGTGGTGGACAACTCCATCGACGAGGCCTTGGCCGGGCACTGCGACGAGGTCAGCATCGTGCTGCACGTCGACGGATCGATCACCGTAGAGGACAACGGCCGGGGGATCCCCGTCGAGATGCATCCGACCCAGAACAAATCGGCGGCGGAGGTCGTCATGACCGTTCTGCACGCCGGCGGCAAGTTCGACACCGATTCGTACAAGGTCTCGGGGGGACTTCACGGCGTCGGCATCTCCGTCGTCAATGCCCTCTCCTCACGCCTGGAGCTCGAGATCCGCCGCGGCGGGCGCATCTACCGGCAGAACTATCAGCGCGGCGTCCCCGAAACCCCCTTGCGCGAAGAAGGGGAGACGATCAAGCGCGGCACGAGCGTCACCTTCTGGCCCGATCCGGAGATCTTCGAGACGACCGAATTCTCCTTCGAAACCCTCTCGCAGCGTCTTCGCGAGCTCGCCTTTCTCAACGGCGGGGTGACGATCCGCATCCTCGACGAGCGCAGCGAAAAGAGGCACGACTTTCACTACGAGGGGGGGATCGCCTCCTTCGTCGAATACCTCAATCGGGCCAAGACGCCGATCCACCCCCAGCCGATCTATTTCATCGGCGCCCGCGAAGGGGTGGAGATCGAGGTCGCCATCCAGTACAACGACGGCTACGACGAGAAGATCTTCTCTTTCGCCAACAACATCAATACCCACGAAGGGGGGACGCACCTCATCGGCTTCAAGGCGGCCCTCACCCGCACCATGAACAGCTACGCCTCGGCCAACAACTTGTTGAAAAACGTCAAGGTCGCCATTTCGGGTGACGATCTGCGCGAAGGGATGACGGCGGTGATTTCGGTGAAGATCCCTCAGCCGCAGTTCGAGGGGCAGACCAAGACGAAGCTCGGCAACTCCGAGGTCAAAGGGTACGTCGAGACGCTGGTCAACGAGAAGCTCGCCACCTATCTGGAGGAGAACCCCCAGGTCGCCCGCAAGATCCTCGAAAAGAGCATCGAGGCGGCCAGAGCCCGCGAGGCGGCCCGCAAGGCCCGCGACCTCACCCGACGAAAAGGAGCTCTGGAGGGTCTTTCGCTGCCGGGCAAGCTCGCCGACTGCCAGGAGAAGGACCCGGCCCTGTGCGAGATCTACCTCGTCGAGGGCGATTCGGCCGGCGGCAGCGCCAAGCAGGGGCGTGACCGCAAGTACCAGGCGATCCTCCCCCTCAAGGGGAAGATCCTCAACGTCGAGAAGGCGCGCTTCGACAAGATGCTCACCTCCGGCGAGATCCGCACCCTCATCACCGCCATGGGGACGAGCATCGGCAAGGACGACTTCGACATCGCCAAGCTGCGCTACCACCGCATCATCATCATGACCGACGCCGACGTCGACGGCTCCCACATCCGCACCTTGCTCCTGACCTTCTTCTTCCGCCAGATGCCCGAGTTGGTCGAGCGCGGACACCTCTACATCGCCCAGCCCCCTCTCTACAAGGCCAAGCGGGGGAAAAAGGAGATCTACCTCAAGGACGACGCCGCCCTTCTCGAATACCTCCTCAACGAAGGGGTCGAGGGGCTCTCCATCACCATGGAGAAGAGCGGCCGCATCCTCAGAGGAAAGCAGATCATCCCGACCCTCAAGGCGATCCTCGACTACAACGGCCATTTCGAAAAGGTCGTTCACAAAGGGGTGAACCGCGAGGTGCTGCGCATCTTCGTCGAAGGGAAGATCCAGAACGGCTTCGCCGACATGGTCGACCTCGAGCCGCTGGCCCAAAGGCTTCGGGCCGTCGAGCCCAAGGCCGAGTTCCAGGTCCTCAACGACCCCGCGCGCATTCTCTTCACCCTGGGTAATCTGCGCGCCCGCATCGACCAGGGGGTGCTGGAGGCCCTCTCTTCCCACGAGTACAAGCTCCTTCTGCAGGCCTATCGGCAGGTGGAGGATCTGTGCCGGGACGAGAGCGCCTCGATCACCCTCGACGGCAAGGAGGAGGGGGTCGTCTCCGACCGCCAGGAGATCCTCGACTTCTTCATCTCGCGGGCCAAAAAGGGGCAGTACATCCAGCGCTACAAGGGCTTAGGGGAGATGAACCCCGATCAGCTCTGGGAGACGACGATGGACCCCGACAAGCGGGTTTTGCTGCAAGTCAAGATCGAAGACGCCGTCGAGGCCGACGAGGTCTTTACCGTCCTGATGGGCGATCAGGTCGAGCCGCGGCGCGACTTCATCGAAAAGAACGCCCTCAACGTATCGAATCTCGATATCTAAGGCAGGCGCGAGGCGCGAGGCAATGGGCACTAGAGACACCAAGAGCCTGTTGTTTACCCCCGATGCCTGATTTTCCGGAGGAAGATCAGTGTTGAGTCAACAAAACAAGGTCAGCGTCAGTATCGAAGACGAGATGCGCAAGTCCTACATGGACTACGCCATGAGCGTCATTATCGGCCGGGCCCTGCCGGACGTTCGCGACGGCCTCAAGCCGGTGCACCGCCGCGTCCTCTTTGCGATGCACGAGCTCTCCAACGACTGGAACAAGCCGTACAAGAAGTCGGCCCGCGTCGTCGGGGACGTCATAGGTAAGTACCACCCCCACGGCGATGCGGCCGTCTACGACACCATCGTGCGCATGGCGCAGCCCTTCTCGATGCGCCATCCGCTGGTCGACGGACAGGGGAACTTCGGATCGATCGACGGCGACTCCCCGGCGGCGATGCGCTACACCGAGGTGCGCATGGCGCGCCTCGCCCACGAGCTTCTGGCCGACATCGAGAAGGAGACGGTCGATTACGGCCCCAACTACGACGACTCGCTGCAGGAGCCTCTCGTTCTGCCGTGCAAGTTCCCCAATCTGCTGGTGAACGGATCGGAAGGGATCGCCGTCGGGATGGCGACCAAGATTCCTCCCCACAACCTCGGGGAGGTCATCGACGCGCTGGTGGCGATCATCGACGATCCGACCATCGACTTCGAGGAGCTCCTCACCAAGATCCAGGGGCCGGACTTCCCCACCGCCGGGTTCATCCTCGGAAAAGACGAGATCAGGCAAGCCTACGCCACGGGGCGCGGCGTGATCCAGACCCGGGCGCGGGCTCTGGTGGAGAAGGACCGCCGCACCGGCAAGGAGGCGATCATCGTCAACGAGATCCCCTTCCAGGTGAACAAGGCGAGGCTCATCGAACGCATCGCCGATCTGGTGAAGGAGCGCAAGATCGAGGGTATCTCCGACCTTCGCGACGAGTCGGACCGCGAGGGGATGCGCATCGTCATCGAGCTCAAGAGGGACGCCGTTCCGCAGATCATCCTCAACCAGCTCTACAAGATGACGCAGCTGCAGTCGTCCTTCGGCATCATCCTGCTCGCCATCGTCTCGGGGCAGCCCAGGATTCTGACGCTGCGCGAGGTGTTGGAGAAGTTCATCGATCACCGCAAGGAGATCGTCACCCGGCGCTGCATCTTCGATCTGAAGAAGGCCGAGGCCCGCGCCCACATCCTGGAGGGGCTCAAGATCGCTCTGGAGAACCTCGACGAGGTGATCCGCATCATCCGCGAAAGCTCCAGCCCCGCCGAAGCCAAAGAAGCCCTCATGAGGCGCTTCGAGTTCAGCGACATCCAGGCCCAGGCGATCCTCGACATGCGCCTGCACCGCCTCACGGGGCTCGAGCGCGACAAGATCATGGCCGAGTACCGCGACGTGCTCGCCCTCATCGCGCGCCTCAAGGAGATCCTCGCCAGCGAGGTCGAGATCTACAAGATCATCCGCGGCGAGCTCCTCGAGATCAGAGAGAAGTACGCCAACCCGCGGCGCACCGAGATCATTCCGCGCACCGGCGAGCTCTCGCTGGAGGACTTCATCGTCGAAGAGGACATGGTCGTCACCGTGTCGCACTCGGGGTACATCAAGCGAAACGCCGTCTCTCTCTACCGCGCCCAGCGCCGCGGCGGCAAAGGGCGCACCGGGATGCGCCCCAAGGAAGAGGATTTCGTCGAGCGCCTCTTCATCGCCTCCACCCACTCCTACATCCTCATCTTCACCGACCAGGGGAAGGTCTACTGGCTCAAGGTCCACGAGATCCCGCAAGGGGGCCGCGCGACCCGGGGCAAGGCGATCGTCAATCTGCTGCAGCTCGCCCAAGGGGAGAACGTCACGAGCATCCTCCCCGTCAAGGAGTTCACTCCGGACAGATACATCATCACCGCGACCCGCAACGGCATCGTCAAGAAGACCGACCTCATGGCGTACGCCAACCCCCGCCAGGGGGGGATCATCGCGCTGACCATCGACGAGGGGGACAAGCTCGTATCGACCCGCCTCACCGACGGTTCAATGGACATCCTGCTCGCCACGGCCAACGGAAAGGCGATCCGCTTCCCCGAAACCGACGCGCGCCCCATGGGGCGAACTTCCCGCGGGGTGCGGGGGATGATGCTCGAGGAGGACGATCACCTCATCGCCATGGAGGTCGTCTCCGAGGCGACCTCGGCCACCCTCGTCACCGTCACCGAGAACGGCTACGGAAAGCGCACCGCCCTCGACGAGTACCGTCTGCAGAGCCGCGGCGGCAAGGGGATCATCACCATCAAGACCTCCGAGCGCAACGGCCGGGTCGTCGACATCAAGCTTGTCGACGACGACTGCGATCTGATGCTGATCACCGATCGGGGCAAGGTCCTGCGCATGGGAGTCGGCAATCTCTCGATCATCGGCCGCAACACCCAGGGGGTGCGCTTCATGGTTCTGGAGTCCGGCGAGCGGATCGTGGCGGTAGCCCGACTGGCCGAGAAGGATGAGGAAAATGGAGATTCAGAAGCTGAAGAAGAGGCTGCTGACGGAGGAGTTGAGGATACGGAGGAGGAAATCTAAGAAATTCCGTTTCCTGCTCGGCGGTCTCCTCCTTTTTCTGGTCCTCGGCGTCGCGGCGGTGGTGCACTACGTCTCCAAACCGGACCAGTTTCTGGAAGTCGATTTCGAGCGGGCCGAGACTCTTTTCGAGCAAGGGGAGTACAAAGAGGCGGTGGCGCTGTATCAATCGATACACAAGCGCCAACCGGACTTTCACCTCGCGCCGCAGGCGCTCTTTCAGTCGGGGGAGATCCTCAACCTTTTTCTCAACAAGTATCACGAGGCGCTCATCGCTTATCTGCGCCTGATCAAGGACTATCCCCACTCCGAATTCGCCCTGCGGGCCAAACGGCAGGAAGCCGACATCTACAAGCACCGGCTGCGCGACTTCGAGCGCGCCATCGTCGCCTACCACAACCTGCTCGATCAGGGGGGGGACGAGCCCGACCGTCTGCAGTACGAGCTGGCCGACAGCTATTTTCGGCTGGAGAATTTCGAACAGGCCCGCATCGAATTCGAGATCCTCGCGCGCGACTTCCCCCACAGTACGCTGCTGCCGGAGGTCAACTACCGCATCGGGGCGGCGTGGTCCCTCGAAGGGGAGCTGAAAAAGGCCGAGGAGATCTTCCGGCACACGATGCACACGTGGCCCGAGGAGACCTACGGGCTCGAAGCGGCCTTCGCGCTGGCGGCGGTTCTGGAGGAGAGGGAGGAGCTGTTGGCGTCTTTGCAGATCCTGGACGACCTCACAGAGCTCTACCCGAACAGGGAGATCCTGGACAAGAAAACCGATCAGGTCAGGGAGCGGATCCGCAAGAAAAAAGGGGACGACGCCCTGCCGGAGCAGACGAAGGAGCTTTGACGATGAAGATCGCGGTGATCGGAGCCGGAAGCTGGGGGACGACCCTCGCCGACCTTTTGGCGAAAAAGGGGCACGACACGACGCTGTGGGTCTACGAGCGGGAACTGGCCGAGCGCCTCCCGGCCACCCGCGAGAACGATCTCTATCTCCCCGGATTCTCCCTGTCCGAAAGTCTGCGTTTCAGCGCAAATCTCTCCGAGACGGTAGCGGGGCGCGAGATGCTCGTCCTCGTCTCCCCCTCGCAGGTCATGCGCAGGGTCATGGCGCAGGCCGAACCCCACATCACCGAGGGGACCCTCCTCGTCTCGGCGGCCAAGGGGATCGAAAACGAGACGCTGCAGACGATGTCCGAAGTTCTGGGCGAGGTTCTGCCGCAACACGCGGCGAATCTGGCGTTCCTCTCGGGTCCCTCCTTCGCCAGGGAGGTGGCGGCCTCGATGCCCACCGCCGTCGTCGCCGCCGCCAAAGACGAGGAGGTGGCCCGACGGGTTCAGGAGGCCTTCAGCACCGAGTCGTTCAGGGTCTACACCAACGACGACGTCGTAGGGGTCGAGCTCGGCGGGGCGCTCAAGAACGTCATCGCCCTCGCCGCCGGCGTTTGCGACGGGCTGGGGTTCGGCTGCAACACCCGCGCGGCCCTCATCACCCGGGGGCTCGCCGAGATCACCCGCCTGGGGGTCGCCATGGGGGCGCAGAGCGCCACCTTCGCCGGATTGGCGGGGATGGGCGATCTCGTGCTGACCTGCACCGGCGAGCTGTCGCGCAACCGCAGCGTCGGCATGGAGCTGGGGCGCGGGCGCACCCTGGACGAGATCCTCTCCGGAATGACCATGGTCGCCGAAGGGGTGAAGACGGCCCTTTCGGCGCACCAGCTCGCCCGGCGCCTCGGCGTCGATCTGCCGATCACCGAGCAGACCTACCGCATCCTCTACGAGAACAAGGACCCCCGGCAGGCGGTGACGGACCTGATGCTGCGCGAGCTCAAGGCCGAAACCGAATAATCAGCAACGGGGCGCAGAGCTTTCGGGCCGCCCCCCTGCTTTCAAGGAGAACCCTTCATGCGCTTCGCCCTCGCCCTCGCCTTCATCGTGCTGTTCGCCGCGCCTGTTTTTTCCGCCCCTCTCGTTGATCTCGAAACGAACCGGGGTACCATACGGCTGAAGCTCTTCGAGGAGCAGGCCCCGGAGACGGTCCGCAACTTTCTCGCCTACGCCGACGCCGGTCATTACGACGGCACGATTTTTCACCGCGTCATCGGCGACTTCATGATCCAGGGAGGGGGCTACACCGAAAAGCTCGTCCAGAAGCCGACGCGGGCGCCGATCCGCAACGAGGCCCACAACGGATTGAAGAACCGCCGCGGCACCATCGCCATGGCCCGCACCAACGTGGTCGACAGCGCCACGTCCCAGTTCTTCATCAACCTTCGGGACAACGCCTTTCTCGACCATCGCGGCAAAGATCCGGCGAGCTACGGCTACGCCGTTTTCGGCGAGGTCGTTTCGGGTATGGACGTCGTCGAACTCATTGGTAAACTTAGAACATCCAGGAAGGACAATCTTTTTCAGAACTTGCCCGATGAGCCCGTGGTCATCATCGGGGTCCGTCGCGTCGTTCAGTAGGGGGGCCCAAATTTTCACCGCTCCCCTGCCTACCGACTTCGGTTGAAAGGCAGAGCGTGACGATCATCCGCATCATGACATACAATGTGCGGGGCTGGCGCGGCGCGGACGGCCGAAGCGATCCCGAGCGGGTCCTGCGCGTTATCGGCGAAGGGGCTCCGGACATCGTCGCCCTGCAGGAGATCGGCGAGCGCGAGGAGGATCTGAAGTACCTTTCGCTGCGGCTGGGGATGAAATCGTACGGCACCCCGGTTCCGGGGGGGAACGCCTTCCTGTCGTACTACCCGCTGCGCGCCGTTCAGGCCTTCGAGCTCGGCTGCGGGGGGAACTGCCAGCGGGCCGACGCCGACATTCACGGCCGCCGCATTCACCTGTTCAATCTTCGCCTCGACATCTCTCCGTTGCATCGAAGGCGCCAGATTTCGGCGCTTCTCGGCCCCGATCTGCTGAGCCACCCCTCCCTGGCCTGTCCCCTGATCGTCCTGGGCGACTTCGGAGACATCCTGTGGGGGGTCGGAAATCTGAAGCTGACCCTCGGGCTGCGCAAGGCGCCCCGCCCGCTGTGGTCGTCGACCTATCCGTCGCGCTTCCCCGTGGCGGGACGCGACCGGGCGTATCTGCGCGGCGATCTCTCCATCGTCGACTCGCTCATCCTGCGCTCGGACACCGCCCGGCAGGCCTCCTCTCACCTCCCCCTTCTACTGACGGTGCGGGTGGCCGATCCCCGCCCCTACCTTCGTCTGGAGAACGTCAACACGGGCAAGATGGAGATCGCGCCGGGGTAAGGGCTTCCGATCCCGTCGATTTTCAGATTTTTATAGAAGGATCGCCATGAAGCCGTCGACCGAGCGGGCGACAGAGGTCCTCGATATTCTCGAGAAGACCTATCCCGACGCCCGCATCGCCCTGAACTTCTCCAATCCCCTCGAACTTCTGGTGGCGACGGTCCTTTCCGCCCAGTGCACCGACGTGCGGGTGAACCAG
The DNA here is from genome assembly GCA_050485365.1 of Desulfuromonadales bacterium. GTDB lineage: Bacteria > Desulfobacterota > Desulfuromonadia > Desulfuromonadales > JACZKF01 > JARFUG01. Next base: position 69,807 of record JBJHBH010000002.1, on the reverse strand, counting down.
GTGACGCCGCACCTCTTCCGCAAGTACCCATCGGCGCGCGCCTACGCCGAGGCCGATCCGGCAGAGCTGGAAGAGGAGGTACGCTCCACCGGCTTTTACCGCAACAAGGCGCGGGCGCTCATTGGCGCGGGGCTTATTCTGGCGCAGGAGCACGGCGGCGAGGTCCCGGCGACGATGGAGGCGCTGACGGCTCTGCCGGGCGTTGGGCGAAAGACGGCCAACGTCATACTCGGCAACGCCTACGGCATCCCCGCCATGGTCGTCGACACCCATGTGAAGCGACTGTCGCACCGCCTCGGCTGGACGCGCCACGCCGATCCGGTGAAGATCGAAAAGGATCTGAGCGCCCTGTTGCCCCGGACGCGATGGACCGATGCGAGTCATCTGCTCATCTTTCACGGGCGGGCGATCTGCAGGGCCATCACACCGCGCTGTACGCTCTGTCCCGTGGCGCACCTGTGTCCGAAGGCCGGGGTGAAGCGGTCACGGTAGGGGAGCAAAAGTTGGACGCAAAAAGGCCGCCACTCCCTTGATCGGAAGTGGCGGCCTTTTTGCGTGAGCGCGGGCAACGAAGCTAGAGGTCGTCCATGTCGAGCCGGAAGAAGTCCCTGGCGTCGATGCGCCGCTCGTCCATGGCGTAGCGTGTCGGCGCCATGCCGGGAGCGAAGGCTTCGATCACCGATCCGGGGGCGTCTTCGGGGGCGAGAAGACCTGTCGCGGTGTCGATGGAGTAGAACTCGATGGCGTCGGGGACGCGGAAGGGAAGGGGGGGAAGCCCCTTCACCGCCTCCTGCATGAAGGAGACCCAGGCGGGCAGGGCGGTGCGTCCGCCCGTTTCTCCGCGGCCCAGCGGGCGCTCGACGTCGTAGCCGACCCAGGCGACCGCCACCAGCTGCGGGACGTAGCCGGCGAACCAGGCGTCGCGCAGCTCGTTGGTCGTTCCGGTCTTGCCGGCGACGGGGCGCTCCAGCGCTCTGGCCCGCCGTCCCGTCCCCTCCTGCACGACCCCTTCCATGAGATTGGTGATGAGATAGGCCGTCTCCGCCGAGATGACGCGCTCGGGGATCTGGCGGATGAGCTTCTGGTCGCGCGCCGGGCCGCGAGGGAAATCGCCGGGGTCGATGGATTCAAGAACGCGTCCGTCGCGGTCCTTGATCTTAACGATATAGGTCGGCGTGAGGCGGATGCCGCCGTTGGCGAAGACGGCGTAGGCGGTGGCCATTTCCAGCGGGCTCACCGCGGAGGAGCCGAGGCCGAGGGTCAGATCGCGGGCCATGGGTGAGGAGATGCCGAGCTTGCGCACGTAGTTGAGCGCGTAGCCGACCCCGATATCTTCGAGGACCTTGATGGTGACGACATTGTTCGAATGGGTCAGGGCCGAGCGGAAGGAGGTCGCGCCGGAGAAGGAGTCCGAGTAGTTGGTCGGTCTCCACTCGCGCAGCGTTCCGTCCTGCTGCTTTTCGGTGTAGATCACCGGGGTGTCGAGAATGATCGAGGCGGCGGTGTACCCCTTGTCGAGGGCGGCGGCGTAGAGCAGGGGCTTGAAGGCCGAGCCGGGCTGGCGCCTCGCCTGGATGGCGCGGTTGAACTGGCTTTGACGAAAGTCGTATCCGCCCACCATGGCGCGCACCTGACCGGTCTCCGGGTCGAGGGCGACGAGGGCTCCTTGCGTTTCGGTCTGCTGCTCCAGCGACAGGACGAGGGGGCCGGTGCCGCCTTCTTTCTCGACGCGAACGAGAACCACCGATCCGACCGGAAGGCGCGTCTGCCCCCCCTCGGCGTTGCCGATCGCCCGGTTGCCCCGGGGGACGACCCGAAGGGGAGAGGCCCACCTGGCGCTCTCCAGCGGGATGCGACCGGTGAAGGGACCGATGCGCACCTGAACCTCCCGGTCGGTCCCCGCCGTCACGACCCCTCGGACGATGCGCCCCGGCTCGGGGGGGACACCGCCGAGCTCGGCGTCCTGTTCGGCCAGAAACGCCTCCTCTTCCTCCTGCGAGAGGACCTGCACCGGACCGCGGTAGCCGCGGCGCCGATCGTGCTCGCGAAGGTTTTCGCGCACGGCATTCTGGGCAGCGCGCTGCATCTTCATGTTCATGCTGGTATGAACCTGCAGACCGCCGGTGTACAGAAGCTCCTCGCCGTAGTTGGCCTCGAGGTAGCGCCGCACCTGCTCGGTGAAGTAGGCCGATTCGGAGAGGTTCCAGTTCACCCGGGGGTGAATCTTGATC
>JBJHBH010000002.1:0-67566 GCA_050485365.1 Desulfuromonadales bacterium | reverse complement strand
TCACCTCCTTGTCGGCCTCGGCGGCCTCCTCGGCGGTGATGAACCCCTCGTCGACCATGCGGTTCAGAACGTAGCGCTGACGCTCCTTGGCCCGGGCGTAGTGCCGGTAGGGGGAGTAGCGGCTCGGCGCCTGGGGGAGCCCGGCGAGCATGGCGCTCTCGGCCAGGGTGAGCTCCTCGACGTCCTTGGCGAAGTAGTTCTCGGCCGCCGCCTGGATGCCGTAGGCGCCGTGGCCGAGAAAGATCTGGTTGAGATAGAGGTGGAGGATCTCCTCCTTAGAGAGGGTCTTCTCCATCCGGTAGGCGAGGATCGCCTCGCGCGCCTTGCGGGAGAACTTGCGCTCGGGGGTGAGCAGCATACTCTTGGCGACCTGCTGGGTGATGGTGCTTCCCCCCTGCACGATGCCGCCGGCCTGCACGTTGCGGATGGCGGCGCGCACGATGGAGATCAGATCGATCCCCTGGTGCTGGAAGAATTTGCTGTCCTCTGCGGCGATGAAGGCGTGGATGAGTTGGCGCGGGAGGCGCTCCACCGGAACGACGATGCGCCGCTCGCGGAAGTATTCGGCGATGACGGTGCCGTCGTCGCTGAAGACCTGGGTGATGATCGGCGGGCGGTAGTCGGCCAGGGTGTCGACCCGCGGCAGGTTCGAGGCGAAGTAGAAGTAGGCCCCGGCCAGCGAGGAGGCCGCCACAAGGACGACGGCGAGAACCGAGTAGCACAGGAGCTTGAGAACGAAGCGTATCGACATGCTTGAGAAGACTCCAAATGACGAAAAAACATAGACATAGCACAAAAGGTGGAGCGCAGGCAACGGATTTGCCGTTTGCCGACACCTTCGGCTGTGATATAGTTTGCGCCGAATCTAATCCTTTTTGTCATGAGGTCATGGGATGAAATATCTGGCCGCAGTCGTCTTTGCAGGGGTCTTTCTGGCGGGGTGTGCGATGTTCGGAACGTGGCGCACCATTCCCCCTCCCGGGGGGTGCGGAATCTGCCACACCCAGCCGATCTCGCACGACTGGGCGGTGGCCTACGAGCCCGCCCGCATCAGCGATGAGCGCGACCGGTATTCGTGGCAAAAGCCCGAAGCGATGATGCCACCCGAGACGTCGCCCTTCGAGGAGAGAAAAATCGGCGAGGAGCGCTGCTTCCGGTGCCACAGAAGTCCTGACAGGGCTCATGCCGAATATCGGGGGCGCTATCACCACTAATACGAATCCGACCACCTCTTCAGATGCGTCGGAAGGAGGCATCATGGTCCGTCGCACCAAAATCGTCGCCACTCTCGGCCCCGCCAGCGAGTCGGAGCAGATGCTTCAGGCCCTGATGGAAGCCGGAGCCGACGTCTTTCGCCTCAACTTCTCCCACGGCGATCACGAATCGAAGGCGGCCCTGATCCGCCGCATCCGCGACATCTCGCGCAAACGCCGCAAGGCGATGGCCATCCTCGGCGACCTGCAGGGGCCGAAGATCCGCATCGGCACCCTCAAAGGGGGGAGCATGGAGCTTACGGCGGGCAAGGAGGTGACGATCACCACGCGCGACCTGCAGGGGGAGGGGGATCTCATCCCGACCAACTACACGCACCTCCCCCACGATGTGCGGCGGGGGGACCGCATTCTGCTCGACGACGGGTTGCTCGAGCTCGAAGTTCTCTCGGTGCAGGGGACCGAGGTGCGCTGCCGGGTCAAGGTCGGCGGATATCTCAAAAACCGCAAAGGGATCAACCTTCCCGGCGTCGACGTCTCCATTCCGGCGCTGACGGAGAAGGACCGGGCGGATCTGCGTTTCTGCCTCGAAAACGAGCTGGACTACGTGGCCCTCTCCTTCGTTCGCCGCGCCGAAGACGTCATCGCCCTGCGGGAGATCCTCTTCGAGGAGAAGTCCTCGATCCGCATCATCGCCAAGATCGAGATGCCCCAGGCGGTGGACAATTTCGACGAGATCCTCGAAACCTCCGACGGCATCATGGTCGCGCGGGGGGATCTGGGGGTGGAGATGAGCCCCGAGAAGGTCCCGCTCATCCAGAAAAAGATCATCCGCAAGTGCAACGAGGCGGGCAAGCCCGTCATCACCGCCACGCAGATGCTCGAGAGCATGATCGAGCACCCGCGCCCCACCCGCGCCGAGACCTCCGATGTGGCCAACGCCATCCTTGACGGCACCGACGCCGTCATGCTCTCGGCCGAGACCGCATCGGGAAAATACCCGGTGGAGGCCGTCTCGCTGATGGTGCGGGTCGCCGGAGACGTCGAGCGCGAACCGATTTTGCAGGAGAAGCTGCTGCACCGCATCCCCGAGCTGCGCGGCGGCTACCGAAGCCTCCCCGAGGCGATCGGGCAGGCGGCGGTGCGCGTCGCCGACAACGTCGGGGCAGCGGCGATCCTCGCCTTCACCCAGACCGGCAGCACCGCCGCGCTCGTCGCCAAATACCGACCGCCGATCCCCATCTTCGCCGTCACCCCCTCCCAGGCGGTGCGCCGGCGCATGGTTCTGTACGCCGGCGTCCACTCGATCCGCGTCGACATCTGCGGCGACACCGAAGCCCAGATCCGCTCGGTGGAGGAGGCGGTCCTGTCGGCCGGCGCCCTGCGGCGCGGCGACATCGTCGTCATCACCATGGGGAGCCCCGTCTCCGCCCCCGGCACCACCAACCTCCTCAAGGTCCACCGGCTGGGGCTCGGCGAGTTCTACGAGGTACACTGAATTCAGGCGCGAGGCACGGGGCGCGAGGCGCGAGGCGCGAGGAAATGACAGACAACAGGTCTTAACCTTGCGCCCAGTGCCCAGCGCCACGAGCCTGCCGTTTCCCGAGGCATCTTGATGACGAAGAAAGCAGTCGTTCTGTACAGCGGCGGACTCGATTCGGCGACGTGTCTGGCCATCGCCAAAGCCGAGGGGTTCGTGCCTTACGCGCTCTCCTTTTCCTACGGCCAGCGCCACTCCGTTGAGCTCGACAAGGCGCGCCGCTTCGCGCCGCGTCTCGGGGCGGCCGAGCACATGGTGATCGATGTCGACATGCGCCGCATCGGCGGCAGCGCCCTCACCTCGCAAATCGCCGTCCCGAAGGACGGGGTGGAAGACGGGGTCATCCCCGCGACGTACGTGCCGGCGCGCAACACCGTCTTTCTCTCCTTCGCACTGGGATGGGCCGAGGTCCTGGGGGCCTTCGACATCTTCATCGGCGTCAACGCCCTCGACTACTCGGGCTACCCGGACTGTCGTCCCGAATACATCGCCGCCTTCGAGGCGATGGCCAACCTCGCCACCCGGGCCGCCGTCGAAGGGGAGGGGCGCTATCGCATCCGCACCCCCCTCATCGACCTCACCAAGGGGCAGATCATCCGCCGCGGCCTCGACCTCGGCGTCGACTACGCCCTCACCCACTCGTGCTACGATCCCGCCTCCGACGGGGCCGCCTGCGGTCTGTGCGATTCGTGCCGCCTTCGGCTCAAGGGGTTCGCCGAAGCGGGGGTGGAAGATCCGGTCGCTTACGCCGTGAGGGGTAAGGAGTGAGGAGTGAGGAGAAAAAACATAAACCGACTGACAGGACTTAACAATGAGCCGCGAAGATAAAAACTCCTCACCGGGAAGCGAAGCTTCCCCCATGCCCGACCTGCAGCGTTCCGCCGATACCCGCAACATCCCCATCGACAAGGTGGGGGTGAAGGACATCGTCTACCCCATCGTTGTGATGGACAAGAGCAAGGTGCAGCAGCACACCGTGGCGCGCATCAACATGTACGTCGACCTCCCGCACCATTTCAAGGGGACGCACATGAGCCGCTTCATCGAGATCCTCAACCAGTACCGCGGCGAGATCACCATCCGCAACATGGGGAACATCCTTCAGGAGATGAAGGATCGCCTCGAGGCCTCCAGCGCCCACATGGAGCTCGAATTCCCCTATTTCGTCGAGAAGGAGGCCCCCGTCTCCAAGGCCCGGGGTCTGATGGAGTACCAGTGCAGGCTCGTCGGCACTCTGGGGGAGGAGAAGGATTTCGTCCTCGGCGTCACCGTCCCGGTGACCTCGCTGTGCCCCTGTTCCCGGGAGATCAGCGCCCGCGGCGCCCACAACCAGCGCAGCGCCGTCACGGTCGAGGTGCGCATGAACAAGTTCGTCTGGATCGAGGATCTCATCGCCTGGGTCGAGGCGTGCGGCAGCGCCCCGGTCTACTCGCTTCTCAAGCGCGAGGACGAAAAGGCGGTCACCGAGCAGGCGTACGACAACCCTATGTTCGTCGAGGACATCGTGCGCGCCGTCACCGTCACCCTGCAGCAGGTTCCGGAGATCAGCTGGTTTCGGGTCGAGTGCGAGAACTTCGAGTCCATCCACAAACACTCGGCCTACGCCCTTGTGGAGAGCCCGAAGCGCTGACGACAAGGGGCGAAAAAAAGGGAGCGCCCGTCTCGATTCGTTTTTTCCTTGTTTTTCAGCAGGTTAACTTTATTTCCCCCGCCTGGATCTCTCATTAGTTTTTATCAGATCAGCGACGAGGCTGTGGATAACTCTGTGGAAAGCGTGGAAAAGGTGCCATCAGACCGTGCTTTTGCACAGACGACACGATATGGTCTGGGAATATTCGCCAAGGAACCCCTCCCCGGCCGGGTCAAGACGCGGCTGTGCCCACCGCTGAGCGCGCAGGAATCGGCCGCCCTCTACCGGGTGAGCCTCGAGGAGACCGTCGCTCTCGCCGCGGGAGGCCCCTGGACGCCGGTACTTTTCTACGAGGGGCGGAAGGAATTTTTCGCCGACGCCTTTGGGCAACTCCCCCTTTGCCGGCAGCAGGGCAGGGACCTCGGCGAACGCATGGAACACGCCCTGACGGCGCTTCTTCGCGACTTCGATCGCGCCGTCCTCATCGGATCGGACACCCCCGATCTCCCCACCCGGCTCCTGCGCGACGCCTTCGCTGCCCTCGAAAGCCACGACCTTGTTCTCGGCCCGGCCTCGGACGGCGGCTACGTGCTGATCGGCGAGCGTATCCACCACCCCCCCCTCTTTCGAGACATCCCCTGGAGCACCCCGCAGGTCCTGAAGCTCACCCGTGAGCGAGCCCGCGAGGAGGGCCTCGCTCTGGCCGAGACCGCCCTCTGGGACGACGTCGACGATTTCGCTTCCCTGCTGCGGCTGCTGGAGCGATCTCCCGAGAGCCGCACCGCGCGTTTCGTGCGCGAGCACATCCCGACAGCGGCGGCCTGCTGACCGGCCTTTCTTTTTTCGTAACGGCTTAGCATGGGGTCACACCCCCCATGCAAGGGACGCTTCGCGTCCTCCATGACCAGACACCCTTTTTATGTGAGCCGTGACCTACTTTTTTTGTCACAAATTCCGTGCCCCTTACGTCCTCTCGGGTAGAACCGACCAGACGAGGGATCGCCGACCCCCGACGCCGTGGGGGATGCGAATCTCTCAGCCAACCAGGGCCGCTTGCGCCCAGAACCCGAAAGGAATGCAGAGATGATCGGAAAAGTGAGAAAAGGTGTGAAGATGGTGGTGGTCCTTGTCGCGCTCGCATTGCTCGTCCCGCACACGGCGGCGGCGCACTGTGATGCGCTGGACGGGCCGGTCGTTTCCGAGGCGCGCCTTGCGCTGGAGGAGGGGAACGTCGCGCCGCTGCTCAAATGGGTCCTCCCCGAGCAGGAGGACGAAATCCGGCACGCTTTCGATCAGGCCCGGCAGGTGCGCGCCCTCAACCCGAAGGCGATGGAGTTGGCGGACCGATATTTTCTGGAGACCCTCGTGCGGGTGCACCGCGCCGCCGAAGGCGCCCCCTACACCGGCCTGAAGCCCGCCGGGATGATCGATCCCCCCATTCTGAAGGCAGAAAAGGCGCTGGCGCAAGGCTCCGTCGAAGAGCTGGCCGATGCAATCTCCGCCCATGTCGGCACGGAGCTGCGGGAGCGCTTCGCGCATGCCATGGAGCTGCGGGCGCGCTCGGGCGAGAGCGTGACGGCCGGTCGCGAGTTCGTGGAAGCTTATGTGAACTACGTTCATTTCGTCGAGGGGATCGCGGCCGTCGTCCACGGCGAGCACGCCCACTGATCGCCAAGGGCGAGAGAAGACGCGAAAAAGCGCCCCCGCCGATCGGCGAGGGCGCTTTTTTCTCGTCAAAGGAGCGCGCCTCTTGCTCATCCCCCTCTTCGTTATTCCCTCAGGTGCTGATCAGCCTCAGGCGTCTGCCGATCCCGAAACCGATCAACTGCGCGCCGAACCCTCCCAGAAGCCAGAAGGTCGAAACCAGAAGAAACGGCTCGGTGCCCGCCAGAAGAAGAACGAGATAGGCGCCGAGGGTGTATCCGCAGAAGTAGGCGAATTTGCGGCGGCCGAGAGCTTTTAGATCGCGCCTGTTCGAGGCGATGCCGATCAGAAAGGCGCCGAGAAGGACGAACAGCACGCCGCAGCTCAGATAATAAAGAGCGGGGTGCGCGTGCGCGTGAAGTGAATGCACGAAGGCGTTGTGCGAGGCGGTGCCGACGCCGAACTGGGGACAGAGAGCCAGCGTCGCCATCCCTGCGGCCCCCTGAATCGCCGAAAACTTGAGGACGACCGCGCGAAGGGACGGTCTCCCCCCGGTTTGCGCCCTGCGCAGAACCGCTTCGTCGGTTTTGCGCCGCGGCGTCAGACTCGGCGCATCGACGAAGTGCGAAAACTCTCTGATCAGATCTTTGCTGCCGTCGGAATCGGGCCTCATCGTACCCTCCTTTCTCCGAGCCTTTGGCGCAGGTGACGGATCGTGCGGCTGACGATCTGGCGAGCGTTGGCGGTGCTGGTTTCAAGGCGGCCGGCAATCTCGTTGAAGGAAAAACCCTGCTCGAAGCGCAGCTCGAGTATCGCCCGCTGGCTCGGGGTGAGACTCGACATCCCGGCAATGATGTTGTCGATGGAGCCGCCAGAGGAGGTGGGCGCAGGGATGTCGTGCCCGGGGTCGTCCGTGAGGACCTCGCGTCGGCGGTATTTCGAGACTTTGCGCAGGTGATCGACCAAGGCGTTGCGGCAGATGGTGAAGACCCAGGGGAGAAAGGGGATGTCTTCACGGTATCGGTCGCGGCTCGCGTGCAACTTGGCGAAGACCGTTTGAAAGACCTCCTCGGCTTCGTCACGGTCGCGCAGCCTGCTGAAAAGATACCCTAAAATGCGATCCCTGTGCCTGGCGTAGAGAGCTTCGAAAGCCTCCGGGTCGCCCTCGGCGTAGGCTGCCATAAGCTGCTCGTCGGATGGGACCATGCGCATTCCTTTACCGGAACAAACGAAGCGGGGGAGGGTTTTGTGACAAAGGAGATCGAAGGTCCATCATACGCCCAGAAAAGAGCGTGGAATTTGATGTGGATCAAAAGGTGCCCGAAAGGGTGCGGGAAGAGTAACGGTTCAGCATTGGGTCCCAACTCCCATGCCAAGGGACGCTTTTCGCCGGCCATGGCCGCTTGACCGGCGCCGTCTATGGCGCCGGTCACCCCTGTCATGGGAGCCGCGACCCCACACAGGGTGAATAGATACCGGGAAGATGCGGGACGGCTCAGCGCTCCTCGAGATGAGCGACCAGTGTGTTGTAGCTGCACCCCAGAGCCTCGGCGAGCTTGGTCGGGCGGATCCGCTCCTTCCCGCCGAGGGTGGCGACGAGGTGGCGCAGGTAGGCGGCGTTGAGGTTCTTCAGGGTCAGCCCCCTCTCGGCGATCTCTTCGATCCGCGCCGCTGGGAGGAGAAAGCGTCTGAGCTCTTCGTCGCGCACGACGGCCCCTCCCACTTGGCTTTCGTTCTTTCGCGCCGGCTCATCGCGGATCTCCCGGAAAATGTCGTCCCCCAGAAGAACGAAGCGCTTGATCCGTGTGGAGAGCTCGCGCATGTTGCCGGGCCAGCGATAGCCGCAGAGGGCCGCGGCGTTCTCGGGCACGGTCAGCTCTTTGGTGACCTCTCGAAGGACGTCCGGCGTCAGCGTCGTCGTCCCCGTCTCCCCGATGAGGGGGCGCCACAGCAGGCGGTAGGCCAGATTGCAGGCGATGTTCACAATGTCGCGCGCCGCCATCTCGCGCAGCGGCACGGTGTGAAGCTCCACGTCGGCGACGCGGTAGTACAGGTCGGGGCGAAGCCTCTCCATCCGCCCCGGCTGGGCGGCGGCGAGGATGCGCACATCGGCCCGGAATACCTGGTTTCCCCCCAGCGGGGTGTAGCTTCCGTCCTGCAAAAAGCGCAGAAGCTTGGCCTGCACACGCGGGGCCATCTCCGGCAGCTCGTCCAGGAAGATCGTCCCTCCGTCCGCCTCCTCAACCAATCCCCTCTTGGCCTTCTTGGCGTCGGTGAAGGCCCCCTGCTCGTGTCCGAAAAGCTCCGACTCCAGGCGCTCTGCCTCGAAAAATGCACAGTTCAGGGCCAGAAACGGCGCATCGCACCGGGTGCTGAAGTCGTGAAGATACCAGGCGAGGGACTCCTTCCCCGTCCCCGTCTCTCCCACGATGAGGGTATTGAGCCCCGAGCGCCCGACCTGAACGGCGCGTTCGCGCAAAAGATCGATGGCGTTGGGGTCGATTTGGCGCTCCTCGGCGTAGTTCCCTCCGGCCATATCCGGCTCGCCCCGCTCGTGAAAGGTGCGGGCGCGGGCGAGCTCGTCGGGCGACGGGATGCCGCGGCGCAGTTTCTCGACGATCTCCATGAAGACCTCCCCCGTCGGATCGCCCGCAATCAACGCGCGCATCAGACGATACTGGACCCACTGTCTTTCGGGAATCGAAACGGCATCGGTCGAGCGCGGCGCGGACCAGGGAGGGCGGCGCGGCGCCTCGTATCGGTTCTCCTCGAATCGAAGCCCGTTCTTCTCGGCCCAACACCGAAGCTCAGGCGCCCAGCCGGAGGCGGTGATGATGATTCGGTTTCGCAGGTCGCGGGGAAAAAGGGAGATGGCCCGGGAGGCATCGGCAAGCTGATCGCCGTGGGCATGAACGAGGGCGATCAGCCCGAGGTCGTCTTCGCCCATGATGTGGCGGAGCTCAAGGAGTTTATCGCAGAAACTGCCGGTGCGGACGTGCCCGATGCAAAGCCGGTAGCTTCGCAGGCGTCGGGCTTCCTGGGTTGCGCGGGATAGAGACGGTTCGCGAAGATCGCAATAGAGATGCAGCGTGGACATGTTCCCCCTCCGGACATGTGAAACACTCAATGAGGTTTTCAGAAAATGATAGCCGAAAATTAAATTTTTGAAAACACCTCTTTTGCGCACAGTGGCCCTTTCCCTCCCGCCCGAATTTTAATCCCTCGGATTAAAAGCGTTTTTCATGCTTTGCCGATTCCGGCACGCTCTGTGCGATGGCTATGGATGCAGTAGGGGGGGCGAACCTCCGCATTCAGGCTTCACGGCGCATCGGCGCGGAGGGGACATGCAACAGCATTTCAAGAGCGAAACCCTGCCTCAAAGGCGCCGAAGCCTGTACGACTTCGGCGCCTACAACCCCTATCTCCCCTCTGCGTCCGAGCGACCCCTTGTCGAAGAGAATCTGTCGCGATTGCATAGCGGTGAGCTGTCGCTGCGAAAATTTCTCCGGCAGACGCCGCAATTTCCGCGCTGGGGCGATGAGCAGATCGCGCAGGCGCGCATTGTTTTGGTGACCAACGAACCGGGGCTCGGCGGCATCGAAAAATTTTATGGCGACCTTCGCACCGCGTCCTCCTTCGAGGATGTCGCCGAGCGCTTCCGTGTGGCGATGCTCTCCTGGCTCAGCCTCACAAACCACCCTGAAATCGGCGAAATCAACGGCGAAGCCCCCTGGAGCGAAGACGGCTCCTGGCAGCAGGAAAACCCCCGCCTGGCGCACTGCGGGAAAGCAGGTTACTTCATGGCCCCGGACGAAGAGGCGCACTTTTGCGATGGAAAGATCCTGCACATGGAGCTCTCCCCCTTTCCGCAACAAAGCGGCCGAGACCCGAACCCGCGCAACGATCAGGATCTCGCTTACCACCGGGAAAATCTCGAGACCCTCAGAAAATTCGTCGCGTCGGCCACACCGCACCAGCCCAAGCACGTGCTCATCGTCGGCAACCGCGCAAGCATCCGCAGCGCCGGGCGCAACGCCTTCAAACTCGAGGCGAGCCGCGGCCGAGGTAAGGACCGCTCCAACAAAATCAGCGCTCTACTGCGCGTCGCGCAGGCCAACGAGCACCACGTCCAGATCAGAATCTGCAGGCAGTGGCCGATACACGGCCACGACGCCGAAGTTATGGAAGTCATACGCGCTTCAGCCTACGAGCTGCGGCCATTGGAAGGCCCGTTTTAAGGCGGGAGACAGGAGGGAAAAACGTGGGTAAGAACGAAACGATCGCAAACCTTCAAACACGAAAGGAAAAGAAAATGTATCGCATGAAATTGGGGTGTCTCTTGATGGTGTTGGCTGTAATGATTCTATCCGGCTGCTCGGCAGTGGCGCACAGAAATTTGGAGACCGAATCGAGACTGACACAGGCACTCTTTCTCAACGAAGAGATGATCTCGGAAGGTAAACCGATCTATGTGAGAGTTCGAAATCAGTCCGATGTCAGAGAGCTCGATTTCGAAAGGCTTCTGATCAATGAACTGTCGCTTAGAGGCTACAAAGTCACCAGAGACGCACGGGAGGCGAACCATGAGCTGAATGTCGTGTTTGTCGCCCTTGAACGAGAACGCGAGGGAATGACGGCAGAAGGCGCCATGATTGGAGGATTTGGAGGAGCGATGGTCGGGACCGCGACCGGGGGATCCTGGAAATCGGCGACAGTTGGCACAGGGGTGGGCGGTATAGCCGGCGCAGCTTTGGGTTCTATGGTCAGCGTCGACAGGTGGTTCGGAGTCGTCGATGTACAGATCAAAGAGCGGGTGAAAGGTACGGCGCAACGATCAACGACTACACAGAATGTTGCAGCCGAAGGAATGAGAACCCGTGCGGGGACACAGGAGCGTGCCGTCGCCTCGGCTTCGGTGCGGGGGCAGCAATCCAGGACAGATTACCAGGAGGACACTGACAAAATTGATTACTACACTCGAATTGTCGTGACGGCAACAAAGACGAATATGGATAGAGCAGAGGCTGCAAGGGCCATCAGTGATTCGCTCTCTTATCAAATTGCGAATTTTTTCTGACTTCAGATGCCATCTGACCAATAAAGGATAGGTGAGTCACATGAATAAAAACGGATTTATTTCGAATCTGATGGATTTGGACTTCAATCAGTTCATCACAATTAAAATGATAAAAATTCTCTACGTCATATCAATGATCGGATCTGTCTTGACCGGTCTCACCGTGATTCTTGCCGGATTGGCGGAAGGGGGAGTTCTCGGAGTCGTGGGCGGACTTTTGGGTGGGGTAATAACGGCGGCACTCCTTCTTGTCATGAGTCGACTCTGGCTGGAGCTCCTGATCGTGATCTTCCGTATAGCGGACAACACAGGGAAGATGGCGAATCAGGAAGCAGTTGTTGAGGGCTAGAGGTTACTGAGACGAAAGGTAAAGATTGTGAAGATAAAGCTAAATCTTATCTTAATAATTATAATGACACTCTTGATGGCTGCCTGTTCGAATGAGCCAAAAAAGTCAGAGGTTGAAACTCAAGTTCGAGCTGCCCTTCTGGCAGATGGTGGCGACTTGATTTACGATGTAGTTAATGTGAAGAAAACAAGTGGCAAAAACGTAAATGACAATAGTTATGTTGCCGAAGTAGAATATCAAATTAAATTCAAAATCGGTCTCCAAGAAATCGGTCATCAAATGTATGAGGAGGCAAAGGGGTATGATGATTTGTTGGGAATCTCAGTCGTGATGGGAGTGCTAGAAGAAGAGTATGGAGCATTTGAGTCTGGCGAAATATTAAAAGAAAGCAAGGGGTTTAAGTTTATAAAGAATGATAAAAAATGGTACATATCTTCAATGTAAGCATTCATATCAAAGGAAGGGTGATGTTTCGATGTTTAAATTTAGAAAAAAACTATGCCTAGGTTTATTGGCAATACTGTTGGCAGCCTGCGGTGGGGGAGGGGATGTTAGCCCTGAAAACCTTAATCCTGGAGCGCCTACTTCTCCGCCAAGCGATCCAATTCCTTTTACCGAAGAGATGATTGTAGGGAAAACAGTATACATTGGCGCCGACGATGGCTACGCCTCAATGACTTTTCATCCCGGCGGTCAGGCTACGAGAGGTGCTCATATTAAAACCGGTGTTCCAGAAGAAAATTTAACAGGTACTTGGGAGATTCTCTCGGATGGAAGACTGCGGTCAAGCTTCATGGTCAACAATGTCAATTTGACCACATTTCACAGCATAAGAATTGTAATTGAGGAAGAAAATTCAAAAATCGTTTTTGATGGTGAATATGATGAAGGTTGGTTTTTCAATGCCGAAACAGGCCTGAGTCAAGCCATTGAGTTCTATAACACGTACTGGGACAGGCCATTGCCGACTCAACCTGTCGAAAATAACCCACCCTCTGATTCGGTCATCGGACAATTTGCTTCTGCTTCGGTACTAGGGCTCACTCTTCCTGCAGATAAGGCGGATCGTGTTTTCGTAACACAATATTTCATTGTCTCAACTCACGCCTCCAGCCCCAGCTCGGACGATGTGCTTGTAAAGGTCGCCACCTACAGTGAAGAGGCACTCGCGGAATTGCTGGAGTTCTTTGGACTCACCGCCGAAGAACTCGGCCTTGGCGAGAAACGATGGATCGTGCATTGCAACAGGCAAACTCCCAATTCTGGTGGGACCGGTTTTGTGGATGGCATTGAAGTGACGGCGCTGGACACTGGACTGCACGACATGAGCTATCTGACCGACAACGATGATCGTTTTTACCGCAAACTCATCAAGCACGAGCTGACGCACACCATCCAGCTAAATCTTGACGGAACGGCACAGGGGTTTTCCCCGTACCGTGTCGAGCGGTGGTTCAGCGAGGGGCTCGCTGTCCTTACGTCGAAAAACGCCCCCGGGGCCGAGAGTACGATCGAGTACGATCTCTTCTTTGGCGAAAACAATGCCAACCCGATCTCCGCCAAACACTTCTTGAGCATTCCTGATGACGGCCTATACTATCCGTACTATGCCCTTGCATTGCGCTATCTTCTGGCGCCCACGGAAGAAGGCGGCGCGGGAAACACGCTTCAGCAGTTTATCAACCTTCTGGTTGAAATGAGCCTCGAAGCAAGTTTTCCCGACGCTTTCGCTGCGCATCTCACGCGCAACGGGAACCCCCTGACCGTGGCGGAGTTTGAGGCGAACTACCACGCCTGGGTGAGAAATTACTTGGCTCAAAGAGAGTTCAATGGAGTCGTCAATGGCGCAGAGGGGACCGAAATCGATCACCTTGTGCTCAAAAAGAAAGGGGATCCTCTGAGCTCAGCTTATATTGTCGTCTATGGAGGGGTTGAAGGCGCGCGTTTCGCAATCGACCTACAGGACGTCCATGACGGTCACTACAACCTATATCTTGCCAGCGAAGCGATGATATTCGGCCCTATAGAAGTTACGGTTTCAGGCGGGGAGATGAATCCTGGCACCTTGAGCGATGTCGGATCCTTGCCACAAATCCCTCGCTAGCGATAACGACAACTACATTTCGTCCCCGCCATGATTTTAGGAGGGGTAGGATCCTGAGCTTGCCCATTTTACTGAGTTGGTGCACACTGTCGCCGCGCTCCACACAAGAGCGCGGCGTTTTTTTCGCCGGCACTGCGGCATGAAGTGGATTCGTTGCAATGGAACAGATTCTTCGAGGGGTATTGGGGATTGCGGTGCTGGTTGCGCTGGCGGTTCTGTGTTCGAGTGACCGTCGGGCGATCCGGTGGAAGCCGGTCGGTTACGGGCTGGGGCTGATCTTCCTGTTCGCCTTTCTTGTTTTGCGCACCGCGCCGGGGCGCACCTTTTTCGAGGTGATCAGCGCCGGGCTGCACAAGATTTTACAATACGCCTCGGAGGGGACGCGCTTCGTGTTCGGTCCGCTCTACACCGGCTTCGCTCAGGTCGACGGGTTCGAGGGGTGGCCCTACGCCTTCATCCTGCAGGCGCTGGTGCCGATCGTCTTTTTCGCTGCGCTGATCAAGGTCCTCTACTATTACGGAATCATGCAGCGCATCGTTCGCGCGATGGCGGGGCTTTTCGGCCGCGTCTTCGGCATCGGCAGCGTCGAGGCGGTGGTGACGGCGAGCAACGTCTTTCTCGGGCAGACCCAGGCGCCTCTCACCATCGCGCCGTATCTGCGAAGCATGAGCCGCTCGCAGCTCTTTCTCACCATGACGGGGGGGATGGCGACGGTCGGCTCGGGGTTGCTGATCGCCTACGCAGGGATGGGGGCGCGCCTGGAGTATGTGCTGGCCGCCAGCATCATGGCAGCGCCCGCCGCGATCGTCTTCGCCAAGATCCTCATCCCCGAGACGTCTCCCGGTGCTCTTGTCGAGAGCCCGGAGACCGAAAAGGCCGAGCACGGGATCAACGTCCTCGACGCCGTGGCCCGCGGGGCGATGGAGGGGTGGAGGGCGGTGGTCGGGGTGGCGGTGATGCTGCTGGCCTTCATCTCCCTCATCCACCTGCTGGACGGGGTCCTCGGCGCCGTCACGCAGGGGCATTTGGATCTGAAGACGCTTCTTCGGGTCGCCTTCTCCCCGGCGGCCTGGGTCGTGGGGGTCCCGTCCCACGACGTGGCGGCCTTCTCCCACCTGCTCGGCACCAAGACGGCCTTCAACGAGGTCGTCGCCTTCAGCGCCATCTCCGAGGCGACCCTCTCCCCCAAGGGGTTCATGCTCACCTGCTTCGCCCTGACCGGCTTTGCCAACTTCTCCTCCATCGCCATCCAGATCGGCACCATCGGCGAGCTCGTCCCCGAGCGCCGAAGCGAGGTGGCGCACCTCGGGTTGAGGGCGCTATTAGCGGCGACTCTCGCCAACCTGCTGAGCGCCGCCATCGCGGGGATGCTGTTCGTGGGGTAGAGCGTCCTCACCCGATCACCACCCTGCACGGCTCCAGATCGCGCACCCTCTCGTAGAGCGTTTCTTTCTGTTCGTCCTCCATCAGGTGGATCCACCCGCCGATATGGACCATTCTTCGGCCTTCGGCCGCGCGGCGGCGGATGGCGTCCGCCATGCGCCGGTCGCGCTCCCCGATCGCCTCTGGACCGCGCCGCGTGGCGAGAAAGGCGCGCCGGATCGCCGGATCGGTCTTTTCGCCCGTCATCGCCCTGGCGAGGCGATGGTCCTCTTGGGGCGACTCGGGCTCCAAGGTCAGCAGGGTGCGCATGTTTTCGAGTGTGATGAGCTCGCGCTCGACGCGGCGCAGCTTTCGGGCCGAGATCAACGAAGAGTCGATGAGATCGACCGGGATGCCGGTGGCCTCGGCGTAGGCGGCCGCGGCGGTGTATTCGAAGGGGAGGGCGACGAGGGTGCGGATCGCTTCGATGCGGGGGTGGGGGCGAAGGGTTTCGGGGGCTCGATGCGTCTCGGCCGCGAGGCGATCGAGGATCGCATCGAGCCGCGCCAGCAGCGAAGGCCCCCGCCCGCGCCTGAAGGCGAGGGCGTAGGGGCTCATCTCGAGCGTCACGATCTCGGGGCGCTCCCGGAGAAGCAGCTCAGCGAGCAACGCCTCGCCCCCGCTTCGGTGCACCGTCCCGACCAGCGTCAGGGCGCACCGCGGGCTCATCGCTTCACGGTCGCCGCGTATCCCGCCGCTTCGAGGGCGCCGAGGACCTCGGCGATGTGCTCCGGGCCGCGCGTTTCGAGCTCCAGGCGCACCTCGGCGCGCTCCAGGGTGAGGGAGGAGGAGCGCCGGTCGTGGCTGATCTGCAGGATGTTCGCCCCGACGGAGGCGAGCAGGGCGGTGAGGGGCGACAGGGCGCCGGGGGCGTCGTGGAGCTCGACCTCGATCTTGAGGTAGCGCCCCTCGGCCATCATGGCACGCTGCACCACCCTGGAGACCGTCTGCACGTCGATGTTTCCCCCCGACACCAGGCACACCGTCGTTCCGCGGCACAGCTCCCTGCGGCCATAGAGGGCGGCGGCGAGGGAGACGGCGCCGGCCCCTTCGGCGACGAGCTTCTTTTTTTCCATCAGGCTGACGACGGCCCGGGCGATCTCCTCCTCCTCGACCATCACCACCTCGTCGACGAGCGCCTCGATGAGGGGGAAGGTCAGCTCGCCGAGCCGCTTCACCACGATGCCGTCGGCGAGGGAGTGGGCGGCGGCAAGGGAGACGGGCGCCTTCTTCCGACGCGACAGCAGAGCGGCCGGGGCGCCGGCCGCCTCGACGCCGACGATGCGGATCTCGGGCTTGAGCGCCTTGGCGGCGACGGCGATCCCCGAGATCAGACCTCCGCCGCCGATGGGGACGAGGAGCGTCTGCGCCTCGGGCAGATCGGCGAGGATCTCCAGGGCGATCGTCCCCTGCCCGGCGATGACCAGCGGGTGGTCGAAGGCCGGCACGTAGAGCAACCTTCGCTCCTTCTCGAGCCGCTGCGCATGGGCCGCCGCCTCGTCGAAGCCGGCCCCGTGAAGAACGACCTCGGCGCCGTAGTGGCGCGTCGCGCTGATCTTGGCCGGCGGGGTCGAGGTGGGCATCACCACCATGGCCCGCACGCCCTGGCGTGCCGCCGCGCAGGCGACCCCCTGCGCGTGATTCCCCGCCGAGGCGGTGATCACCCCGCGCGACAGGGCCTCGGCGCTCTGGCGGCGCAGAAAATGGGTGGCGCCGCGCATCTTGAACGATCCGGTGCGCTGCAGGTTTTCGCACTTGAAGAAGAGGGGGCGTCCGGTGCACTCCGAGAAATAGTCCGAATGGATGAGCTCGGTGCGCCGGCAGTGTCCCTGCAGGATGGAGGCGGCTTCCCGGATCATCTCCAAATTGACGGTCGACATCGAAGTCCTTTCGAAAGCGGCGGCGGGCCAAACCCTTTGTCCTCCATTCTACAGGCAAAAAGGTAGATATTCACCTTGTTTGAGGTCGCGGCTCGCAGGTCAAGTGTGTCCGGCGCCATGGACGGCGAAAAGCGTCCCTTGGAACGGGAGATGTGGCCTCATGCCGATCAGTTACCAAAAAAGACGATTTGGCTTAAACTGAAAGAATGAATGACCTGCACTACATTGAAGAGATCCTTCGGCTTGCCGAGCCGAAGGACCGCCAGGAGCGCTTTCGCAGCGACGAGCGTCTTCGGCGCCTTCTGCCGGAAGTCTACCGCCTGCAGGGGGTCCCCCAGCCCCCCGATCACCATCCGGAGGGCGATGCCTTCGTCCACACCCTGCTCGCCGTGCGCCTCCTCCCCTCGTCGGCCGATCGGCGCCTTGCCTGGGCGGCGCTGCTGCACGACATCGGCAAGGCGATGACGACCCGAAGGATCGACGGCCGGGTGCGCGCCTTCGGGCACGACCGCGAAGGGGAGCGCCTCGCCGAGGAGATTCTGGAGCGCCTGGGGATGGATCCGGCGACCAAAGATGACATCCTCTGGCTCATCCGCCATCACATGTTCGCCCTCTCCTGGCGGGTAGGCGAGCTTCGCTCATTGTCGCGCCGCCAGTGGCGTTTCATCCGCGACGATCGCTTCCCTTTACTGGTGGAACTGCTCGAAATCGACGCCTGGGCCGCCGACGGACACCCCGAGAAGCTCGCCCAGGTCGAGCTCTACCGCCGCGCCCGCCTCCAAATCGAGTCCGAGCAGGGAAGCTCAGGTTCCAACTGACCGAAAGTCCATCGCTTTTAATTCGATTTTTACCGATCCCCCGTTGACTTGCGCAGGGGATTGGCTGATAATTCGACTGCCGCCGGACCGTACCGGCTCCGCAGCGGCGTCGTCCGTCCGCCAACATCCTTCTGCGCCGCAATGGGAGGCCCCTCTTGGAGCTCGTTCTCAACGCAGGACCGGTCGTTCAGCTGGTCATGCTCGTTCTCGTCTACCTGTCCGTCATGTCCTGGGCCATCATCTTCTACAAAATG
This sequence comes from Desulfuromonadales bacterium, assembly GCA_050485365.1. Lineage (GTDB taxonomy): Bacteria > Desulfobacterota > Desulfuromonadia > Desulfuromonadales > JACZKF01 > JARFUG01. The sequence continues at coordinate 49,637 of JBJHBH010000002.1, read as the reverse complement.
CGCGTCATTCGCCGGGCGACCCGCGACTCCGAGCGCTTTCTCGAATTCTTCTGGGCCAAGAAGCGCTTCGACGTCATCGGCCAGGGTCTCAAGGACTACCCCCATTCGCCGCTGACGGTGCTGTTTCGCGAAGGCTTTCACGAGTTGCTCAAGGGGCGCCAGCGCCCCGAGGGGGGAGGCGGCGAGATCTCCACCGACCTGGGCCGCGTCGAGAACGTCGCCCGCGCCCTTCGCCGCGCCACCACCAGCGAGATTCAGCGCCTGGAGAAATTCCTGACCTTTCTCGCCTCCACCGGGTCGGCGGCCCCCTTCATCGGGCTCTTCGGCACCGTCTGGGGGATCATGGGCTCTTTCATGGGGATCGGCGAGACCGGAAGCGCCTCGCTCGCCGTCGTGGCCCCCGGCATCTCCGAGGCCCTGCTGGCCACCGCCATCGGGCTGGTGGCCGCGATCCCCGCAGTCATCGGATACAACCACTTCATCAACAAGGTGAACATCCTGACGGGGGAGATGGACAACTTCAGCCAGGAATTCCTCAACATCGTCGAGCGCACGGCGCGCAGGGGCTGAAGAGGCGATGGAAGTCGGTCGCAGAGAGAGCGGCAGCCGCCGCATGATGTCCCAGATCAACGTCACCCCCTTCGTCGACGTCATGCTCGTGCTGCTGATCATCTTCATGGTGGCGGCGCCGATGATGGAGACGGGGGTCGACGTCAGGCTCCCCGAGGTCGTCGACGCGCCCCCCCTCCCCCAGGCGAGCGATCCGCTGGTGATCACCGTCGAGAAGAACGGCGAGCTGATGGTCGGACGCTCGCGGGTCGAGACGCTGGAGCAGCTCACCCCCGTTCTGGTTCAGGTCCTCAAGGAGAGGGAGGAGAAGGAGGTCTATCTCCACGCCGACCGCGACGTCCCCTACGGGCGGGTCGTGCAGGTGATGGCCGCCGCGAAGAAGGCCGGAATCGAAAAGCTGGGGATGGTTTCGCGCCCCCCCGACCTCTGAGCTCCGGATCCGTCGAGTGGACACCAACACTTCCAAGCGCAGCGGCCCCCTCCCCGATACGGGCCTGGGGCGCATGCTCCTGATCTCCTTCGTGCTGCATCTGGCGGTGGCGGCCCTTTTTTCGGGGGCGTTCTTCACCACGAGCCACCGTCAGCTGGTGCAGGTCATCGAGATCGATCTTTCCATGCTCCCGGTGGCAGACCCCCAGGCGGGGCGTCCCGACGGCAGCCGCGAACCGCGTCCCGCTGCCGCGGCGCCCGCTCGTCCCGCGCCGCGCCCGGCCCCGCCGCCTCCACCGGCGCCGCGCCCCGAACCGGCACCGGCTCCTCCTCCCGCGCCGAGCGTTCCCGCCCCCGAGCCGAAGCCGGAACCTGCGCCGCGGCCGGAACCGAAGCCTGAACCAAAACCGGCGCCGAAGCCCGAACCGGCCCCTGCTCCCCCTCCGGCGCCGCGTCCGGCACCGGCCGAGCCGCCCCCCCGCGCCCAGGCGACGGCCCCTCCCGCCGACGAGGCAGCCGTCAGCGACGCCATCGAGCGCATGCGCCGCCAGCGCGAGAGGGAGGAGCTCAGAGAGAGGCTCGCCGCCCTGGCCGCCGCCGACACCCGCGGCTCCAACATCCCGCTGGGGATCGAGACCGGCACCGGGACACAGGCCGGCGTCGACCAGCGCACCTGGATCCAGGCCTATCTGAAGGAGAACTGGAACCTCTCGGGTTATCAGGTGGGAGGTCGGCGCGACCTGCGGGCCAAGGTGCGCATCATCTACGATGCGCAAGGGACGCTCCTCGACTACACATTCACCGAGCAGTCGCGGGAGGTCGTCTTCGACGATTCGGTGCGCCGGGCCATTCTCGGCGCGCGTCAACTCCCCTTCAGGCCGGAGCGCCGCCTGGAGATCGATGTGGAATTCAACCTCAAGGACCTTCTGGACTAGACGACGATGTCACTACGCACTGCACTGGCGGTTCTCTTCGTTTTACTGTTCGCCCTCGCCACCCCTGCGGCCGCGCAGATCGAGATCCGTGCGCCGGGACAGCAGACGATCCCGCTGGCCGTCACCCGCTTTTTGCCGATGGAGGAGGGGGCTTCGCCGGAGCTCGCTGCCGAAATCGAACGCGTCCTCAACGCCAATCTCGACCTGACCGGGATCTTCTCCTTCGTCGATCCGGCGGCGTTCCTCTCCGACGCCCGGCGCCTCGGGCTCGCCAGCGTCGATGTCGACTTCGGCCAGTGGCGCATGCTCGGCGCCCAGGCCCTCATCAAGGGGGGGTACGCGGTGCGGGGCGACACCCTCATCGTCGAGGCGCGCCTCTTCGACGTGACCTCGCGGCGCCTGCTCACCGGGCGGCGATACACCGCCAGCGTCGCCGACGTGCGCAGCATCGCCCACCGCTTCTCCGATCAGATCCTCGCCGGCCTCACCGGCGAAGAGGGGCCCTTCAATTCGCGCATCGCCTACATCTCGGACCGAACCGGGCACAAGGAGCTCTACCTCATGGAGGTCGACGGGCACGGGTCGGTGCGCCTCACCGACCATCGCACCATCGTCCTCAACCCCGACTTCTCCCCCGTCGGCAAGGAGGTCATCTTCACCTCGTACCGCGAAGGGAACCCTGATCTGTACCGCAAGGAGCTCAACAGCGGCGCCGAGGCCCGCCTGTCGCGCCATCCCGGGCTCAACATCGCGGGACGATTCCGCCCCGACGGCCGCGAGATCGCTCTGACTCTCTCCAAGGACGGCCAGGCCGAGCTCTACCTCATCGGCACCGACGGCGCCATCAACAAGCGGCTGACCAACAACTGGGCCATCGACGTCGACCCGAGCTGGAGCCCCCGCAGCGACGAGATCGCCTTCGTCTCCGACCGCCAGGGCAACCCCCACATCTTCATCCTCGACGTCGTCTCCGGCGCGGTGCGGCGCCTCACCAACGCCGGACGCTACAACGTCACCCCCACCTGGCACCCCAAGGGGGAGCGCATCGCCTTCACGCGCATGGAGGAGGGGCGTCTCGACATCTACACCATTCGCCCCGACGGCACCGACGAGCGCCGCCTCACCTTCGGCCCCGGCAACAAGGAGCATCCCCGCTGGAGCCCCGACGGCCGCTTCATCGTCTACTCATCGGACGTCTCGGGCAAGAAGGGGATCTACGTCATGCGCGCCGACGGCACGGGGGCGCGGCGCATTTCCCCCCAAGGGGTCGAGGCGAGCCACCCCGCATGGTCCGCACGGTGGTGATCGCACGCGGTTTTCGTTGTTTTTAATACGCCTTTCGCTATAATCGTTGGCTAGGTTTCCCAGCGCACCGGGTTCGTTCCGAGGCGGCCGGGGTGGCATGGTCTCATAAAGGAACAAGAGCATTTCAAAGGAGAAGTACGGCAATGAAAAAAATGAACGTGTATTGGATTTTGATGGTCGCTCTGGCGGCGATGTTCGTCACGGGGTGCGCCAAGAAGCCGGCTCCCACCGCCGAGGCCCCCATTGCGCAGGAGCGCGTCGTCGAGGCGCCTTCCGTCGAGCGTGAGGTTCCCCGAGGCGTCGACGAGCAGGCCGTCTCCGACGAGGTCGCCCGCGACCGCCTCCTCCCCATGGCCGACGCCACCGGCGAAGGTCTGCAGCGCATCCACTTCGGGTTCGACCAGCACACCCTGAGCGCCGAGGCCCGCGAGATCCTCGCCCGCAACGCCGAGTACCTCAAGGAAAACCCGCGTGTGCGGGTGCGTATCGAAGGGCACACCGACGAGCGCGGCTCCGACGAGTACAACCTCGCGCTGGGCGAGCGCCGTGCCCGCGCCGCGCGCGACTATCTCATCTCCCTCGGCATCAACGGCAACCGCCTCACCATCATCTCCTACGGTGAAGAGATGCCGCTGGTGCGCGCCTCCAGCGAGAGCGCCTGGGCGCAGAACCGCCGCGCCGAGTTCAACAGAATCAGCCCTTGACGACAACCGAAGGGGCCGCGCCGCAGGGTGCGGCCCCCTCTTTCCATCGGAGGATCCAAGGCGTGAAGATGTGGCGTAAAGGATGCGTTGTGCTGACGGCAGGGGTGATGCTGACCGGATGCCTGACGACTCAGGATCAGTTGCGCATGGAGCGCGACATGAACGAAATGAAGCGCCGCCTGGCGGAGGTGGAACGCACCACCGTTTCGTTACGCCATTCGGATCAGGCCGGCGAGATGCAGGGGCGCGTCGACGCCATGGGGCGCAGTCAGGCCGACCTGCAGGCATCGATGGACGCCCTGCGGGTCGATCTGCAGTCGATGAGCGGGCGCATGGAGGACAGCCGTCGCGAGGGGAGCGAAGTGCGCGCCGAGCTCGCCCTGGTCCGCGATGACCTCGCCCTGAAAATCGGGGCGCTCGAAAACAGGATCGCGGCCCTGGAGCGCAGGCCGGGCGGCGAGGGGGGCGGCGCCGCCTCCCAGGCCGGAGCGCCGCCGCAAAGCGCCTATGAGCGCGGCGTCGAGCTGATCCGCGCCAACCAGTTCGTCCAGGGGAGGGAGGCGCTCGAGTCGTACCTTCGGGCCAACCCCACCGGAGCCCAGGCCGTCAATGCCATGTACTGGATCGGCGAGGCGTATTACGGCGAGAAGCGGTACGAGAACGCCATCCTGCAGTTCCAGGACGTGATCCAGAAGCACAGCGATCACCCCAAGGCCGCAGCCGCCCTGCTCAAGCAGGGGATCACCTTCAATACCCTGGGGGATCAACGCAACGGCCGGGCGATCCTCAACCGCCTCATCGAAACGTTCCCCATGTCCGATGAGGCGAAGACCGCCCGGGAGCGGCTGGCCGAATGGGACCGGGGCTGAAAAAGCCGACGCACAACGACGAACAGAGAACGAAATGAATGCGAAAGGGCGGCCAACCAGGCCGCCCTTTCGTCGTCAGGGGAGAATCTCGAATGTCTCTTCGGCGGCGATGGCCCACCCCCCGCGTTCGGGGACGAAGTCGATCGCCTTGCGGACGCGGTCGCTGAAGAGGTCGGAGCGGTAGGCCTGGACGAAGGCGATGCGCACCCCGGCGTCGGTCCGTGAGGCCCGAAGATCATCGATCCGCACCTCGATCCACTCGGGGCGCCCGAGGGCGCTTCGTCGGCGCTCCTTCCACGCCGCCTGCGAGAGGCCGCTGCCGGGATCGAAGTCGTCGCTGTAGAAGGAGAGGTACGCCTCGACGTCCTGACGCGACCAGGCCTGCGCCCAGCGGTGAAGGGTTTGGAGTGGGGCCGCAAAAGGGGGAGGGGGGTCGGCGACGCAGCGCACATAAAGGGCCGGGTCGCTCCCCCCGAAGGCGAAGGGGAGGCCGCTGTCGAAGGCAACCCCCAAGACACGCCCGTTCTGCGGGGTGGCGCTCCAGTAGGCGCCGGCCGCGGCGTCGGGGAAGAGATGGCGAGGCGGCTGCGACAAGAGCTCGTCCTTGCGCGGAAGGCGCCATTCGCCCCCTTCGTCCGCAAAGAGGCTTCGGCAGTGGCGCGCCGCCTCCGACCACGGCATCCGGCCGTTTTCGCCGATCTGCCAGAGAAGGGCGGTGTCGGCGTCGTAGAAGGTGCCGGGTGGGGCGGCGAACTCGTCCGCACAGACGAGCGTCGCTAAAAAGAGCGGGAACACCCCCAAAAACAAGGTCGGCCTCTTCATTTGCGTCTGCCCGTCTCCACCGGAAGCGATCGTGTCCCTGTCTGCCTTGCGCCTTACTGGCGACCCTCGTGCCAGATCCGCCACGCCTGCTCGTCCTGGACCAGGTAGAGCCGCTTGTCCATGACGCTGTTGAAGTTGTTCGAACGGTAGTCCTGGCGAAATTCGGCGACCACTTTGCGCCGACCGTCCGCCGCCGCCTTGGGGTAGGCCAGAAGGGTCAGGTCGCTCAGAACGATCTTCTGGTACTCCTTCCCCCGGGCCACCTGCCGCTTTCGTTCGCTCCACGCCGCCAGTTCGAGCCCGTCGCCGACGAAGTCGTTGGCGTAGTGGCTGAGATACGCCTCCACCGGCCCCTGCTCCCAGTCACGGCGCCACTGTTCGATGTCGCGCAGCACCGACTCGCGCCGATCGTGCCACTGCTCATGGGTGATCCACTCCAGCGCGTCCGCCACGACGATGGGGGTGACCCCCGGCTTGATGAAGCGCTCGATCCGCTTCAGATCGTCGTTAGCGAGAACGACGCAGCCGTCGCTGTCGAGGGGAGGGCGGCTGTAGAAGTCGGTGTCGGTGCCGTGCAGCCAGATGCCGTCGCCGGTCTTTCGAAAACGTCGGTCGAGCTCGTTGGGGTAGTTCATCGGGAAGGCCGCCGGGCCGTAGCGGCGCGGAAGCCGACTGCCGGGGATGCGCTCGGTGATGTAGTAGATCCCCTCGGGGGTCTTCTGGTCGCCGCGCACGAGCTTGTTTCCGGGGATGCGTCCGATGACCGTGTAGAAATCGGCGACCAGGGCCGGGGGGAGACCGGGACCGACGTTTTCGAAGACGTAGAGGCGGTGCTGGGCCTTGTCGACGAGCAGGACGTGGCTGATGCCGGGGGCGAGTTGGATGATGCTGCCGGGGATGCGGCGCCCGTCGATGATGGTGAGATAGCCGCGAAGGCGTGCCTCGGCCTCGGTGCGCAGCTGCTCCAAGCGCTCCTCGTCGGCGCCGGGCATGTCGCTCAGCAGGCGGCTGCGGCCGATGTCGCTGATGTGGTTGATGTGGACCAGGGCGAGGTCGCCGCGGATGAGGTGCGCCAGGTGGAAGCGCGGCGCCTTGCGGGTGATGCGGTCGAGCTTGGTGAGGGCGCGGTCGAAATCGCCGGCCCGGAAGTAGAGCAGCCCCTGCAAAAGGGCCGCTTCGAGGTCGTCGGGGTCGGCCTTCAGGCGCGCCGAGACCCGCTTTTGAAGATCGCTCTCGAGGGTCGGCAGATCCTCGACGAACCGTTGCTGCAGCGTCTCCTCCTTGAGCGGCGAGGGCGCAGGGGACGGCGCGGGGTTCGTCCACAGCGCACTCACCTGCGCGGCCGTGACGGTGACAATCCCGGCGACGAGCACGAGCAAAAGAAGAAGGTGCGGGCGCTTCACCGTGCGGTTCCGAGGGAGTTCTCAGTCAGGATGCGCCAGGCGCCCCCTTCCTTCACCAGGTTCATCGCCTTGCGCGAACGTCCTTTGTAGGTGTCGGCGTCGTAGTCCTGCACCATCGTGACCTGCACCGAATCGGGGCCGGTCCAGCTGAGCTGGATGTCGCTGAGGGTCACCCGGATGCGCGAGGGGTGGCGGATCCTCTGATGGCGAAGCTCTTCCCAGGCGGCGCGGTCCATGCCGTCGTCGGGGCGGAAGTGCTCGCTGTAGTACGAAAGATAGAGCGGCACGTCGCGGGCCGACCAGGCGGCGGCCCACTCCCGGAGCGTCTGCAGAACCGCCTCGCGCTGGTCGTTCGCAGGCGCGGTCGGCGCCGCCTGCGGTGCCGCCGCTGCCGGGGCGGGGGCAGAGGGGGCGGCGGGAGCCTGAGCCGGAGCCGGGGGAGCGGCGGGCTGCGCCGGGGGCGGCTCGGGCCGCTGCGCCGCCGCAGGGGGGGCAGCCGCGGTGCGGACCTCTTTCGCCGGCTCTTCGCGGGGCGGCGCGCTTTCGGGCTCGTCCCTGAGGATGTCCGAGGCCACCGAAGCGGGAGCGGGGCGGGCGGCGGTGACGACCTTGAGGTCGGGCGTGCTCGGGGGGATGTCGAGGCGAAGGGCCTTGCCGTAGGAGGTGCGGGCAATCTCGGAGAAGATGATCCCCAAATTGTCGTAGGCGGCCGAGTACCCCTCGTGGGTGCGCAGCGCTTTTTCAAGAAGCTCGCGCCCCGCCTCCAACTCGCCCTGCAGGGCAAGAACGGCGGCCAGATTGTTGTACGGCTCGGGCGCCTTGGGGAAGCGGACGATGAGCGATTCGAGCAGCTCCACCGCCTCGGGTGCTTTCCCCTGGTCGGCGAGCCTCTTGGCGCGCTCCAGCCCTTCGGACAGGGCCCGGTCGACCTTCGGCGACACCGCTTCGGCGGCGAAAAGGGGGGCCGAGGAAGAGGGCGCGCGCAACAGGATGGTGAAGCAGGCCCCCAGAACGATGCCGAGCACCAGGGCGCCGAGGAGCCATTTGAAGGAGGTCTTTTCGGAAGCGGGTGTCTTCATGATACCTGATCGGGAGTGAAGGGGATGAAACGGGACCTTCGCGTTGTTGCGCGGCGAAGCGTGAGGGGGGAGCGGCCCTCCATTTTCATTCAATCGGACCGCCACAGTATAGGCCCACCCCAAGGCTCATTTCAACCGAAAACAGACGAAGATCGAAGCAGTTGTCCGGCCGATGGTCCGCTTTTCGGTCCCTTCGGCGCCGCGGTTTCATCCTTTTGGCGAGCGCGGTCGGAAATCCTAGACAACGGCGGCGGTATGGGTGAGAATCGTCTCAACACCCCACCTTTACGCCGCGACGCATGATATGAAGAAATTCTCGCTGAGAAATACTCTCTTCCCTTCCGTCCTGCTGGCGGCCTTTTTCCTGTGCATCGGCGTCTTTTTCTGGCACCGAGACGCTGCGGAGTTCGAGCGGCGTCTCCACCGCGAATCCGCCGAGCTACAGGACCTCTTTCGCATCGCCGAAGCTCAGCTAGAGCGCCAGATGTACGTTCTCGCCTCCTTCGTCGCCGCAGACCCCAAGGTCCGGCGCGCCTTTCTCGACGGGAAGGAAGGTGAGGCCGAGGGGCCGGGTGGAGAGAGGGCGGCGCGTGCGCGCGCCGAGTTGTTGGAGCACCTGGGGCCGAGCTGGAGCGATCTGCAGCGGCAATTCGGCGCGCAGCAGCTCCATTTTCACCTCGGACCCGGCGCGAAGTCGTTTCTGCGGGTGCACGCCCCCGAGCGCTTCGGCGACCGCCTCGACGGGGTGCGTGCCGTCATCGAGGACGTCAACGCCGACGGAATTCCCCGCAGCGGCTTCGAGATCGGCCGCGCCTTCTCGGGGCTGCGGGCGGTGGTGCCCGTCAAAGACCCGCAGGGAGGACGCATCGGTGTGCTGGAGGCGGGGATGTCGCTTCGCTCGCAGGTCGAGTACTTCGATCGCCTCGCCGACGCCGGGGTCGCCGTCCTGCTCGAACGCCGCGTCGTGGAGGAGACCGTCTGGGCGGAATACCTCGGATTGAACGGCCCCCTGATCGAGAAGACGGGGAGCTATCTGGCATCGACGTCCCGCTCCGAGGCGACGCCGTGGCTGATGAGCGGATCCGTGCCGTTGGGCGAAGAGCCGCTCCGCTCTTTCAAGGCCGCCTGGGGCGGGCGGCGCTGGCATGTGACCACCTTCCCCCTTCACGACTACCTTCATGGACGCGATCCGGCGCGCCCCCCTGTCGGTATGGTCGTCGTCTGGCGCGACCGTTCCGAGCCCTTCGCCGCCCACGAGCGTCACCGCCGCGTCGATGCGGCGGCGCTTGTCGGCGGATACGTCGCTTCTCAGCTTCTTCTGCTTTGGCTCTACGGCGCCACCCGCAACAGCCTGCAGCGCCGCATCGATGACGTGACCGCCGAGCTTCGCCGAAGCGAAGAGCATTTCCGGGGCTTGTTTCACCGCCACGATGCGGTAATGCTCCTGGTCGATCCCGCCTCCGGGAGGATCGTCGACGCCAACGCCGCCGCCGCGCGCTTCTACGGCTATCCGGCCGATCTCCTGCGCGCGATGAGCGTCGCCGAGATCAACATGCTCGGTGAGGAGCAGATCGCCGCCGAGCGACGAAACGCCCTCGAGCAGAGGCGCAATTACTTCATCTTTCCCCATCGCCTCGCCGACGGCGAGGTCCGCACCGTCGAGGTCCATTCCTCGCCCATCGAGACTGAAAACGGAACGCTCCTCTTCTCCATCATCCACGACATCACCACCCGCATTGAGGCCGAAAAGGCCCTGCGCGAGAGCGAGGCGTACAACCGGCTCCTCTTCGCCGAATCGCATGTCGCCATGGTGGTCATGGACCCGGCGGGCGGCCGCTTCATCGACTGCAACGCCGCAGCGCTTCGGCTGTATCGCGTCGAGGACGCGAAGGCGCTCGTGGGTCGGAGTCCGCTGGACGTCTCGGCTCCGCTGCAGCCCGACGGGACGGCGTCGGCCGAGGCGGCGCAGGGCCGCATCGAGGCTGCCCGCGCGGGGGGATCGCACCGTTTCGAGTGGCGTCACCGACGCCCCGACGGAGAGATCTGGGACGCCGAGGTGCACCTGATGGCTTTTCAGCATCAGGGACGGCAGCTGCTCCAGTTCAGCCTGCAGGACATCACCGAGCGGCGGCGAGCGGACGCCCTCTCCCGGGCGCGCCTGCACCTGATCGACTACGCCCTGACCCATTCGCTGGAGGAGTTTCTGCGCGAGACGATCGACCAGGCCGAGCGGCTGACCGCGAGCCGCATCGGCTTTTTCCATTTTCTGCGCGAAGACCAACAGACGCTGGAACTGCAGATGTGGTCGAGCGCGACGCTGCATAGGGCCTGCACCATGGATGGGGCGGGAATGCACTACGACGTGGAGAAGGCCGGGGTCTGGGTCGACTGCGTGCGCGAGGGCCGGGCGATCATCCACAACGACTACGCCGCCTTGCTCCACCGCCGGGGGCTCCCCGAAGGGCATGTGCCCATCGAGCGACAGCTCGTCGTTCCGCTCTTTCGGGGAGAGTCGATCGTGGCGATCCTCGGGGTGGGGAACAAGACCGAGAACTACACCTCGTGGGATGTGGAAACCGTCTCGCTGTTGGCCGACCTCGCGTGGGACACCGCCGCGCGAAAGCGCGCCGAATCGGCGCTGCTCCGGGTCAACGAGCGGCTGGGGGAGCTCGTCGGCGAGGAGCGCGCCGCTCGGGCCGAAGTCGAGCGCCTCTCGCGGCGCAACAAGGTGCTGCTCATGGCGGCGGGGGAGGGGATCTACGGCGTCGACCGCACGGGGAAGCTCACCTTCGTCAATCCCGCGGCGCTGCGGATGCTCGGCTTCACCCTTGCCGAAGTTCTCGATGCCGACCCGCACGCCCTCTTTCACCACCACCGCCCCGACGGCAGTGACTATCCCGCCGCCAAGTGCCCGATCTTCCGCACCATCGAGGACGGGCTCTCGCGCCGCGCCGAGGAGTGGTTCATCCGCAAGGACGGCACCGGCTTTGCGGTGCAGCTTGTCGTCAACCCCGTCGAGGAGGATGGAGAGCGCGACGGCGCCGTCGTCGTCTTTCAGGACCTCACCGAGCGCAAGGCCTACGAGGCCGAGCTGCGGCGCCTCGCCACTACCGACGCTCTCACCGGGGTCGCCAACCGGCGCTTTTTTCTGGAGCGTATGGACCACGAGCTGGCGCGCTTCAAGCGCCTCGGAAAGCCGGTGGCCCTGCTCATGGTCGATCTCGACCGCTTCAAGCGCGTCAACGACACCTACGGGCACGCCGCCGGCGACGACGTTCTGAAGCACTTCGCCCGGCTCGCTCAGCAGATGCTGCGCAAGATCGACCTCATCGGCAGGCTGGGCGGCGAAGAGTTCGCCGTTCTGCTCCCCGGCACCGACGGCGAGGGGGCGCTGCGCTTCGCCGAGCGTCTGCGCGACGCCTTCGCGCAGACGCCCGCCCGAAGCGGCGCCGACGACATTCGGGTGACGCTGAGCGTGGGAGTGACCCTGCTGAGGAAAGAGGACGAGCGGGTCGAAGCCCTCGCCCGCGCCGACCGGGCCCTCTATCGCGCCAAAGACGAGGGGCGCAACCGGGTGGGTCACGAGGGGCTGTGAGCTTCGGATTTTGTAACTGTTCAGCATGGGGTCCCAACTCCCATGCCAAGGGACGCTTTTCGCCGTCCATGGCCGCTTGACTGGCGCCGTCCATGGCGCCAGACACCTTGTCATGTGAGCCGCGACCCCACAAGGCGAATAAATACCGATTTTTTCGCATCGTTCAACTTCCGATCCCCTCTTTCCGGGCGTTTCCCTCCCCTTCGTCCTGCCAGGGCTCCTCGTCGATCCGGTAGAACGGTTCCCCTTCGGCGGCGAAGAGAATCCCCCCGCCCCGCGCCTTGGCGCGGTACATGGCCGTGTCCGCTTTTTTCAGCAGCGTCGCCCCGTCGGTGCCGTCCTCGGGATAGACGCTGATGCCGATGCTCGCCCCGAGAGTCAGAACGAGGTCGCCGCTGCACACCGGCGAGGCGAAGGCGTCGGCGATGCGGCGGGTGACCAGGGCGGCCTCCTTCGGCTCGGTGATGCGGCCCAGAATGACGGTGAACTCATCGCCCCCCATGCGCGCCACCGTGTCGCAGGTGCGCACGCACCCTTTGAGGCGTTGGGCGAGCTCGGCGAGGGCCACGTCTCCGGCGTCGTGTCCGAGGCTGTCGTTGATCTCCTTGAAGCCGTTCAGGTCGATGAAGAGCAGGGCGATCCGGTGCCCGTAGCGCTTCGCTTCGTCGACCCCCACCTCGAGGCGGTCGAAAAAGAGCGCCCGGTTGGGGAGCCCGGTGAGAAAGTCGAAGTGGGCCATCTGCTTCAGGCGCGTTTCGGCATTCTTTCGCTCGGTGATGTCCTCGAGGGTTTCAATGGCGGCGACGATTTCGCCGCGGTTGTTGCGGATGGGGGCGGCGCTGAAGATCAGGTAGCAGACTCGCCCCCCGGGGGTCTTGCGCCACCCCTCGGCCTGCAGCCCCTCGCCGACGAGGCGCGCCGGAGAGTGGGCGCTGAAGTAGTCGGAGAGCTCATCGTAGCGGCTCTCCACGACGAAATCGGCCAGGCAGGGACGGGGGTGCTCGTAAAATCCGCGCCACTGAAGGTCGGTCCCCTTGAGCTCGGCGGCGCAAAGCCCCGTCAGCTCCTCGCACGCCTTGTTCCAGGAGATCACTTTGTGATGGCGGTCGATCACGAAGATCGGCGCCGCGGCGTATTGAACCAGCGCCTCGGCGAACTCCTTCTGTTCCTCGATCGCCCTGCCTCGACGAACGATCTCTTCCTGCATGGTATTGAAGGCGTTGGTCAGCAGGGCGATCTCCTCATGCGGAGCGACGGGCAGCGGGGCCAGTTCGGTCTCCCCTTCGGTGATGGCCTTGACCCGGGAGCCGATCTGCGCCAGCGGTGCGGTCAGCCGGCGCATGAAGAGCCAGACGATGAGGGTGCAAAGGGGGGCCAGCGCGCCGAGGGCTCCGACGATATAGAGGCGGGCGCTGCGGATGGGGGCTTGGGGGAGGGAAATCTCGGCCGAGAGGCTCCACCCGGCGACGGCGAGGGGGGCCTCGGAGAGGAGCGCCTTCGCGGCGGCTGCTTCGCGCACCGGCGCGCCGCTCAGAGAGACGCCGTGATCCGGCCCTCGCAGGAAGAAATGCCCCCCTTCGGCGATGCGAAGATCGGGGAGGGAGCCCAGGAGGCGATCGGCCGTGGCGTCGAACCCGCCGAGCAGAACGGCCGTCGTCGCCCCGTCTTCATCGCGAATCGGCGCCGCGACGACGATATGCGCCCGGGTGCTCGACTCATCGGGAAAGGGGCCGTACAGATGCGGCGCGCCGTTTCGTGCCAAAGCGCTGAATTCAAACGCCTCGGCGAAGGTGGGGGGAGGGGATGGGCCGACGAAGCCGAGAGGCCCGCGCGGCGACAGCAGGAGGATCCCCCTGTCGAACGTCACCAGGGCCCCCTTCTGAGCCGAGAGGGTCTGTTCGGCCGTGGGGGGATCGCCGAGGGCGTCGCGCGGGTACGCCTCGGCCACGGACGAAAGCTGCACCACGGCCGCCTGAAGCCGGCTGTCGGCTTCTCGGGCCATGGCGGCCGTGAGGGAGTGCTGGTTTTTGGCGGACGTCCTGCGGTACTCGTTTTCGAAGTGACGCAGCGCAGCGACGGCCACGACGCACAGGATCGCCCCCGTCAGCACCGAGAAGAGGACGGTCAGGCGGGTCCTCAGCGACCACTCTCTCATTCCGAGTCCCCCCATACCCTGTTCCTTCCCCTCAAGAAGAGACGAATTCGGCCGACGGACAACAATATTTTAAAACAATGTTTGTTAATTGCAATTGAATAATGGAGGAGGCATGGGCTTAATTGCTTCGGGATGTCTCAAGTCCCCCCCTTGTCCCCCTTTAAGGGGGGAGTCTTTGTGTGTGCGAAGCGGACGTGATCAGTAAAAAATTGTTCTATCGAAGTTGCCCGATGGAGGCGGCGTCGACGGAAGGGGTGAGGGCGGGGGGAGAGAGAGCTCAGGCCTCGGGGGCCTGGAGCGCCGGGGCGTGGGCGTAGGAAGAAGCGATGCGCCCCTCGAAGGTCGAGACGAGCTCGCGCAGCGTCTCGGCCAGAACCTCGAGCTCGGCGATCTCGCGCAGGATGATCTGAGAGCGCTCGGTGTTTCGGCGCAGGCGCTCTTCGGACGATTCGAAATGGGCGAAGACGAGCTTGACGGTGCTTTGCTGGAACGACGTCGCGGCGTGGATCGCCTGGATCTGGCTCTCGCGATCGAGCAGCCCTCTGTCGAACTCGCGGTTGGCGCGCACCTGCTCCTCCATCCCCCGGGCGATGAGATCGGCGGCCCCCTTCATCTCGGAGACGCCGTCCTGAATGCGGGCGATGGCGTTTTGCTGCTCGCGCATGGTGCGGGCGATGGCCTTCACCGAGCGCAGGCTGCGTCCGGCGTCGTCGAGAAGGGCGCGGGCGCGCTTCTCCTCGGCGAGGGTGAGGTTGGCGATCTCGTCGCTGGCCAGCGCCGCTTCGCTGGAGCTCTGCACGATCTTGCGCAGCGCCTGACCGGTGGAGAGGGAGAGCTCCTTGCCGCGGGCGATGCGCTTGCTCGTCGCCTCGACCGCCTCGGTGACCTCGCGGGTGTCGCCGCCGATCGCCTTGACGATGCGGTGAATGTCCTGAGCGCTGGAGGTGGTGCGGTCGGCCAGGTCGCGGATCTCCTCGGCGACGACGGAAAAGCCCTTCCCCTCCTCGCCGGCCTTGGCGGCGATGATGGCGGCGTTGAAGGCGAGCAGTTCGGTGTCCGAGACGAGCTCCTTGATCACCTCGATGATCTTGACCACCTCGCCCGTCTGGCGCGACAGGCGCTCCATCGCCCCGCTCGCCCGGCGGCTCTCCTGCTCGATGCGCTCCATCTCCTCCATCGAGGCGCGCACCACCTGCAGGCCGGACTCGGCGTCCTTCTTCACCGTCTCGGTGATGCGGGCGCCGGAAAACGAGCCGTTGCGGATGCGCTCCAGCGCCCCGCCGATCGATTCGAGATCCCTCGCCGTCCCCTCCACCGAGCGGGCGATGTCGTCGGTCTGGGCCGCCGTTTCGCGAACGCTCGAGGTCATCTCGTCGACGCTGGTGGTGGTTTCGAGGAACTTGGCGGTGGAGATCTCCATCGCCTGCGCCATCTCTTCCAGCGAGGCCGAGAGCTCGCGCGAGATGGCCGCCTCGTTCTGGGCCCGGTCGGTGAGGTTCTGCACCATCTGCATCACCTCGTCCTGCTTTTGCGCCATGGCGGTGATGTCCTTGCGGATCGCCTGGGCGGCCCGGATGCCGTCCTGGGCCCGATCGCTCAGATAGCGGCTCGAGTCGGCGAGGGAGCGGTAGTGGGGGACGAAGTGGTCGATGGTCGTCAAAAAGTTGCGGTTGAGCCCCTGGAACTGCAGCACCGCCTTCTCCATCGACTCCTGCAGCGCCTCAACCGTCTCGGCCGGCAGGTCGAGCTTGCCGATGAGGGGGGCGAGAATGTCGAGCTGGCGGCGCAGCTGGCTCTTCAGGGTGATCAGAACGTAAAAGAACATCATGGCCCCCACGGCGAAACCCATGGCCAGGCAGATGGCGACGAAGGGGAGGGAGAAGGCTTGAGAGCCGACCAAAGGGTAGGCGATGAAAGGAAAGGAGATGCCCGCGAGAAAGCCGGTGAGGTGGGTGATGTAGAACGTGCGCTGGAGATAGGAAATCTTCATGATGGAGGAGACTGTCATCCCGGCACCCCTTGGTATGAAAAAGCGAGAGTCTGTTGAAAAAACAATCCCTTGGCTGATAGCACAGATTGCGCCCCGTGACAAGAGATTTCCCGCCGCGGGGCAGCTGTGCTAGACTCGCCGTCATGGCGGATTCTCCTGAGCTTTTCGACACTCATGTCCATCTCGACGCGCTCCCGCCCGAACGCGGCGTGCCCGAGGCGCTGCGCGAAGCGGGCCGCGCCGGGGTCGCACATTTCGTCGTCCCCGGAGTGCGCTCCGGCGGCTGGGGCGCTCTGCTCGAGCTGGCGCGCTCCTTCGACGGCGTCTTCGCCGCGCCGGGACTTCATCCCCAGGCCGCCGATGAGTGGAGCGAGAAAATCTGCGCCCGCCTGCGGGAGATCGTGACGGACGACCGGGTCGTCGCCGTCGGGGAGATCGGTCTCGACGCCATGGTCGATCTGCCCGCCGCCGTGCAGGAGCGCGCCTTTCGCGGCCAGCTCAGAGTGGCGGCCGAGGCGGGGCTCCCCGTGCTCATTCATTGCCGCAAGCGCATCGCGCGGGTGCTGCAGATTCTGCGCGAGGAGGGGGCCGGCGAGCGGGGGGGAATCTTTCATGCCTACTCGGGAAGCGTCGAGAGCGCCCGGGAGGCAATCTCTCTCGGGTTCGCCATCGGCTTCGGCGCGACGCTCACCTATCCCAACGCCCGGCGCGCGCCGCAGGTTCTGCAGGAGATCGAACCACACGCCATCGTTCTGGAGACCGACGCGCCGGACCTCCCTCCGCACCCGCACCGCGGCGAGGAGAACCGCCCCGCCTGGCTCCCCCTCATCGCCGCCAAAGCGGCGCAGCTTCGCGGCTGGAGCATCGAGGAGACGGCGCGGGTGACGACGGAGAATGCGAAGAGGATTTTTAAAGGCAGGCTGTAAAAGGCAGGCTGTAGCAAGGGCAGGTATTTAGGCTGAAGGAAAAGCAAAGCAGAACCAAAAGATGAAGGAAAGTCAAAGGGTCTAGGTTTGCCTAACAGCCTAACACCCTTCAGCCTGCCCTTGCTGCCTCTCAAAGGATTTACAAAAAATGGATCAACACCGCTTTTCACGCATGGAGCTTCTCGTCGGCAAGGCGGGGATGGATCGGCTCAAGAGCGCCTCCGTCGCCGTCTTTGGCGTCGGGGGCGTGGGAGGGTTCGCCGCCGAGGCGCTCGCCCGCGCGGGGGTGGGGCGCCTCACCCTCATCGACTTCGACGACATCTGCCTCACCAACGTCAACCGCCAGATCCACGCCCTCGACGGCACCATCGGGCGCGCCAAGGTGCAGGTCATGGCCGAGCGCTGCCGCGCCATCAACCCGCAGATCGAGATCGAGCCGTTGAAGGCCTTCTTCAAGGCCGAGAGCGCCGATGAGCTTCTGGGGCGCGGGTACGACCACGTCCTCGACTGCATCGACCACATCACCGCCAAGCTGCACCTGCTGCAGAGCTGCCGCGAGCGTGGCCTCCCCGTCATCTCCTCCATGGGGGCGGCCAACAAGCTCGATCCGACCAAGATCGCCGTTGCCGACCTCTTCGAGACGCAAAAATGCCGCCTGGCGCGCATTCTGCGCAAGGAGCTTCGCCGCCGCGGCGTCGACTCGGGGATCCGCGTCGTCTACTCCACCGAGGAGTTCCGCCCCCTGGGCTCCGAAACGGCCGCCTGCGCCGAGAACTGCGTCTGCCCCAACCGCGACGATCAGCTGTGGAGCTGCACCGACCGCCGCGTCATATTGGGGACGTCCTCCTACATCCCGCCTCTGTTCGGCCTGACGATGGCGGGCGAGACGATCCGAACGCTGCTCGGGGAATGATCCCCGAGATCCTCCACATCCCCGCCCTCGTGGCGGTCGGCTTCGTCTCGGGGTTTCTCAACATTCTGGCGGGGGGCGGCTCGCTTCTGACCCTGCCGATGCTTATCTTCATCGGGCTCCCCGCCGCCACCGCCAACGGCACCAACAGGGTGGGGGTCCTCGTCCAGAACATCGCCGCCATCGCCTCCTTTCGCCGCCAAAAGGTTCTGCCGCTGCGCCTGGCGCTGATCTGCACCGCGCCCTCATTGCTGGGCGCCTGGCTCGGGGCGCGGTGGGCGGTGGAGATCGACGAGCGCACCTTCGAGCGCCTCCTGGCCTTCATCATGGTGGGGGCGCTCGTCTTCACCGTCATCGACCCGATGAAGCACCGGCGTACCGAGGAGGCGCACTTCACCCCCGCGCGCCTGGCGCTGCTGCTCGGCTCCTTCTTTTTCATCGGGATCTACGGCGGATTCGTGCAGGCGGGGGTCGGCTTCCTCATCATTCCGCTTCTCATGGCCTTCGGCTTCGACCTGGTGCGCACCAACGCGGTGAAGATCGTCGTCATCCTCCTGTTCACCGTCCCGGCCCTGGCCGTCTTCGCCTACCACGGGCAGGTCGACTGGGTTCTCGGGCTCGCCCTGGCCGCGGGGAACGGCACCGGCGGATGGCTCGCCTCGCGCATGGCGGTCAAAAAGGGGCACGACTGGATCAAGAAGGTCGTCACCGCGACGGTGATCGTCTTCGCCGTCAAGCTCCTGATCGGCTGAGAGACTGAATCAGGATGTTGAATCAGTTCGGCCGGATCGGCGCATTCAGTCACAGGGCGCAATGAATTGCGCCCCTACAAACCTTCGGCCTTCAGCCTGATCCTGCTGCTTCTAAACGATCACTTCACCACGAACGAAACCTTCAGCACCACCTGATACTCGGTCACCTCCCCCCCCTCGCCGATGTGGCCGCGGATGTCGCCCACCTCGAACCACGAGAGCCCCTCCAGCGACTGGCTCGCCTTTTTGACCGCCCGGGCGATGGCGTCCTCGATGCTTTTGGGCGAAATCCCGATCACCTCGACCTTCTTGTAGATGCGCTCGTCTCCGTACGTCATTTCACATCCTCCTTTCATGCGTTCGTATTCAGAATAAAGACTAGCATTCGCGGCTTCGCTGTAAAGACCGCTGCGTGCGCGTCGCAAAAGTTTACAGCGCCAGAAGGGGCGAATCGAAGTGCGACATATCATTAACGAAATTGGATTGGCACGGGTGTTGTACTTCGTCAGATCAGGATTTGGATGCGAACTCCCAAACCGGAAAGGAGCGAACGAGATGGAACCCACGATCCACGACATCGGCCGTCCCACGATCCGCTCGAGCCGGCCGGTTCCGCCGCAGGAAGAGGGAACGAAGAAGGTGCGCGAGACGGAGGTCGCCAAAGACGCCGGGGCCGCCGACAGAGAAGGGGAGGAAGCGCCGGTGCGGCGTTGAGCTGAGGCGAGGGTGGGGGGAGAAAAAGAAAAAGGGATCGGCCTAAAAACAGGCTGATCCCTTTTTTCTTGTATGGTGCCCAGAGCCGGAATCGAACCAGCGACACGTGGATTTTCAGTCCACTGCTCTACCGACTGAGCTATCTGGGCAAAATCGAATCAACTTTATAGAGGAAGCGCCCACGGGTGTCAAGGGGAAATTTCCTTTTTTCTCGGCAGACTTCGTGGGCGTTTCGGGCTCGATGGCGTGATTCTTTCAGTGAAACTTCGTCAAATTTCAGCGCAGAATATCGGTAGATCATGCACGCTGGGAGTTCTCTATCTGGCCCAAAGGGTTGACATCGAAGTGTGATGTTGCTAGCCTCGTAAGATATTTTTCGCAGAACATTTCTTGAATCTATTTAGAGTGGATTCAAAAATACAAGGAGTGACGTTTTGACGATCTACAGTGAGAAGCAACGCAGCATCGCATCGAAAGTCGAGCCGAACGTTTTGCTTTCTCAATGGAAAGACTGGAAGTGGCAGCTTCGGCATTCGGTGAGAACCTTGGCGAAATTCGAGAGCCTGCTCGATATCCGCTTCGACGAGAAGGAGCGCAAGGTTCTGGAGCAGACGCTGGAGAAATTCCCCCTCTCGATCACGCCATATTATCTATCTCTCATCGACACGGCCAACTACCTCGAAGATCCCATCTTCAAGCAGTCGTTCCCCTCGCCCGACGAGCTCATCGTGCAGCCGACCGATATGGCCGATCCCCTCGCCGAGGACAAGGACAGCCCCGTGCCGGGGGTGACGCACCGCTATCCCGATCGGGTTCTGCTGCATGTGAGCAACGTGTGCGCCATGTACTGTCGGCACTGCACCCGCAAGCGCAAGGTGGGCGACGTCGATCACGTCTCGGGGCGCGAGGCGATCCTGCGGGGGATCGACTACATCCGCAACACGCCCGGCGTGCGCGACGTCCTTTTGTCCGGCGGCGACCCGTTTCTGCTGGAGGATGACTACATCGACTGGATTCTGGGCGAGCTGCGCGCCATCCCCCATGTGGAGGTCATCCGCATCGGGACGCGCACCCCGGTGGTGCTGCCGTACCGGATCACGGACAATCTGGTGTCGGTGCTGAAGAAGCATCATCCGATCTGGATCAACACCCACTTCAATCACCCGCGGGAGATCACCGCCAGCTCGCGCGAGGCAATCGCCATGCTGGCCGACGCCGGCATCCCGCTGGGGAACCAGTCGGTCCTGCTCTCGGGGATCAACGACTGCCCGCGCATCATGAAGACCCTGGTGCACAAGCTCGTCCAGAACCGCATCCGCCCCTACTACATGTACCAGTGCGATCTTTCGGAGGGGCTCTCCCACTTCCGGACTCCCGTGGGCAAGGGGATCGAGATCATGGAGAGCCTCATCGGCCACACCAGTGGCTTCGCCGTGCCGACCTACGTCATCGACGCCCCCCACGGCGGCGGCAAGATTCCTGTGATGCCGAGCTACCTCATTTCGTGGTCGACCAACAAGGTGGTGCTGCGCAACTACGAGGGGGTGATCACCACCTACAAGGAGCCCGACGCCTACGAGCCGGTCTTCTGCGACCGCAACTGCAGCGACTGCCGCCTGCAGCTCGACCTGAGAGAAGGCGAGGAGTTCACCTCGGTGGGGATTTCGCGCCTTCTGTGCGACGCCGACGAGGTCGACTCCCTCACGCCGGCGCAGAACGAGCGTTTCGAGCGGAGGGCGTCGTGAGCGACCAAATCGTCGAGCTGGCGGGCTCTCTGGTTCACCACGGACCGGCCAACGACCGCGCCTATCTGCTGAAGCTCGGCGGCGATCCGTCGGCGGTGGCCGAGCGGCTCGAAGAGCTCGCCAGGCAAAGGGGGTATTCAAAGATCATCGCCAAGGTGCCCGAAGGGGCCGGCGACTGCTTCGCCGAGGCGGGCTTTCGGCCCGAGGGGAGCGTCCCGCGCTATTACCGCGGCGAGGAGGATGTCGTCTTCATGGCGAAATACCTCTGTCCCGATCGTCGCCGCGCGCAGCATCCCGAAACCGTCGCCCAGGTTCTCGCCGCCGCCCGCAAGCGCCCCGCCGAGCCCGCGCCGATGGACACCCCCTGCCGCAAGGCGACGGCGCAGGACGCCGAGGCGATGGCGGCTCTGTACCGCCGGGTCTTCGACAGCTATCCCTTCCCAATCCACGACCCCGCGTATCTGCGCCAAACGATGGAGGAGAACGTCGTCTACTTCGGCATCTGGAAGGGGGGGGCGCCCATCGCCCTGGCCTCGGCCGAGATCGATCCGGGCGCCCGCAGCGCCGAGATGACCGACTTCGCCACCGACCCGCAGCATCGCGGCGGGGGGCTGGCGACGGCGTTGCTGGCGGCGATGGAGCGGGAGATGCGCCTTCGGCGGATCCCCACCGTCTACACCATCGCCCGCGCCGTTTCCTTCGGCATGAATCTGACCTTCGCCAAGCGCGGCTACCGCTACGGAGGGACCCTCACGCAAAACACCCAGATCTCCGGAAGCCTCGAGTGCATGAACATCTGGTACAAACACCTCGAGGCGGACGCGGCTGCCGGAGCCGTTTGCGGCTGATGGTGGCTTTGCTATACTTTTTCCTCTCATCGTTGTAATTCGGGCGATTGCCGTGCGATGCGGCGAGAAGGAGGAGGATCGGTATGGACGAAAGTGCAACGGGGAAAAAGCGCCTGATCGTCGTGTCGAACCGACTTCCGGTGGTGATCTCGCAGGAGGGGGACGAGTGGCGCATCGAGCCGGGAAGCGGCGGTCTCGTCACGGCGCTGGCGCCGGTGATGAAGCGCGACCGGGGGCTGTGGATCGGCTGGGCGGGGTCCGGCGGCGAAGTCCCCCTGGAGGCGCTTTTCGAGCGCTTCGGCAAGGAGCGCGGCTATCAGCTGCGCGCCGTCGCGATCAGCGACGAGGAGGTGGAGAAGTACTACCAGGGCTTCTCCAACGAGACGCTCTGGCCCCTGTTTCACGACCTGCTCGGCCACTGCAGCTTCAACCGCGAAAACTGGCTCACCTACCGGGAGGTGAACCACCACTTCGCCGAAGCGGTGGCGCAGGCGGCCTCCCCCGACGACCTGGTCTGGATTCACGACTACCAGCTTCTGCTCACCGGTGAGCATCTGCGGCAGATGGGGGTGCAACGCCCCCTCGCCTTCTTCCTGCACATCCCCTTCCCCTCTCTCGATCTTTTTCGGCGCCTGCCGTGGAAGCAGGAGATCATCCGCGCCATGATGGCCTACGATCTCATCGGCTTTCAGACCCTGCGCGACCGGCGCAACTTCGTCGGCTGCGTCACGGCGCTTCTTCCCGAGGTGGAAGTCATCAGCCGCCAGCGCCAGTTCACGCTGCTGCGCTGCGGCGGGCGCACCGTTCGGGTGGGACACTTTCCGATCAGCATCGATTACGCCGAGTTCAACGAAGCGGCCCGCTCGAAGGAGGTGGCCGAGGCCGCCTGGTATCTGCACGAGAACCTCGAGGGGAAAAAACTCGTTCTGGGCATCGATCGCCTCGATTACACCAAGGGGATACCGGAGAGGTTCCTCGGCTTCGAGCGCGCCCTCGAGAAATACCCCGAGCTGCGCCGTCAGATCAGCCTGCTGCAGGTCGTTGTGCCGAGCCGCACCCTCGTCCCCGAGTACCAGATCCTCAAGGAGACCCTCGACCAGACCGCCGGGCGCATCAACGCACGTTTCTCCGAGCCCGGATGGGTGCCGATCCTCTACGTCTTTCGCTCGCTGGACCGCACGCAACTGCTGGCCCACTACCGCACCAGCGAGATCGCCCTCATCACCCCCTTGCGCGACGGGATGAATCTGGTGGCCAAGGAGTACTGCGCCAGCGCCGTCGATCTGAACAACGTGCTGATTTTGAGCGAGTTCGCCGGGGCGGCCGACCGCATGCGGCACGATGCGCTGCTGGTCAACCCCTACGACGTCGACGGCATGGCCGACGCCATCCGGCGCGCCTTCACCATGGCGCCCGAGGAGAGGCGCGCCCGCATGGAGAGGCTGCAGGGAGATCTACGGCGCAACGACGTCCACCACTGGGTACAGCGCTTCGTGGGGACGATGTCCGACTCGGGGGGGCAGTGAGAGACGATATCTTTCGCTTGCCATTTGTTTGTCGATCTGCTAGAAGGATCGAAGATACTCCTTCGAAAGCTGAGCGATGCGCCTTTTCTACGCCTTCTTTTTTGACTTTTCCTTCTGGTACGGTTTTTATTTTCGGCCGTCTGCCCGGGGTGAAGGTCTGTCGGCGTAACGACCGAAGGACGAGAAGACCGATAACCGTGGGTGGACCGATCCGGCTCTCCCCACGGTTTTTTCATTTTTTGTGATCGATGAAAGAGGCCGCCGGGAGAAGAACCCGGGCGGCCTTTTTCGACTTTAGAGCGATCACAACCAAGGAGAGCCGAAGCGATGATCATCGTCATGAAGCAGGGAGCGAGCAAGGAAGAGCTGGCCGAGGTGAAAAAACGTATCCGTGAGCTGGGCTACAAGCCCCACGTCATTCACGGAGAGACGCGCGACGTCGTCGGCGCCGTGGGCGACGAGCGGGGCAAGACCGTGCTGCATTCTCTGGAGTCGATGCCCGGCGTCGAGAACGTCGTCCCCATCCTCAAGCCGTACAAGCTGGCGAGCCGTGAAGTCAAGCCCCAGCCGAGCGTGGTGGAGATCAACTCCGAGATCTCCATCGGAGGGGACGACCTCCTCGTCATGGCCGGCCCCTGCTCGGTGGAGAGCGAAGAGCAGATCGTGGACACCGCGCGGGCGGTGAAGGCCGCAGGCGCGCGGATTCTGCGCGGCGGCGCGTTCAAGCCGCGCACCAGCCCCTACTCGTTCCAGGGGATGGAAGAGGAGGGGCTCAAGCTCCTCGCCCTGGCGCGGCAGGAGACGGGGCTTCCGATCATCACCGAGGTCGTCAACCCCCGCGACGTCGAGCTCGTCGCCCGCTACGCCGACATCATGCAGGTCGGGGCGCGCAACGTACAGAACTTCGCCCTCTTGAAGATGCTCGGTCAGCTCGACAAGCCGGTCCTTCTCAAACGCGGGATGGCGACCACCATCCAGGAATTTCTGATGAGCGCCGAGTACATCCTGTCGGAGGGGAATCGCCGGGTCATCCTGTGCGAGCGCGGCATCCGCACCTTCGAGACCGCCACCCGCAACACTCTCGACATCTCGGCCGTCCCCGTCCTCAAGGAGCAGACGCACCTTCCGGTGGTCATCGATCCGTCCCACGCCACCGGACACGCCTCCTTGGTCCCCTCCATGTGCTACGCGGCGGTGGCCGCCGGGGCCGACGGCCTCATCGTCGAGGTCCACCCCTGTCCCGAGAAGGCGTCCAGCGACGGCCCCCAGTCGCTGCGCCCCGCCGACTTCGCCGCCGTCATGGAGAAGGTGCGCAAATTCGCGGAAGTCGCGGGGAAGAGGGTATGATTCCGGGGGCGCGGGACGCGGAATGCGGGACGCGAAAACCTGGACAGTAAAATTCAAGAGCATTATGCTTCCTTGGATAGAACGAGTCTTTCCGCAAAGCAATCCCCCTTTGAAAAGGGGGGCAGGGGGGATTTCCATTCCGCAATCTCAGGCAAATCCCCCTTGTTGTTGCGGAAGGTTGGTGCTGATCGAGATTTGCTTTTGCGCGTCCCGTATGTCGCGGCCCGCGCCACGAGGTTTCACATGTTCCTCATCCCCCTGAACCAGATCGAAAGCGTCGAGCTCGTCGTGCACGCCCTGCGCGCTGCCGGCGGCGAGGCCGACTGCTCCACCTGCTCCGCGCGGCGCGTCTGCATGAAGCAGTGCCTGAGCATCGCCGAGGCGGTCGCGCGCATGATCGAAGCCGGTACTCTTCCGAACCTCGGCGAGGCGCCCGCCCCTTCGGCCCCGCAGCAGGCGCCCTGTGAGCAGAAGCCTGCCGAAAAGAGGGATTTTCTCAAGGTGGTCAAATAGAGGCCGTATACGCCCGCGGCGCACGCCGCGGGCGTTGACATGCGCGGGGAACCGGTCTAATATCCCCCTTTTGACCGCCCCGGCTATGGCCGCACCCGGCGAGACTTCCGGCTTCAAGGAGCGCGCATGAAGGTCCTCATCAGCGACGAAATCTCCCAGGAAGGGCTCCAGCCCCTTCTTGACGACCCCCGTATCGACATCGACATCCGTCTGGGCCTCTCGGCGCCGGAGCTGCACGAAATCATCGGCGGCTACGACGCCATCATCACCCGAAGCGGCACCCGCGTCGACGCGCCCCTGATCGATCATGCGACCAACCTGAGGATCATCGCCCGCGCCGGCGTCGGCATCGACAACGTCGACGTCGAATACGCCAGCAACAAGGGGATCATCGTCGTCAACGCCCCCTTCGGCAACACCAATTCGGCGGCCGAGCACACCATGGCGATCCTGCTGACGCTGTGCCGCAATGTCACGACGGCCAACGCCAGCCTCAAGGCGGGGGAGTGGAAGCGCGCCCCCTTCACCGGATACGAGCTCAAGGGCAGGACGATGGGGATCATCGGCCTCGGCAAGGTCGGCGGCAGGGTCGCCTGGCGGGCGAAGGCCTTCGAGATGGAGGTCCTCGCCTACGACCCCTACATCCCCGAGAAGCGCGCCGAAGATCTGGGGGTGAAGCTCGTCTCCCTCGAAGAGATCGTGCGCTTCGCCGACGTCGTCTCCATCCACACCCCCCTCAACGACGAGACGCGCGGGATGCTGAACACGGAGCATTTCCAGGGGATGAAGGACGGCGTGCTGATCGTCAACTGCGCCCGCGGCGGGATCATCGACGAGCCCTCCATGCTCGAGGCCCTCGAAAGCGGCAAGGTCGGAGGGGCCGCCTTCGACGTCTTCAGCGAAGAGCCGCCGGCCTCGGAGGTGCTGCGCAGGCTCATCGACCACCCCCGCATGATCGTCACGCCGCACCTGGGCGCCAACACCTTCGAGGCGCAAAAGAACGTGGCGGTCGACGTCAGCCGCGAGATCGTCAACTATCTCGACGGCCGCCCCATGGAGAACGCGGTGAACATCCCCCGCTTCGACCCCGACCTCATGGAGCACATGAAGCCTTTCATGGAGCTCATCGGCCAGATGGGGGAGTTCATCTCCCAGCTCGCGCCCTCCCACGCCAACAAGGTCAGCTTCTGCTACAACGGAAAGCTGGCGCGCTACGACTGCGCCCCGCTGACGGTGGCGGGACTTGCCGCCCTGCTCAACCGCTACACCGAGCAGGAGGTCAACATGGTCAACGCGCGCCTGGTGGCCGAGAGCCGCGGGATGGAGATCGAAGAGGTGCGCAACACCGAGTCCGAGTCGTTCTCCAACCTCGTCACCATCATCCTGAGCACCCCGGAGGGGAACCGCATCGTCGCCGGGACCCTCTTCGAGGGGATCCCGAAAATCGTCAAGATGCGCGATTTCCTCACCGATTTCCAACCCGAGGAGCACATGCTCGTACTGAGCTACCCCGACCGTCCGGGGCTCATCGGTCGCATCGGAACGATCCTCGGCGACGCCAACGTCAATATCGGCTCGATGAACCTGGGGCGCCGCTCAAAGGCGGGCGAGGCGATGGTCGTCCTCTCCCTCGACACCCCGGCCGACGACGAGACGGTCCGCAAGATCGAAGAAGCCGTCGGCGCCCACTTCATCAAGGCGGTGCATATGAAGGTGCCGAGGCACTGAGAATAGGCCATAGGCCCGAGGCTATGGGCAATAGGAAAAAGCAAAAAGCGACCCCCTCGGGGGTCGCTTTTTGTCTTGATGGGCTTGAAGGATAGCTGATTATCGCCTATCGCCTATGAACAGCGGCAGCCCGCACATCGGAATGATCCCCCGTTTCTCGGCGCGGCCGAGAAGTTCGGTGACTGCCCGCTCCCCCTCGTCGCCGAGATCGAGAGAGAAGTCGTTGACGTACAGAGCGATGTGGCTCTCGATCACCTCGTCGGCGAGTTCCTGCGAGTGTTCGCGGATGTAGGCGCGGGGCTGCTGCGGGTGCGCGAAGGCGTAGGCGACGCTTTCGGCAAGGGCTTCGTCGATCTGCGCGATGAGCTCGGCGCCGAGGTCGCGCCGGGCGAGAATCCCCCCCAGAGGGATCGGCAGCCCCGTCTCCTCCTCCCACCACGCGCCGAGGTCTGCGATCTGCACCAGGCCGTGCTCCCAATAGGTGAAGCGCGACTCGTGGATGATGACCCCCGCCTCGACCTCCCCCTTGGCGACGGCGGCCATGATCGTGTGGAAGGGCATCTCGCGCACCTGCTCGAAGCCTGTGCCGCAAAGCTGCAGCAGCAGGTTGGCCGTCGTCAGTCGGCCGGGGATGGCGATCGACTTTCCACGCAGGGCCGCCAGGTCGGTATCGGCCCGGGCGACGACGATGGGGCCGCATCCGCGCCCCAGCGCGCCGCCGCTGCGCAGCAGGGCGTAGTCGGTGCGCAGATGCCCCAGGGCGTGATAGGAGATCTTCGTCAGGTCGAGGCGCTTGTGAAGGGCGAGGCGGTTGAGGGTCTCCACGTCTTCCAGGCGCTCCTGCACGCTGGCGCCGGGGATCGCGACGAGGCCGTGGACGAGGGCGTAGAAGATGAAGGTGTCGTTGGGGCAGGGGGAGTAGCCGAGGGTGAGGGGTCGCGTCATGCCCGGTTGTCCCTCCACTGCCACGCCTGGAAGAGGTCGCAAAGGGCGTACTGCGCCGCCTCGGCCCCCTTTCGCACGTCCCAGCGGGACAGGTCGCGGTCGCCCGCCCGGTTGGAGATGCCGCGGATCTCGATGGCGGGGGTGCCGTAGAGGGCGCAGATCTGCGCCAGGGCCGCCCCTTCCATGTTCTCGCAGATCCCACCGGTGCGCTGGGCCATCTGGTGCGCCGCGGCGTCGGTCCCCGATCCGGTCGAAACGGTCACGAAGGGGCCGGCGGCGAAGCGCACCTTGGCCGCCTCGGCATAGCGCTCGAGGACCGGGCGAACGGTCTCCAGAGTGGGTCCGTCGAAGGGGAAGGTGTTGAAGTGGCGCCGCCCTGCGCGCTGAACGAGGGCGAAGCCCAGGGCCTTCATGTCGAGGAAGCCCTCCGGCGTGATCGCCCCCTCGTCGCCGTAGATCTCTTCGGTGGCCAGGGCGAGGTCGCCGACGTCGAGGCCGCTCTCGGCGAAGGCGCCGGCGACCCCTGTTGCGATGACGAGCGAGGGCTTGAGCTTTTCGAGAAGAGTGCCGACGGCGGCGGCCGCATTCGCCTTTCCGACCCCCGAGTGCATCAGCGCCACGGGGATGCCGTAAAGGCTGCCGCGAAACAGGTCGCGCCGCCCGCAGCTCAGAACCGCACACGGCGCCAGAAAGCGGCGCAGGAGCTCGGTCTCGATGGGGACGGCGGCGACGAGGGCGATCATGAGAGGCGGAATCCAGGAGCCAGGAGCCGGTAGCCGGAAAAAAGGCAGAGCCACGATCTGCACTTCTCCTGAATCCTGGCTCCTGAATCCGGGCTGCTGCACCTCACGGCTTGTACCATCCCTGTCGGATGAGGTCGCGGCGCAGGGTGGCCCCCTGGTTGCGCACCACCCCGCGATACCAGAACGGGGGCTCGTCTGCGGCGAGCTGCGGCGGATCGAGGCGCTTACGCCGGTCAATCAGCAACTGCTGAAAGCGGGCGTCGGCTTCGGCGAGAATCTCCACGAGCTTGCGGCCGAGGGCTTCGGAGACGCCGTCGATGACGTACTGGAACATGTCGCGCAGCCTCAGCCCCTGGCGATACTCCCACAGGTCGCCTTCGAAGGCGGCTTCGCACTCGCCGACGAAATCGTGCCAGTCGAGCAGAAGGACTCCGAAATCCTCTTCGGCGAACTCGGCGTACGTCTCATGCTCCAACAGACGCGCCTCGATGAGATCCTGCTCCTTTTTGGAGAGGAAGAACGAGAGATCTTCCTCCACCGGATACATGTCGAGCAATTCGGTGATCTCGCTGCAGAAGCTCAGATAGTCGAGGTCCGCGTCGGACATGGCGCTGAAGGGGGGCGGAAGGATGCGGCGGTGGTGGCACTGCAACGACAGGTGGTCGTGCCCGAGATCGGTGGGGAAGAAGAGCCGCGGCCGGAAGGGGAGGCCGTGGCGGTTGAGGACGTCGATGGTGCGCAGGTGGTCTCCGGTGAAGCAGGTCAGAACCTTCTCCTCCGAGTAGAAAAACTCCATCCCCGAGCGGTTGTTGGCCAGCCCGAAGCCAACGAAACCGTCGTGGATCATTCGCGGCAGATACGGCTCGATGGTCGCGAGGATCTCCGCGGTCGGCAGGTAGGGGGAATAGTAGACGGTCGGAACGCTCTGCCCGTCCTCGCCCTTTTCCCCGTCCTCTTCGTAGAATTCGAGGATCAGGAACGATTCGTCGGGCAAAAAGGTCGAGAGGCTGCGAAAGAGCGATTCGATCTTGGCCGCGCCGGCCAGCACGGAGAAGCGAAAGGAGTCGGAGGAGTTCTCGAGCAGGGAGAAGGCGTATCCTTCTCTCAGGTAGCGGCGGCCGGCGCGGTGCTCGCTCGGCCAAAGACGCAAACCCAACGGAAGATCAAATGCTTCCATAGAACAGATCATTCCTTGCAGTGGGAAATATGAAAAGAAGAAGGAAAAACGAAGTCAAAGGTAAAAGATCGGGAGAAAAAAGTCAACCTGAGCACCCGAAAACGCCGCGCCAACGCCGCCCCGCGCACCCCCGCGCGAGGATGGGGGGCGGGCGGTGCAAAACAGAAGTTTAATGCCGCCTCGCAGAGGGCACCATCGGCGAAGCCGCCCTGCGGCGCCGCCAAAACGGGGGCGAAAGCGCCTTTAATCTCGATAAATTCTTTTATCGCCAATAAATTATTTTTATTGACAATTTTATCGATATTGGGTATACCGACCTCTTATAAAACTACTTTCTATTTCTCATTTCCGGCACTTGTCCGGGTTTTCCGTCCCGAGTCCGAACACCCCTTACGCACTACCAATCCAATTTTCAAAAGGATGGCTGAAATGTCAAAAGCGATCAAACCGGCATTGAAAAACCCCCTGGCCACAGAGGAAACCGTCGAGTTCACCATTCCCGGTGAAGTTGCCGGCAAGAAGGGCGTCTACGAGGAGGTCATGCAGGAAGGGCACGACCTGACCCAGCGTCCGGTCAAGTCCGTTGCCGTTGCGCAGATCGAAAAGCAGCATTTCAAAAAGCGCATGACGGTCTGGGAGAGGATCAAGGTCCTCACCGACAGCGAGCCCAACATCCTCTTCCAGAACTGGGGGAAGAACCTTGACGGCGCCTCCCTCGTCACCGGCATCCTCACCATCGGCGGACGCGACGTCGCCCTGTACGGCCACGACTTCACCGTGCGCGCCGGCTCCATCGACGCCACCAACGGGCAGAAGCTCGCCCGCCTGATGTACATGGCCGGCGAGAAGGGAATTCCGCTCATCGGCATGAACGACTCGGCCGGCGCCTTCGTCCCCGCCGGCGTCGGGGGGCTCGACGGCTACGCCGAGGCCTTCACCGCGCTGCGCAAGATCAGCGGCGTCGTCCCCTCGATCATGTGCATGTTCGGCTTCAACGCCGGCGGCGGCTCGTACCTGCCGCGCCAGGGGAGCTTCGTCATTCAGCCCGAGGACACCTTCTTCGGCCTGACCGGCCCCGGCGTCGTCAAGTCGGTTCTGGGCGAGGACATCACCCCCGAGGAGCTCGGCGGCCCCAAGGTCCACAGCGCCTCGGGCGTCACCGACCTCACCGCCTCCGACGAGACGGCGGCCCTGCGCACCGCCGTGCGCCTGCTGAGCTACATCCCCGACAACAATCACACCATGGCCCCCTTCCAGGAGACGAGCGATCCGCTGGACCGCAAGACGTGGGAGATCAACACCCTGCTGAAGAAGGCCTTCAACTCGCCGACGGGCTTCAACACCCCCTTCGACGTCTCGATCATCATCCAGCAGATCTGCGACCACGGCGATTACATGGAGATCCAGCCGACCCGCGCCCGCGAGGCGATCACCGCCTTCGGCCGCTTGGGCGGCAACGTCGTCGGCTTCGTCGCCAACAACTCGGCGGTGGCTTCGGGGCAGATCGACTGCGACTCGGCCCTCAAGATCGCCCGCTTCGTTCGCTTCTGCAACATCTACAATATTCCGCTGATCTTCATGGAGGACACCACCGGCTTCCTCCCCGGCCGCGAGCAGGAAGCGCGCGGCATCGTGCAGGCGGGGCGCTCGATGCTCGATTCCATCGTCGACGTGCGCACCCCGCGCATCCTGCTGATCCTGCGCAACGCCTTCGGCGGCGCCTACGCCTCCTACAACAACTACCCCACCGGCGCCGACCTGGTGCTCGCCCTGCCGACGACCCGCCTGGCCGTCATGGGGCCCGCCGGCAAGGAGTTCGTCTACAAGAACGAGTTGCGCAAGGTCCGCAGCGCCGTCGCCGAGATGGTGAAGAAGGGGACGGCCGCGCGCATCGCCGCGGGCATGGACGGCACCGAGGCAAAGAAGGACGCCGAGAAGGAAGCGGCCGAGTGGCTCAAGCTCGAGGAGGCCGCCCTGAACACCCGCTACGAAAAAGAGCTGATGAACCCGAAGGAAGGTCTGGCCCTCGGTTCGATCTCCTCCATCGTCATGCCGACCGACCTGCGCAAGGTGCTCGGAGAGAACCTCAACTTCTTCCTGCGCCACTACAAGCCCTCGGCATGGCAGGGGGTGCAGCGCGAATTCCATTAAAGGTCGGGGGCTCAAAGGCTTTTGATCCCCGGATTTTGCGAACCGAACGAAAACCACTGGAGAGACACCGATGGCACAGACAATCGACTACTATACGAACAACCCCCTCATCCATAGAGACCGCCGCCTGAGCGCCTCCTCCTCGGCGTGGGTGCGCTCCTTCTCCTGCGAAGAGCTCAAACCCCTCATCGTCTGCCGCGGCCCGATCCGCAAAGAGACGATGGACGTCTACGACGAGATGGGGATCACCCACTACGGCATCCTGTTGTCGGAGAAGGACTCCATCGTCTACCCCAACGCCCTGTCGCCCGAGCTGCGCCGCCTCACCTCCAACAGCCGCGTCCACCGGGTCCCCGACTACACCGGGGCCTCCAAGGAGGAGCGCGTCGAGCGCATCCAGCAGATCATCGCCATCGCCAAGGACAACGGCTACGACTCGATCTTCGCCGGCTACGGCTTCATGGCCGAGGACGACGAGTTCGTCGCCGCCATCGAGGACGCGGGGCTCAAGTTCATCGGCCCCTGCTCCAAGACCCAGCGCGCCGCCGGCAAGAAGGACGAGGCCAAGCGCACCGCCCTGCAGGTCAACGTCTCGGTCACCCCGGGAATCGACAACGTCACCGCCCGCACCCTGGTGAAGAAGCATCCCAGCCGCGAGGCGCTCCTGGCGCTGGTGAAGGCCGAGGGGCTCAAGGTCGAACAGAAGATTCTGGACGACGAGAGCCTCACCCTCGAAGAGCTCGCCGATCCGATCCTCTTCGCCTCCTACGCAAAGGGGATCGATCTGTACTCCATTGAGGAGCTGTGCGCGCAGGTCGAGCACGAGTGCGCCGCGATGTTCCGCAACTACCCCGGCGCGCGGATTCGCCTGAAGGCGATCGGCGGCGGCGGCGGCAAGGGGCAGCGCATCCTGGGCGCCTCGCTGCTGATGACCAAGAACCCCACCGACAAGCAGATCAAAGACGCCGCCGCGGCCGCCCCCGGCCTGGTGCGCGAGATCCTCGGCGAGGTCAAGGCCAACGGCGTCGGCGACAACAAGAACGTCCTCATCGAGCTCAACATCGAGCAGACCCGCCACAACGAGATTCAGCTGCTGGGCAACGGCCAGTGGACCATCGCCCTGGGCGGACGCGACTGCTCGCTGCAGATGCACGAGCAGAAGCTGCTCGAGATCTCCGTCACCCAGGAGGCCCTCGCCGAGGAGATCGCCAAGGCGAAGGAGGCCGGCCTCGACGCGCAGGCCGTCGCCCTCGAGTCGGATTTGAAGGTCCTCAAGCGCATGGAGGAGGAGTCGGAGCGCTTCGGCGTCGCCGTCGGCCTCGACTCGGCCTCGACCTTCGAGTGCATCGTCGACCGCGACCGCCACTACTTCATGGAGGTGAACACCCGCATCCAGGTCGAGCACCGCGTCACCGAGCTCGTCTACAGCCTCAAGTTCACCAACCCCGACGATCCCAACGACTACTTCGTCGTCGAGTCGCTGGTCGAGGCGATGGCGATTCTGGCGATGCACAAAGAGCGCCTGCCGCGCCCCGAGCGCTTCCGCCGCTTCGGCGCCGCCGCCGAGGCGCGCCTGAACGCCACCGACGCTTCGCTTTCGCCGAGCGCCGGCGGCGTCATCCGCTACTGGTCCAAGCCGATCGAGGGGGAGATCCGCGACGACCAGGGGATCAGCATCCCCAACCCCGACACCGGCCAGTTCATGCGCTATCACCTGGCTGGCGCCTACGACTCCAACATCGCGCTGCTGCTGACCAAGGGCGATGATCGGGTGTCGAGCTACGAGCACCTCTCCAGAGTGCTGCGCAGCACCGTGCTGCGGGGGAACAATCTCGCCACCAACCTCGAATTCCACTACGGCCTCGTCAACTGGTTCCTCGGCAACAACGTCATGGCCAAGCCGACGACCCGCTTCGTCGTGCCTTACCTCACCCTGGTCGGCAAGCTCAAGGAAGAGGCGAACAAGATCGACATCGTCTACGCCTTTTTGGCGATGAAGAAGCACTACGCCAAGCTCTACGCAGACACTCCCGACATCGTGAAGGAGGTCTCCGAGACCCTTGACCGCAAGGGGACGCTGCTGACCCGCCCCATCGAGATGCTCCTCACCGATCCGCATCTGCTCTCGGGGTGGCTGAGCCTGAACCGCAAGAACTTCGTCGTCGAGGACGGCAAGGTGCGCTGGCAGCGCAACCCCCTGGTGGTGCTGCAGGAGACGTACGAGTACCTCAACATGACGTGGCGCGAGGACGCTCCGGCCGCCGAGATCATCTGGTCCCACGACCGCGATCTGCTCGAGAGCGCGCTGGCCTTCTACGCCGAGCTGCGCAACAAGTTCGGCCTGAAGAAGGAGGAGTTCGTCAAGCTCAACGCCATCCTCGCCGAGGAAGCGCCGCAGGGCGGATACGACGCGCAGACGTGGGAGAAGATCCGCGCCGCCCACGTCGGTTTCGAGATCGGCAACGAGCTCCTCGGCATCCTGTGCCTCATCGCCGTGAACACCGACTTCTACGCCTTCCGCGTCGAGGACGACCTGGAGGTGACGATCCCCCAGTACCTCAACGACCCCGACCTGCAGGCGGCGATGAAAAAAGTCCTCGTGCCGCCCCCCGCCACCAAGGCCGACGAGATCGTCACGCCGGGCGGCGGGATGTACTACGGCCAGGAGGCGCCGGGGATGCCCCCCTTCGTCACCGAGGGGATGCACTTCGTAAAGGGGCAGCCTCTGTTCATCCTCGAGGTCATGAAGATGTTCAACAAGGTCCCCGCCCCCTTCTCCGGGACCATCGACAAGATCCTCATCGAGGGCGGCGACGGCACCATCGTGCAAAAAGGGCAGCCGATCTTCAAAGTCACCCCCGACGAGAAGTTCGTCGAGGTCGACCCCAAGGAGCTCGCCAAGCAGAAGCAGACCGTCACGGGCGACTACCTCAAGAGCGTCCTCCCCGAAAGCCTCCACAACGGCGATTCGCCGGGGAGCGCTTCGGCCGCGCCGCGCGAGGCCGTTGCGATGCAGCGGGTGAAATAAGGTCGGCACCACCTTGAAACGTTAGCGACAACCGAGTCTCCACCCGGACTGTTTCCGGGTGGAGACTTACTGGTTTTTATATGACGACAGAATACGATATCGGATCGAAGATCAAGAGGCTGCGCAAGGCGCGCAAGCTGACCCTGCAGGACGTAGCCCGGGAGACCGGCTTTTCGCCGGCCCTCATCTCCCAGATCGAGAACAACAACGTCTCGCCGCCGATCGCCACGCTGTCGAAGATCGCCCGATTCTTCGACGTGAAGATGAGCTTCTTCTTCGAGGAGGAGGAGGGTGATCTTCGCTACGAGGTCGTGCACGCCGACGACCGGCGCATCGTCAGCCGCGTCATCTCCCCCATGGGGACGGGGCACGGCTACACCTACGAGGCCCTCTCCTTTCGCAAGCGAAACAAGAAGATGGAGCCGTTCATGCTCACCATCAGCGAGCGGGCCACCGACGACACCCTCTACAACCACGAGGGGGAGGAGTTTCTCCTCATCCTCAAGGGGCGCGCCGAGGTCATCCTCGAAGAGGAGCACCTCTTCCTCGAGGCGGGCGACGCGGTCTACTTCGACTCCTCGCTGCGCCACCGGCTCCTGGCCGCCGACGGCGAAGAGGTTCAGGTTCTGGCGGTCGTTACCCGCTGAGCAAGGCTTCGGTACATCGAGGAGCGGGGGATCGGCCGAGCCCGATCGCTCTCCTTTATGGGGTCAGAGAAGTTAGACATAACGACGATTCGGCAGCCGTGGAGAAGGGTCTCGCGCCCCCCACTCCGAGGGACGCCATGAACCCATCCCTGGGGGCTTGACTGGCGCCATCCGGGCGCCAGACACCCTCTGCGTGGGCGCCCCGAGACCCTTTTGGCGAACGTAAATTTAAAAAATTTTTCCTGTGAGGTTACGTGATGAGCGGATTTGACAAGAAGACGACGGCGGACTGGGAAAAACTCGCCGCCAAGGAGATCAAGAAGGAGGACACCTCTTCGCTGCTGTGGGAGACCCCCGAAGGGATTCGGGTGAAGCCCCTCTATACGCTCGAAGATCTCGAGAAGCTCGAAAACATCAACACCCTTCCGGGCTTCGCACCCTTCGGGCGCGGACCGAAGGCGACGATGTACGCCGGGCGCCCCTGGACGGTGCGTCAGTACGCCGGCTTCTCCACCGCCGAGGAGTCCAACGCCTTCTATCGCCGCAACCTCGCCGCCGGCCAGCAGGGGCTCTCCGTCGCCTTCGACCTTGCGACCCACCGCGGCTACGATTCGGATCACCCCCGGGTCGTCGGCGACGTCGGCAAGGCGGGGGTCGCCATCGACTCCATCCTCGATATGGAGGTCCTCTTCAAGGACATCCCCCTTGATCAGGTCTCGGTTTCGATGACGATGAACGGCGCGGTCCTGCCGATCCTGGCGCTGTATATCGTCGCCGCCGAGGAGCAGGGGGTATCGCAGGACAAACTCGCCGGGACCATTCAGAACGACATCCTCAAGGAGTTCATGGTCCGCAACACCTACATCTACCCCCCCGAGCCGTCGATGAACATCATCGCCGACATCATCGAATACACCAGCAAGTACATGCCGAAGTTCAACTCGATCTCCATCAGCGGCTACCATATCCAGGAGGCCGGGGCGAACAACGTGCAGGAGCTCGCCTTCACCCTGGCCGACGGCATCGAGTACGTCAAGGCGGCCCTCGGCAAGGGGCTCGAAGTCGATCAGTTCGCGCCGCGCCTCTCGTTTTTCTTCGCCATCGGCATGAACTTCTTCATGGAGATCTCCAAGCTGCGCGCCGCGCGCTTTTTGTGGGCCGAGCTGATGTCGCAGTTCAACCCGAAGAACCCCCTCTCCATGGCGCTGCGCACCCACTGCCAGACTTCGGGGTGGAGCCTCACCGAGCAGGACCCCTACAACAACGTCATCCGCACCACCATCGAGGCGATGGCGGCCGTTCTGGGCGGGACCCAGTCGCTGCACACCAACGCCCTCGACGAGGCGATCGCCCTGCCCACCGACCACTCGGCCCGCATCGCCCGCAACACCCAGCTCGTCATCCAGGAGGAGACGGGGATCACCAAGGTCGTCGATCCGCTGGGGGGCTCCTATTACGTCGAGACCCTCACCGACTCGCTCGTGAAGGAGGCGCGCAAGCTCATCGCCGAGATCAACGGCCTTGGCGGAATGACCAAGGCGATCGAGTCCGGGATGCCCAAGCTCAAGATCGAAGAATCGGCCGCCCGAAAGCAGGCGCGCATCGACATCGGATCGGACGTCATCGTCGGGGTCAACAAGTACAAGCTGGCGAAGGAGTCGCCCATCGAGGTCCTCGACATCGACAACACGGCGGTGCGCGAGGCCCAGATCAAGCGTCTGCAGAAGTTGCGCGCCGAGCGCAACGAGGCCGACTGCCGCGCCGCTCTGGAGGCGGTGACGAAGGTGGCCGAGACGGGCAAGGGGAATCTGCTGGAGGTCTGCGTCGAGGCGGCCCGCAAGAGGGCGTCCGTCGGCGAGATCTCCGACGCCATGGAGAAAGTCTTCGGCCGCCACAAGGCCGAGATCAAGCTGGTGACAGGAGTGTACGGAAAAGTGTTCGAGTCGAGTGACGATTTCGCCTCCATCAAGAAGGAGATCGACGCCTTCGCCGCCGAAGAGGGGCGCAGACCCCGCATCCTCATCGCCAAGATGGGGCAGGACGGCCACGACCGCGGCGCCAAGGTCGTCGCCACCGCCTACGCCGACGTCGGCTTCGACGTCGACATGGGACCTCTCTTCCAGACCCCCGAGGAGACGGCCAAGATGGCGGTGGAGAACGACGTGCACGCCGTCGGGGTGTCGAGCCTCGCCGCCGGGCACAAGACGCTGGTGCCGCAGCTCGTGGCCGAGCTGAAGAAGCTCGGCGCCGACGACATCGTCGTGGTGTGCGGCGGGGTCATCCCCCGGCAGGACTACGACGCCCTCTTCGAGGCCGGCGCCGCCTGCATCTTCGGCCCCGGCACGCCGATCACCAAATCGGCCCGGGAGACCCTGGATGCGATCCGGAAGAAGAAATCGTAAAAGATGAGTACCTATTCACTTTGTGGGGTCGCGGCTCACATGACAAGGGTGTCTGGCGCCTTGGACGGCGAAAAGCGTCCCTTGGCATGGGAGTTGGGACCCCATGCTGAACAGGTACAAAGATGAACCCTGACGAGCTCTACGACAGGATTCTGCAGGGGAACATCCGGGCCATCGGCAAGGGGATCACCCTCATCGAGAGCAACAGGCCCCAGGACATGCGGCGGGCGGCGGATCTTCTCGACCGCCTCCTGCCGCATACCGGCAACTCCCTGCGCATCGGCATCACCGGCGTCCCCGGGGTCGGCAAAAGCACCTTCATCGAGTCCTTCGGCACGCACCTCACCGCCGCCGGGCACAAGGTCGCCGTCCTGGCCGTCGACCCCTCCTCGCAGATCACCGGCGGAAGCATCCTCGGCGACAAGACGCGCATGGAAGAGCTGTGCCGCGACCCCAACGCCTTCATCCGCCCCTCCCCCGCCGGGGCCACCCTCGGCGGCGTCGCCCGGCGCACCCGCGAGACGATGCTGCTGTGCGAGGCGGCCGGCTACGACGTCGTCATCGTCGAGACCGTCGGGGTGGGGCAGTCCGAGACGACCGTCGCCTCCATGGTCGACTTCTTCCTGCTGCTGCAGCTCGCCACCGCCGGCGACGAGCTGCAGGGGATCAAGAAGGGGGTGATGGAGCTCGCCGACGCCATCGTCATCAACAAGGCCGACATCGACGCCCACAAGACCGAGCTTGCCAAAAGCCAATACCTCAACGCTCTGCACATCCTGCGCCCCCGCAGCACCCAGTGGCAGGTCCCGGTGCTGACCACCAGCGCCCTGAAAAAGCAGGGGATGGACGAGGTCTGGGGGATGTTGGAGCGCTTTCGCGGCGCCATGCGCGAGAGCGGCGAATTCGACCAGCGCCGCCGCAAGCAGGCCGTGGAGTGGATGTGGGGGCTCGTGATGGACGACCTCAAGGATCTCTTCCTGCACCACCCGGGGGTCGGCGAGATTTTTCCACAGATCCGGCAGGCCGTCGCCGACGGCACGACGACTCCCTCGGCCGCCTCCCGAAGGCTCCTCGAAGTGTTCAGGGCGTAGGTCAGGGAAATCCCCTGCCCTCCATTTTCAAGAAGGATTTAACATGCTCAAAAAAATCAACCACATCGGCATCGCCGTCAAAAGCATCGACGCGTCGGTTCCTTTCTACCGCGACGCTCTCGGCATGACCTTCGAAGGGACCGAGGAAGTCGCCGAGCAGAAGGTCCGCGTCGCCTTCTTCGTCATCGGCGAGAGCCGCATCGAGCTCCTCGAACCGACCTCTGCCGACTCCCCGGTGGCAAAATTCCTGGAGAAGAACGGCGAGGGAGTGCACCATCTCGCTTACGAAGTCGACGACCTGGAACAGGCCCTGGCCGCCATGAAGGCCGAAGGAGTGCGCCTCATCGATGAAGTCCCCCGCAAAGGAGCGCACGGGACGAGCATCGCCTTTCTGCACCCCAAGTCCACGGGGGGGGTCCTCACGGAGCTCTGTCGGGGTGGCGGACACTAGAACTTTTTTCGTGCGCGAGGTGGACAAATGGTCCCATAAAGCTAAACTGTTTCGCCATGTTGTACCATTCATCCGAATAAGCCCCTTTTTCGTGCCTTTTGTCGAAAAATATTGACATCATTAAGGGGTGGTATTACTTTAAGCCTTGACAGGGTGTTCTAAAATAATTAGGTTAGGAAACCGATTTTAGAACACCGTGTAAAGCTTCATGAGAGGCGGGGCTCAGGCCATGATCTCGGCATCGCAAAACGATCGGAACCTCTCGTGAAGCCACGTTTATTCCCGCTTGGCGTTCTTGGCTTTTTGCTCTTTCTCTTTGCAGCTTCAGCGGCGTCGGCTCTCGACGACGCCACGACCGCGCCGGATTTCCTGATCTCGGATCTTCAGGGGAACGAGGTTCGTCTTTCGGACTTCAAGGGGCGAATCATCGTTTTAAAGCTCGCCACGACGACGTGCCAGTCCTGCCTGCAGCAGATGGCGGAGCTTCGAAGGAGCGAGCCCTTCCTTGAAGAGCACGACGTCGCCGTCGTCACGGTCTACCTTCAGGATTCGCGTGAAATGGTGCGCCGGCATCATGAGAGAGAGGGGCTCACCATGCCGCACGCGATCCTCATCGACAACGGCCGAGCCGGCCGGGCGTACAACGTCTATATCATCCCGAGGGTGATCGTCATTGACCGGGACTTCAAGATCCGACGCGACGGCAGCGTCATCGCCGAAAACGACCTGAAACGCCTGATTCTCGGAATGCAAAGCGAGAAGAAATGATCTTCAGGTGTGGTTGCTTCGACACAAATGTGTCGCCCGCTCCACACTTTGGATTGAAATCAGCCGCTTTTGCCGATCCTCAGAGATGGAGTATAGAAGCGGGAATTGACAACTTTCGAAGGAATTCAGCCGGGAGAGGCTCTCCGGTAATTCAATGAGAA
Organism: Desulfuromonadales bacterium; assembly: GCA_050485365.1. Classification (GTDB taxonomy): domain Bacteria; phylum Desulfobacterota; class Desulfuromonadia; order Desulfuromonadales; family JACZKF01; genus JARFUG01. Next base: position 9,208 of record JBJHBH010000002.1, on the reverse strand, counting down.
CAAAAGACCTAAGGCTTGGCACCATTGTTGAATGAAATTGAAGAACTCTTATGATCTGTCTGTCCGTCGCTTTTTCGACGCAATGGTGAACCGATTCAATAAGGGGAAAGGAGGTGAAGGAAAGAGAAGGCCGACCGGGTTTCTGGTACGGCGCCCCGAAACCTCGACGAGGGGAAAGGTGGATCCGTCGGAAAAGATCGGCTGTAAGAGAACTCGATTTCTAGCACCACCAGGCTCGAACTGTTCCAGGTAGTTTTCCATTCGTCTACATTTTTGATTCAGGAGGCAAAAAGTGAACAAATTCGGCAAAATTTTTGTTGCATGTGCCGCCATGGCCGCCATGGCCGCCCCGGCTTTCGCAAAGGACGTCACCCTCTACGGGTCGGCCCGTCTCGCCACTTTCTATGAGCACACCGATAATGTCAACGTCGGCGGTCCCGGCACGGACGACACCGATCTGCGCTTCAGGCTTCAGGGGAACAGCCGTTTGGGGATGCGCGCCTCCGATGGTCCCCTCGGCGGTCATGTCGAATTCGGTACCGGCGTCAATGTGCGCCTCCTCTACGGTACCTACAAGTTTGACGCCGGCACCCTCCTCGTCGGGCAGGCCGAAACCCCCTACAACTATCTCCTCCCCAGCGTCGTTCTCGACGATGCAGGCGGGTATGGCTACGGTGTCCCCTACTCCAGCCGCCGCGCCCAACTTCGCTACACCATGGACAACGGCTTCTACTTCGCTGGTATGGACCCGAATGCACCTACAGGCATCCCTACTGCCGCGAACCTGCCTGACCCGATCAGCACCTCCGGTGATGACAACAACGTCTACATGCCGCAACTGGTCGTCGGTTTCGCCAACAAGGTCGACGGGTTCGACTACAACGTGGGCGTCACCGGCCTCTGGTACGAGCGGAATGATTTCGATGTCGTCGCTGGGATGGCCTACATCATCAGCAACATCGACCTTGGCGTCGCTAAAGTCGCCGTAACCGCCCACGCGGGGCAGAACGCCGGTGCGTTTCTCCTGAACCGCGGCGAAGGTGCTCCCATTTTCGAGCCTACCAACCGCAGGAACGTCTTTAACGCAGGCGGCTCTCTTGCCGTCAACGCTTTCGGCGCCAATGTCGGCGGCGCTTACGCCTATGACAAGCCCGAGGGTCAAAGCAGCGACCGCGACAAATGGATGGCTTTCGTCAACTACCCCGTTCGCCTTGCCAAGGGCTTCACGGTGGTTCCTGAATTCGCCTACTACAACACCTCGCCCCGCGCCGCTGCTGGGGTCGTCGCGGGTCTTCACGGAGGCGGCCGCGACGCCTACTTCGCTGGCGCCAAGTGGCAGATCGACTTCTAATTACAGATTCATCTTGTGATGAAATCAGCCGGACCCTTCGGGGTCCGGCTTTTTTAATGCTTCAAATGGGGCTAGCTCTGATGGGGCACAGCCTCATTATCATCAGAGGACAGTCAGTTGATTGATCGAACCGGAGGAACTTCCCTGTGTCTCGGGGTGGCGGGGCGGGGTTCCGGTGAGAGCAGACGGGCCTCGTCTTCTTCCCAGTAGGGGCCGACGCCGTAGAATTCATGGAGCCGCTCGGCCTGTGCAGGATCTTGGACCATCTGCGCGTCTCCGGTGGGCGCCTGACGGAACTGGGCGGCGTCCATCCCCAGAGTTACGGTCTGATCCTGCGGATCGATGCTGAGGGCCTGCCAGGGAATGACATGGGTTTCACCGGCTGCGGATTCGGCGACGATGTACCCGACCTGACCCCGCTCGACGTCGATCAGGACCATCTCGATCTCGCCCAGGCTCTGTCCGTGCCGATCCTGCAGCGAGAAGGTGCTGATATCTTCCATGCCGTCGAACTGACCCGCCTGTTGTGCGCTGCGGTACTCACCAGCCGCCACGCTCATCCCCGCCGTCATCAGGCCGAGGACGAAGAACAGAGCGACGAATATGCTTATCCTTTTCATCGTGACCTCACTCTTTTTTCGTTTAGGTTTGCGCGATAAATCGAATGCTTATCTGCGAAACGGCATTGATCTACTACCAAATCTATAGCGAAAACGTATCATGTCAAATGGGGGGTTCTGTGCGGAAGAGTGAACCGCTCTTCCGCCTTTCCTATTGATCGTCAAGCAGTGTCAGCACTGTGGAGACGATCCTCTCTGGTGTGAATCCGAAGTGCCGAAGGAGCGTCCCGCCCGGCGCGCTCGCGCCGAAGCTCTCCAGTGCGATGACGGCGCCGCGCTCGCCTGTGTAGCGTTCCCACCCCATGGGGGACGCGGCCTCGACGGCGACGCGGGCGCTGCAGTCGGGGGGGATGACGTCGCGGCGGTAACCCTCGGGCTGGGCGTCGAAGATCTCCCAGCTCGGCAGGGAGACGACCCGTGTGCCGATGCCCTGACGTTGCAGCGCCTCTCGGGCGGCCAGAGCGGGGTGGATTTCGGCGCCCGTGGCGATGAGGACGGCGCGCAGCTCACCTTCTTCGGGGGCGAGGACGTACCCTCCTCGTCGCACCCCGTCGGCGGCAGCGAAGCGTGCACGGTCGAGCACGGGGAGATTCTGGCGCGAAAGGACGATGGCGGTGGGGCCGCGGCGGTTCTCGACGGCCAGGCGCCACGCCTCGGCCGTCTCGTTGGCGTCGCAGGGGCGGATGACGGTGAGGTTCGGAATCGCCCGCAGCGACGCCAGGTGTTCGACGGGCTGGTGCGTAGGGCCGTCTTCGCCGAGAGCGATGGAGTCGTGGGTGAAGACGTAGATCGGCGCGATCCCCATCAGGGCGGCGAGGCGGATGGCGGGGCGCATGTAGTCGGAGAAGATGAGGAAGGTGCCTCCGAAGGGGATGACGCCTGGGGTGTGGGCCAGTCCGTTCAGGGCGGCTCCCATGGCATGCTCGCGCACCCCGAAGTGGATGGTGCGCCCGCTGCGATACGGCTCGAAGGACGCTTCTCCCTTCAGCTCGGTGTTCACCGACGGAGCGAGATCGGCCGAGCCCCCCATCAGCAGGGGGAGGCGGGCGGCGAGGGCGTTGAGGACGATGCCGCTCGCTTTGCGGGTCGGCAGCGGGCCGTCCTCGGGGGAAAAGGCGGGGAGGTTGGCGCTCCAGCCGTCCGGAAGTCCCTCGGTCATCTGAAGCCACGGCACCAAGGGGGAGGTCGGCGCGGAGCGCACCGTCTCGAAGCGCTCGCGCCAGGCGTTCTCCATAGATTTTCCACGCCCGAGGGCCTCGCGCATGTGGTCGCGCACCTCGTCGGGGACGACGAAATTGCGGTCGGGGTCGCGGCCGAGGAGCTCTTTGATGGCGCGGATCTCTTCGGCTCCCAGCGGCGCGCCGTGGGTCTCGGCGAGTCCGCGTTTGTTCGGAGACCCTTCGGCGATGTGGGTGCGGGCGATGAGGAGAGAAGGGCGGGGGTCTCGCTTGGCCCGCTCCAGCGCTGGTTCGATGTCGAGCAGGTTGTCCCCCTCGACCCGCTCGACGTGCCAGCCGTAGGCGAGAAAGCGCGTCGCGACCTCCTCGCTGAAGGCGAGGCGCGTCTCTCCCTCGATGGTGATGAGGTTGTCGAGATAGACGGCGATCAGGTTGCCGAGGCGAAGGTGTCCGGCGAGCGAGGCCGCCTCGGAGGCGACCCCTTCCATGAGGTCGCCGTCGGAGCACAGGGCGTAGATGCGGTAGTCGAAGAGCTCTGTGTCGATATGCTCCGAGAGATAGCGCGCCCCCATCGCCATCCCCACGGCGACGGAGAATCCCTGCCCCAGAGGACCCGTGGTCGTCTCGACCCCCGGCGTATCGCCGTATTCGGGGTGTCCGGGGGTGCGGCTGCCGAGCTGCCGGAAGTTTTCGAGCTCCTCCATCGGCAGATCGTACCCGGTCAGGTGCAGCAGGCTGTACAGCAGCATCGAGGCGTGCCCGCACGACAGGATGAAACGGTCCCGCCCGGGCCAGCCGGGGTTGGCCGGGTTGTGGCGAAGGTGGCGGGTGAAGAGGAGATAGCCGACGGGCGCGGCTTCCATCGGGGTGCCGGGATGACCGGAGGCGGCCTTCTCCACCGCGTCGGCCGCCAGCAGGCGGATGGTGTCGATCGATCGGCGGGCGAGGTCCTCGTTGAGAGGCTCCATGGCGGGATCTCCTTTCTGGTGCGGGGTTCTTCGCTTTTCGGTGGCCGGCTGTGAACGATTACAACGGTTTTGGCCCTCGTAAATATCTGTATTAATTGAAGCAGGTCGCGACACGGTTTTCAAGGGCGGCGGGGACAGCGCCCCGAAGCGCGCTACAATGGAAGGCAGGGAAGAACAGGCAGATCGAGAGTCGCAGGAAAGGAGGCCCCATGCTCTATTTCGCCTATGCCGACAACATGGACATCGAGAATCTCGGGTCGCGCAACGTTGAGTTCGAGAAGGTGGCCACAGGGAAGGTGCGCAATTTCCGCCTGGCGTTTCACAAGCCGGCGCAGGACGGAAGCGGGATGGCCGATCTGCAGGATGATCGGGGGAATGCCGTGGAGGGGGTTGTCTGGGACGTTCCGGAGACGAGTCTGGACAATCTCGACGTCTACGAGGAGGTCGACAAGGGGCACTACAGAAGGGCGCCGGTCGTGGTGCAGACCTCCAAGGGAGAGCTCGACTGCGTCACCTATCGCGCGGCCAAGTACCGCAGCGGCCTGAAGCCGCGGCGCGACTACCTGGAGAAGATCGTTCGGGGGGCCGAGGCGCACCGGCTCTCCGCCGACTACATCACCTTTTTGCGGTCGCACGATACGGTCTGAAGGCAGGAGACGGAGGACGGAAGTTGGCGCCGTGAATTTTTAGCGGTAGCCGCAGTGATCGATGAGGGCGGCGAGCTTCTCGTCTCCCGACCCCTTCCAGCGCGCCAGAAGGCGCTCGGCGAGGGTGACGCCGCTTTGGGCGATTTCGGCGATGCCGTCGAGGTAGATCGTCTCGTCGAGGCCCCTCTCGTCCTTTTTCCCCTGGCGGACGAGGCCGGAGCGGGCGAGGGCGAGCGCCTCGACGGCGACCTCGCGCAAGGTGCGCCCCCCGAACGGGGTCTTCAGCCCGAGGCGCCACGAGAGCCGATAGGCCTCCTCGAGGGCGGCCGGATCGACGCCTCCCAGGAGTTGTCGCAGCGCCTTTCGCGAATCCCCGTCATAGAGCAGCCCCTTGAGGAGCGCCGTCACCGAGAGGGTGAGGTGCGGCGGAAGGCTGTCGACGCAGCGCGCCTCGATCTGGGGCCGCAGGCGCACCTCGGGAAAGAGGGTCGAGAGGTGAAGGTCCCAGTCCCCCAGTGTCGCGCGGGCTCCGGCGTACCCCTGGGCGAGGTAGCGGCGGAAGGGGACGGGCTCGCGGGTGAAGTCGACAAAGCGCCCCTCGCGCACGACGAAATACATCGGCACGTCGAGGGCGTAGTCGACGTAGGTGGCGAAGCCGGCGTCGGGGGCGAAGAGCTGCGGCAGAAGACCCGTGCGGTCCGGATCGGTGCGGCGCCAGATCTCACCCCGGGTTGAGAGAAAGCCGGTGGGGGCCCCTTCCATGAGGGGTGAATTGGCGAAGAGGGCGTACAGAAGCGGAGAGAGAAGGAGGCACAGGCGCATCTTGTCGATGCAGTCGGCCTCGTCCGAGAAATCGAGATTGACCTGCAGCCCGGCGGTGAGCTTCATCATCCGCTGCCCCATGTCGCCGGTTCGCGTCATGTACGGCCCCATGATGCCGTAGCGCGACTTGGGGATCCACGCCACCGCGTCCAGGGGAGTGAAGGGGTGCACCCCGAGGCCTAGGAATCGTAGACCCAGGGGGGCGCCCTCGGTCACCACTTGGGCGATGTGTCGCGAGAGGTCTCTGTGCGAGCAGTGCACGTCGCGGCACAGCGCCCCGGAGAGCTCGAGCTGCCCTCCGGGCTCGAGAGTCACAGACGACTTTTCGCCGTACAGGGCGATGAGCCTGCCGGATTCGCGCACCCCCCGCAGGGCGCCCGACCCTTCGAGACGCTGCAGCAGCGCCTCGATGCGGTCGAACCCGGCCGCCTCGCCGCTGTCGGCGTCGACGACGAGCTTCTCCATTTCGGTGCCGATCCCCCACTCGGGCTCGGGGCGGGCGCCCCGACGCAGATAGGCGATGAGATCGTCGTAGGAGGCGACGGGGGTTTCAAGATGTGGTTTGATCAGAGTCGTCATCGCAAAAGAATAGCATGAAAGTTTACATTACACATGACTTCCGTCCCTCAATCGAGGGAGGGAAATGGATCGCGCTTTTCGCGGAAAAGGCTCTGATAAAAAATTCGATTTCAGGGTCTAGGGTCTTGAGATCAGATTTTGATCCGCGCGCATCAGATTTTATCCGCGTTCGATTCAGATTGCTGAAGCTGAATCGAACGAAAAAAGCCGGCCCGGAGGCCGGCTTTTCGCGTCAGGAGTTGAGATAGCGCGTGATGCTCTCCGCAATGTTGCGGAAGATCTTCGTGAATTCCTCTTCGTTGCGCTCCAGAAGGGTGATGCGGAAGCCGAGCTCCGGGGTGCAGAACGACGAGATGGGGACGACGCAGATCCCCGTCGAGGCGAGCAGATAGTAGACGAAGCGCTTGTCGAGGGACATCGCCGGATCACTCACCAGCCCCTCGACCAGGGAGCGGACCTCGGGGATCTCGACCGGCAGGGTCTGGGTCGCCGTAAGCTTCCCCTTCTCGAAGACGATCGACATGTAGAAGGCGCCGTTGGTGCGGTTGACCTTGATGCCGGGGACCTCCTTGAGGATCTCGTAGGCGATGTTCGAGAACTTCTCGTAGCGCGCCTTGCGCTCCTCCAGATAGATCGGGTACTGGGGGTGGCTCATGATGGGGGGGATCGCCTTTTGCGGCAGCGTGGTGGAGCAGACCTCGACCATCTTGGAGTTGAGGATGCTCGCCACGTACTGCTTGAACATCGGATCCTTGTCGGCGTTGTAGACCTCGATCCACCCGCAGCGCGCGCCGGGCCAGGGGGCCTCCTTGCTGATCCCCTTCATGGCGATGGCCGGCACGTCGCCGATCAGGTCCGAGATCGGCTTGGTCGATTGCCCGTTGTAGACAATGTTGTGGTAGATCTCGTCGCTGATGATGAAGAGGTCGTACTCCTTGGCGATGGCGATCATTTCCGTCAGGATCCGCTCGGGGTAGACGGCGCCGGTGGGGTTGTCCGGATTGATGATGAGGATGCCCGAGATGGCCGGATTGTACTTCACCGACAGGCGCAGGTCGTCCAGGTCGGGGTACCAGTTGTTGTCGGGGTCGAGGCGGTACGAGACGGGTTTTTGCCCTGCGTGGGCCGCCTCGGCCGAGGAGTGGGTCGAGTAGGTCGGCGAGGGGCCGATGACGCGGGCCTCGCGGCGCAGAAAGCCGTAGACCTTCTGGATGGCGTCGCCCAGGCCGTTGAAGAAGATGATGTCGTCGGCGGTGATCTGGGTCTTGCCGCGCTTGTTGGTCAGCTCGGCGAGAAACTCGCGTGTCTCGAGCACCCCTTTGGTCGGACAGTACCCGTAGGAGCAGTCCTTCATCGCCAGCTCGGCGACGATCTGCTTCATCCAGTCGGGAATCGCCTCCCCCTTGGCGACCGGATCGCCGATGTTCTCCATGTTCGTCTTGATGCCGAGGCGCTTGAGCTTTTCGGCGATCTCGACGATGGCGCGGATCTCGTAGGTCAGCTCCCCCGCCCCGATGTGCACGATGTTGTTGCGCATACCATTTCTCCCCGTTTTGTCTGATTGAATAGATCGTCCCTTCCGGACGATGACGGCTCTCAGGATGCAAAAAGGCCATGGACGCTTCGCCCATGGCCTTGATCACGTGATGCGTGAGGGATCGTCTAGCTCTCCCAAAGGCGACGGGCGTAGAGCGCGCGCGCGGGCGCGGCGGCCGCGTTGGCCGCTCGTGCTGCTGCAGTGATGATCGCGCTGCTGCTCATGTGCATGGTCGCCTGACTCCTTCGATGGGATTGGGTATCACAGGTTGCGGGACGAAGTCAAAGGATATTTGGAACCAGGTTCTGAGAAGGCTCCGATAGAGAGGATCTAATCCGAATCCGCTTCCCTCGGCCGAAGCGATCTGCTAGAGTAAGTACCTGAAATTGCTGAAACTTTTGTTTCTAATCCCTTTAGGTCGAAGGATTTCATGCCTCTGGTCCCTTTTCTCCTTCTTCTACTGGCGCTGCCGCTCGTGTCGCCCGCCGCAGCCGTCGCAAATACCGGATGGTTCGTCTCGTCGCCCGGGGGGGCGCTTCACCCCGGCCCAGAACTGGCGTCTCCCGATGGAGGGCGCCTCTCCCTGGCGCAGGAGCTCGAATGGTTCGTGCGCCGCGAGCCCGAACCGCTCCCCGTCGACCTGAGCCGCTTTCAGATGGTGGGCGACTCGGGGCCGCTGCGCCTGCAGGTCGGCCTGCAGAGCGTGCCGGCAGAGGGGCTTTTGCTGAGCGATACGGCGCGCCAGGGGTTCTCCCTGCATCTGGAGGGGGAACCGCGCAAGGTGCTCATCTCAGGCTTCGTCCTGCAGAGCGAGGCCGAGACGATCGAAGGCGATGCGCTGGGGCTCTCCAACGGCGAGAACCGTCTCGGCGGCATCCTGGGGGAGATCACGCCACTGGAGAAAGGCGCGGTGCAGCTTCGGCTGAGCGCCGGCTTGGTGGGCGGAACGCGCCCCGGCCCGCAGGCTCCGCAAAAAGGGGAAGCCTGGAGCATGGCGGCAGAGGCCGAAGTCGGCTCCAAGCTGCTGCTGCGCGGTGAATTCGCCGCCAGCCGCTATGACGACGGTCCGGTCTGGGATGCGCAGCAAGGCACGGCGGCGACCTTCCTCGCCCGATACGGCTCGGTGATGCGCCGACAGAGCGCGCGCCCCGTCGAATGGCACATCGGCGTGGAGAATTCCGTCGTCGATCCCGGCTTTCACAGCCTCGGAAACGCGGCTCTCGTTTCCGACCGCGAGAGGGTGCGTCTGTTCGGAGGGGGGCGGCGCGACCGGCTGCGCCTGACGTGGCATCTGAACCGCGACCGCAACAACCTGGAGCAGGAGAGCCACCGCATCACCACGGGGAGCTCTGACTACGCCATTGCCCTTCACGACCATCACCGCGAGCCGCTGTGGTGGCTCGGCACCCCCCGCCACGCCCTGATTTACGACCGTTATCATCGCCGCCCTATCGATGCCTCCGACGATCTGCGCTACGGCGTCATTGACGACGAGCGCACCCGGAT
>JBJHBH010000001.1:65275-124170 GCA_050485365.1 Desulfuromonadales bacterium | reverse complement strand
TGCGGCGCGGCCAGGTACGCGAGGCAAAGGTTTCGCAGGGCGCGGCGCCCCGCCGAGACAGGGTCGGAGCGGTACTCCCCCTGAACCCGGTTCGCCTCGTAAACCTGCAGGAACGTCTCGCGCAGCACCCCCGACAGTGCGCGGCGCAGCGCCTCGCGGCTGTCGTGCACCGCCTCGGGGTCGGCCTCGCTCATCTGCTCGGCCAGATACGTCTCGGTCGGCAGCGTCAGCGCCTGCGCCACCAGGGCGGGATCGGCCTGCCGGTCGGCGAGGGTGCGGGCGAAGGCGTCCTGAAAAAGGGGGGCGCACGCCGGTTCGCCTCCGCCTTGCAGCGCCTCGACGCCGCGCAGCAACACCCTGGCGGCGAGTTGCTGCCCCGCTTCCCAGCGGTTGAAGGGATCGCTGTCGCGGCCCAGCAAAAAGGCGAGATCCTCTTCGGACAGATCGCTCTTCAGCACAACGGGGGCCGAAAAGCCGCGAAGAAGCGAGGGGACGGGCTGCCGGGAAAGTCCCGCGAAGACGAAGTCCTCCTCGGCGCGGCGAAGCTCCAGAACGCGGGTCGCGCCGGGCGACGGCGCCTCTTCGCCTTGCAGCCGCAGCGGCAGATCGTTCCCCTGCTCGTCGAGGAGCCCCACGGCGAAGGGGATGTGAAACGGCTCCTTTTGCTCCTGCCCGGGGGTCGAGGGGCAGCTCTGGCGCACCGTCAGAGTCAGCGTCCCCTCGGCGGGATTCCAACGGCGCGAGACGTCGATGCGCGGAGTGCCGGCCTGGCTGTACCAGAGCTTGAACTGCGCAAGGTCGATTCCCCCCGCCTCGGCCATGGCTGCGGCGAAGTCGTCGGTGGTGACCGCCTCGCCGTCGTGGCGCTCCAGGTAGAGGCGCAGCCCCTTGCGAAAGCCGTCGCGCCCCAGAAGGGCCTGATACATGCGGATGACCTCGGCCCCCTTGTTGTAGACGGTGGCGGTGTAGAAGTTGTTGATCTCCACGTACGAGGCGGGGCGCACCGGGTGGGCGGTGGGGCCGGCGTCTTCGGGGAACTGGGTGTTTCGCAGCAGGCGAACGTCGTCGATTCGCTTGACCGAGCGGCTCGTCATGTCGGCGGCGAACTCCTGGTCGCGAAAGACCGTGAGCCCCTCCTTGAGGGAGAGCTGAAACCAGTCGCGGCACGTCACGCGGTTGCCGGTCCAGTTGTGGAAGTACTCGTGGCCGACGACCTCCTCGATCGCCTGGTAGTCGGCGTCGGTGGCAGTCTCGGGGGAGGCGAGGACGTATTTGGAATTGAAGATGTTGAGCCCCTTGTTCTCCATCGCCCCCATGTTGAAGTCGTCGACCGCGACGATCATGTAGATGTCGAGATCGTACTCGAGGCCGTAGGTCTGCTCGTCCCAGCGCATCGCCCTCTTGAGCGACTTCAGGGCGTGGTCGCACTTGTGGCGGTTGCGTTCCTCGGTCCAGATCTGCAGCGTCACCTCGCGCCCCGAGGCGGTGACGAAGATGTCCTCCTTCTTCACCAGGTTCCCCGCCACCAGGGCGAAGAGATAGGACGGCTTGGGGAAGGGGTCTCGCCAGCGGGCGAAGTGGCGCCCGTCGGGGAGCTCCCCCGCCTCCTCCAGATTGCCGTTGGAGAGCAGGACCGGATACTTCGCCCGATCGGCGGCGAGGGTGGTGGTGAAGCGCGCCAGCACGTCGGGGCGGTCGGGATACCAGGTGATCCGGCGAAACCCCTCGGCCTCGCATTGGGTGCAGAAGTTGCCGCTGGAGAGATAGAGCCCCTCCAGCGCGGTGTTGGACGCCGGAGCGATGCGGGTGACGACCTCCAGTTCGAAGCGCGGCGGAAGCCCCGAAAGGCGCAGCACCTCTTCCTCGATATGATACTCCCCGGGCTCCAGCGCCCTTCCGTCGACCTTGAGCGAAATCAGCGTCATGTCGCTCCCGAAAAGCTCCAGCGTATCGTCACCCCGGGACGCCGGATTGCGGCGGACCTTCTGGAGCGCGCGCACGAGGGTGACATGCTCACCCAGATCGAAGTGAAGATCGATCTCATCGACCAGATAAGCGGGGGGACGGTAGTCCTCGAGACGGATCGGCTGCGGCGTCTGCGACATGGGGATTCCTCCTGGATGAATATCTGCACAGAGTACCACGAGATGCGGCGCGGGCGAACAAAAGGATTGCGAGTCCTGGCTGGAATTCGTCACGCGCCTTGACTCGGAGTGCCGGCGGAAGGACAATCGACGAGGGACGCACGATACACGATCGCCTTTACTATCAGGGCTGCGAGGCTTACGAATGAAGAACGAGCGAACAACAGGGTCGGCGCACGATGTCCTGCTGCTGGTCGCGGCGCTGCCGGCCGAGTTGCAGGGGGCGCTGCATCGAAGCGATCTCGACAGTCTTCTTGAGGTGGTGATGGATCTGGGGAGGATTCCCGAGGCGCGCTTCCCCGACGCGCTCGTCCCGCTGTCGGATCGGCCGGTCACGCAGGAGGATCTGGCGCATGTGACCGCCCTGGTGGGGGAGTTCGGCGGCGACAACCGCGCGGGGATCGAGCGCACTCTGCACCGCATCTCGGCGATCCGCAACCGCAAGGGGGAGATCGTGGGGCTGACGCTGCGGGTCGGCAGGGCCGTCTTCGGGGGGATAGAGCTTCTTCGCGATCTGATCGAGACGGGGCGCAGCCTGCTGATTCTGGGGCGCCCGGGGGTCGGCAAGACAACGAAGCTGCGCGAGACGGCGCGGGTCCTCGCCGACGATCTGCACAAGCGGGTGATCGTCATCGACACCTCCAACGAGATCGCCGGCGACGGCGACATCCCCCACCCGGGGATCGGCGCCGCGCGGCGGATGCAGGTGCCGCGGGTCGAGCGCCAGCACGCCGTCATGATCGAGGCGGTGGAGAACCACATGCCCGAGGTCATCATCGTCGACGAGATCGGTACCGAGGCCGAGGCGACGGCGGCGCGCACCATCGCCGAGCGCGGCGTGCAGCTGATCGGCACCGCCCACGGAAACACCCTGGAGAACCTCATCAAAAACCCCACCCTCAGCGATCTGGTCGGCGGAGTGCAGACCGTCACCCTGAGCGACGAGGAGGCCAGGCGGCGGCGCACCACCAAGACGGTGAGCGAGCGGCGCGCCCCGCCGACCTTCGAGATCGTGGTGGAGATGGTCGAGCGCGACGAGGTGCTCGTTCACTCCGACACGGCGACCGCGGTCGACGCGATCCTTCGGGGCGTCGCTCCGCGCGGAGTGCGGCGCGAACAGGGGGGAGACGGGGAAATCCTGATCCGCGAACACGAGGAGGAGGCGCCGCGGCGCACCGGCGCCGAGACACAACAGGAGCCTTCGCACCGCGGGCCGGCGCGCATCTACCCCTATGCCCTCTCGCGCGATCTGCTCGAGCGGGTGATCCGCAGCCTGCGCCTCAACGCCCGCACCGTCGGCGGCGCCGAGCAGGCCGACATCGTTGTGGCGCTACGCTCGCGAAGCGATGATCTGCGCCTTCGGCGCATGGTGGAGGGGAGCGGCGCGGCGATCCACTACATCAAGCGCAACACCGCCAACGAGATACGCCGCCTGCTGGAGCGCACCTTTCACGTCGTGGAGGGGATCGAGGGGGAGGAGGTTCACGAGATGGTGCGCGAGACCGAGGCCGCCATCGAGAAGGCCCTCGCCGAAGGGGAGACGGTCGCCCTGACCCCGCGCCGCCCCGCGCTGCGCAGGATGCAGCACCGCCTCATCGCCGGACGCGGCCTGACGGCGCACAGCATCGGGCGCGAGCCGCAGCGCCATCTCGTCATCGGGGCGCCGGGGGATGAGGATGATGGATCGTGAAGTCCCCCTTTGACAAAGGGGGATTTAGGGGGATTTGCCTGCTGCCGAGCGAGAAATCCCCCCTAGCCCCCCTTTGCAAAGGGGGGAAACCACTCTCCATTTGAAAATCCTGTCAGGATCTTCATGGCTTTCAGAATCCCCTCCACTCATGAAACCGGTAGCGCACCCCCAGCGAGACGAAGTTGGAGCCCCCGGCGTCCTTGAAGACGCCGAAGGCGCCGGAGCGGTGGTGGATGCGCAGCATCGCTTCCCACGGCGACCCTTGGCTGCGCGGCCGGGCGAAGGTCAGCTCCGTCGGCATGAAGATGAGGGTGCGCGTCGCCCGGCGCTCGGGCTCCTCCTCGATGGGAGGCCTCGCAAAGGCGTGGGAGATCCCGAGGCCGTAGGCCAACGAGGTGTCGACGTAGCGGTCCCAGGGGAAGGTCCTCCAGCGCAGGCTGAAGGCGGTGTTGATCTCGGAATGGTTCTGACGCCCGGTGTTCCGGGCCGTGTTCACCTCGCCCTCGACCCGCAGATGGCGACAGACGTCGTAAAGGTTTCGCGAGCCCCCCACGACCCAGACGTAGGCGTTCTGGAAATCGGTCTGGCCGCGAAAAACGATGCGCACGAAGCGCGTATCGGTCCACTGCCCGCCGTAGGCGAAAAGCGACCAGGGGGGCTCGACCTGCGCGCCGTGCGCCCCGTAGACGGGGGCCGCGAGGAAGGCGAAGAGTACCCCTGCGGTCAGGCGACACAACATTTTGCGCATCTATCGACTCCTTCTCCGGGCGGCACCCGAATACTCTAGCGCACCTTCGCGCCCCGGCAAGGATCGCTCCCGCTCCCCTCCTGCGCGCTTCGAAGGCGAAAGGGGTGGAAAAATTTCCCGCGCTTTTGGTATGATCCGCGTTGGTTCGAAAAGCCACGTCCCGGAAATATTCTGCGATTTTCCGCACACATCACCTACGATCATCCAAGGACATCGATATCACAATGAACGGCTCCGAAGCAGTCGCGATCAGACCACAGGCCGATTGGCGAGCCCGGCTGCACGCCTGGCTCGAATCGGGCTTCATGCAGCGGGCGATCATCATCGTCATCCTCATCAACGCCGTCGTGCTGGGGCTCGAGACCGACCCGCGCGCGACCTCACTGTACGGCGGATTTCTCGGCAGCCTCGACCGCGTCTGCCTGGCGATCTTCGTCGTCGAGATCTCCCTTGCCCTCGTCGCCATGGGACCGTCGCGCTTTTTCCGCGATCCGTGGCGCGTCTTCGACTTCATCGTGGTGGGGATCGCTCTGGTCCCGGCGGCCGGGGCCTTCTCGGTGCTGCGCAGCCTGCGCATCCTGCGCGTGCTGCGCCTGGTGTCGGCGGCGCCGCAGATGCGCTCGGTCGTCCGGGCCCTGCTCACCGCCATTCCGGGGCTGAGCTCCATCTGCTGTCTGCTGATCCTCGTCTTCTACGTGGCCGCCGTCATCGCCACCAACCTCTTCTCGGCGGCGTTCCCCGAGTGGTTCGGCACCATCGGCGCCTCGATGTACACCCTCTTTCAGGTGATGACGCTGGAGAGCTGGTCGATGGGGATCGTGCGGCCGATTCTGGAGGAGTTCCCCTACGCCTGGATCTTCTTCGTCCCGTTCATCATGGTGATGACCTTCACGATGCTCAATCTCTTCATCGCCGTCATCGTCAACGCCATCCAGTCCCAGACCGAGTCGTCGCAGAGCGAGCAGCTCGAAAAGATCGAGACGATCGCCCTTCAGTCCGAAGCGTGTCTGCACACCGACATCTCGAAGTTGCGCGGCGAGATTGCCGAGCTCAAGCAGATTCTGGGACGCCTCGATGCGCCCCGAACGATGAAGGAGTGACTCTTCTGCTGCCTCGCTCCTTTTCGTGGCGAAAATATCGGTTATGATAGTCAAGGGCCATAGGCGCCTTTTGATCGTTTCCGATCCGTTTTTCGACAGTGAAGGGAGATTTATCGATGCACGTTTCATCGCGCCGTGAACAGCTCGCCCTGTTTGCCAAGAACTTCTTCATGCATCCGAGGATGCTCGGCTCGCTCATCCCCAGCTCCGGCTTTCTGATCCGCCGCCTCCTCAAACCGGTCGACTGGACGCAGGCCAGGGTGATCGTCGAGTTCGGCCCGGGGGTCGGCACGATCACCGAGGAGATCCTGCGCCGGATGCGCCCCGATGCGACCCTGATCGTTTTCGAGCTCAATCCCGACTTCGTCGACTTTCTGCGCCAGAGCTACCCCGACCCCCGCCTGCGCATCGTTCACGGCTCGGCCGCCGAGATCAGCCGTGTTCTGCAGAAGGAGGGCCTCGACCGCGCCGACTACGTCATTTCGGGGATCCCCTTCAGCACCCTGGACGCCGAGGTGCGCCGCGACATCCTCACCTCCACCCGCGAAGTCCTCCAACCCGACGGCGCCTTCCTCGTCTACCAGTTCTCGCCCACGGTCTTTCCGTACCTGCAGCAGACGTTTCCGACGGTCGTTCGCGGCTTCGAGCCCCTCAACGTTCTGCCCGCACAGCTTTTTTTCTGCTATCCCAAACCCTGAGAGCCACGCGGGGACGGGTCTTTTTTCGCTTCGCCCTTGCGTCGAGGCGCCCTCATGGATATCATGGGGTATCATATCCTATGGTTTCACCCGATGAGCGGAGAAGCGCATGTACGGAACGACATTCACCGAACCGACGGGACGCAAGGTGCTGGAGAAGCTCTTCGACAACGACGCCAAACGGATGTACGGCTACGCCTGCGCCTTCCGCCCCGGGATCGGGGGACCTTACGATTTGGGACTCGAGTTCCGGCAGATCGTCAAGAAGGTCAACCGCACGAGCTGGTGGGGCGGCTGCAAGCGGTGGCTCGAGGAGCAGGGGATCGAGGGGGAATTCAAGGCCGCCTCACTTGTGGAGGCATCCAAATAGCTTCCGGTGCGGCGCGCCTTTTCCCTCCGCACAAAAGCACAGACGCCGATCGCCTTGAGTCGACGGATTTTTTACGCGGGTGCACGTGGAAATCCTTTCGTCGGAGCGATATAGTCTCAACCATCAAAGGCCTGTTGTGGCAGGCGGGCCGGCGATAACTTCTTCTTCTCCTGTAGTGAGCTCTCCAACCCTCGAAAGCCTGATCGGGACGCCTCCTCCCGGTCAGGCTTTCGGCTTTTTCACCCCCGCCGCTTCCCCCACCGGAATCGATTGATCTTTTCCGCGAAAAATGTAAAATCTCGTAAACGTCATCGCCCTTGTATTTTCCTCATCCTTAAAGGAGAGCCGGAAGATGAAGTCCGAGGAGTTGATCAACGTCTGTCAGGCTGTTACCCACGGGCACGAGCGTTACGTACGCAACCTGACGCGCAAGACGCAAGGCCGGGTCATCACGTGCAGAAACGACGGCCTGGAAGTCGAAGTCGACGGTCAAAGGGAGACTTGGCGCTTCGAGGAAGAGATCACCGTACCGAAGTACGCTGAAAACGAGATGTAGTCAGAATGTCCCCGAGGGCCGGCCGAACGCCGGCCCTTCTTCATGTCGAGGGTCCGGTTCAGAAGACCCACTTGGCGATCGGCTTTCGCTCGGGGCGTCTCCCCCCCAGCACCAGCATCGCCAGGGGTATCGTCGTCACGGCCCCCACGGCAAAGAGGCTCCACCCTGCGGCCTTGCGCTGCTTTTCGTTCATTTTGTCGGCAAGGAGCAGAGCCGCCCCCGCACCGAGCATCCCACGGGTCATCGCCACCATTGCGATGACCGGCGTCTTCACCGTCGTCTCGCTCATTGCATACCTCCTGATTCTTTTGAGTTTCCATTCAGTATAGAAGGTGAATCCCCCCGCCGCACCTCCTGTTCGATGATCGCCGTCGACAGGCGCGCGCGGGAAAAAATTTGCCGCGGGAGGACCGGCAGTGGTATAGGTAGAAGATTCATGTGACCACAGGGTATCCTGTGGTCTTTATTTTTCAGCCAAAGGATCTCACGCAGATGATCAGTGCATCCAACGTGGCCCTCGCCTACGGCAAGCGGGTCATTTTTAAAGATGTGAACATCAAGTTCACCCCGGGCAACTGCTACGGCCTCATCGGCGCCAACGGCGCCGGCAAATCGACCTTTCTGAAGATTCTCGCCGGCGACGTCGATCCGGACAGGGGGGAGATCACCGTCGGCGCCGGAGAGCGTATCGCGGTGCTGCGCCAGGACCAGTTCGCCTTCGACGAAGAGACGGTCTTCAACACCGTCATCATGGGGCACGAAAAGCTCTACGAGGTGATGGCCGAGCGCGAGGCGATCTACGCCAAGGGAGAGTTCACCGAAGAGGACGGCATACGCTCCGGCGAGCTCGAAGCGGAGTTCGCCGAGATGAACGGCTACGAGGCCGAATCGGAGGCCGCCGTTCTGCTCAACGGTCTCGGTATCCCCGAAGAGCTTCGCCATAAGAAGATGAAGGAGCTCGAAGCGGGGGACAAGGTGCGCGTCCTTCTGGCCCAGGCCCTCTTCGGCAACCCGGACATCCTGCTGCTCGACGAACCGACCAACCACCTCGACCTCAAATCGATAGGCTGGCTGGAGGATTTTCTCTCCCGCTTTCAGAACACGGTCATCGTCGTCTCCCACGACCGCCACTTCCTGAACCAGGTCTGCACCCACGTCGCCGACATCGACTTCGGCAAGATCCAGGTCTACGTCGGCAACTACGACTTCTGGTACGAGGCGAGTCAGCTTGCCCTCAAGCAGAAGCAGGACGAGAACCGCCGCGTCACCGACAAGGCCAACGAGCTCAAGGAGTTCATCCAGCGCTTCAGCTCCAACGCCTCCAAGGCGAAGCAGGCGACCTCGCGCAAGAAGCTCCTCGAAAAGCTCACCGTCGAAGAGATGCCGGTCTCCTCGCGCAAGTACCCCTACGTCGTCTTCAAGCCCGAGCGCCCCTGCGGCGACATCATCCTCGAGGTCAAGGGGCTCACCAAAACGATCGAGGGGGTGCGCGTCCTCGACGATCTGACCCTGACGGTGAACAAGGGGGACAAGATCGCCTTCGTCGGGGGCAACGCCCTGGCCAAGACGACCCTCTTCGAGATTCTCGCCGGGGGGATCGAGCCCGACGCCGGGAGCTACCGCTGGGGGGTGACGATCAGCCATGCCTCCTTTCCGCGCGAGAACAGCGCCTGGTTCGACAACGACCTGAACCTCATCGAGTGGCTGCGCCAGTTCGCCCCCAACGAGGGGGAGAGCTTCGCCCGCGGCTTTCTCGGCCGGATGCTCTTCTCCGGCGAAGAAGCGCTGAAGAAGGCGCGGGTCCTCTCCGGCGGCGAGAAGGTGCGCTGCATGCTGGCGCGCATGATGCTCAGCGGCGCCAACGTCCTCATCTTCGACGAGCCGACGAGCCACCTCGACCTCGAGTCGATCACCGCCCTGAACAACGGGCTCATCGCCTACCCCGAGGTCGTCCTCTTCTCCTCCCACGACCACCAGTTCGTCTCCACTGTGGCCAACCGCATCGTGGAGATCACCCCCGGCGGCATCATCGACCGCGTCATGTCCTTTGACGAATACATCGAGAGCGCCGAGGTGGCGAAGCTGCGCGACGAGCTCTATCAGGGGCACGGCGAACTGAAGCTCTGATCCGAAAACCCTCCGACAAGAAAGAGAGGCCCGATGGCGAAAAAACCGAACTACGGATTCGAGAAGCGGCAGAAGGAGCTGGCCAGAAAGAACAAGAAGGAAGAGAAGAAGCAGCGCAAGGCCGAGGAGAAGGAGACCAGCGAGGAGACTGTCGAGGAAGGCGCCGAAGAGGAGGAGGAATAGCCCCGCATGGACGGCCGCAGCAGAAAGGATATCCGCCCCGGCCTCAAGGTCGCCGTCGTCCTGAAGAAGGACCAGCGCACGGGGAAGCTCACCGAAGGGACCGTCGGGGCGATCCTCACCAGCGCCGCCGTTCACACCCGGGGGATCAAGGTGCGCCTCGAAGACGGGCAGGTCGGCCGGGTCCAGGCGATTCTGGGCGAGAAATCGCCGGCTAGTTCAGGAGAAGGGTAGCACCTGTTCCCGGGCGGCCGGGCCGCACCGGATCGGACGCGGCCCATTCCTACGGACCGTATCTATTCACCTTGTAGGGTCGCGGCTCACATGAAAAGGGTGTCTGGCGCCATGGACGGCGCCAGTCAAGCGGCCATGGACGGCGAAAAGCGTCCCTTGGCATGGGAGGTGGGACCCCATGCTGAACAGTTACACGCTACCTATCCTTTCGCCGCGCGCGCCAGAAACCTGTCGAGGGCGTTGGCGAAGCTCTGGCGGTCGGCTTGGCTGAGGGCCGCAGGCCCCCCCGTCTCGATGCCGCTGCCGCGCAGCTCGTCGAGAAAGTTGCGCACCGCCAGACGCTCCCCGATGTTGTCGCGGGTGTAGAGCTCCCCCCTCGGATCGAGGGCGTGCCCCCCCTTCTCGATGGCCTGGGCGGCGAGCGGGATGTCGGCGGTGACGACCAGATCCCCCGCCCCCATAAGGCGCACGATCTCGCTGTCGGCCACATCGAGTCCCGACGACACCCGGATGGTGCGGATCAGCCGCGAGGGGGGCGTGCGCAGCGGCATGTTGGCCACCAGCGTCAGCGGCACCGACACCCTCTCGGCGGCGCGAAACAAGATGTCCTTGATGACTTTGGGACACGCGTCGGCGTCCACCCAGATCTGCATGAAACCCACTTTCCGGCAAACGCCTTCGGCGCTCATCCGTTGAATTAAACTCCCTGCTGCAACGACCTCGTATCATAGCATTTCAACGACCATCCCCGCTTACTTCTTCTGCTCCCTCGATCGTCCGCCCCACCGCTTCGATCAAATTCCTCTTTTAATTGAACCACTTGCTTCTTCTTCACGATTTGACAGAGGGATCTTTTTCTATAGAGTTGGCTGGAAGATTCAGCTCTGATTAATGGTCTTTCGAGCGGGCAGGGCCGAGAGAAATCCCGCTCTCTATCGAAAGGATCGAACATGAAACGGAAGATCGAAGATTGCGTGGTCGTCATTACCGGGGCTTCGAGCGGGATCGGCCGCGCCACGGCGCTAATGCTGGCGCGCCACGGCGCGACGGTGGTGCTCACTGCCCGGCGGGAGCAGGCCCTTCGGGATGTGGCGACCGAGTGCGAGCAACTCGGCGGCAGGGCGTTTGTCGTCTCAGCCGACGTCACCGACCAGGAGGCGGTGCACCACGTCGCACGTCAGGCGATCGAGAATTTCGGGCGCATCGACGTGTGGGTGAACAATGCGGCCGTCACCCTCTTCGGCCGCCTGGAGGAGACCCCCTACGAGGCGTGCCGGCGCGTCCTGGAGACGAACCTCTTCGGCACCATGCACGGAGCACGGGCCGCTCTGCCTTATTTTCGCGAGCAGGGCAGCGGCACGATGATCAACGTTTCCTCGCAGATCGGCAAGGTCGGCTCCCCCTACGTCGGGCTCTACAGCACCAGCAAGTTCGCCGTCAACGGCCTCTCCGAGAGCCTGCGCATGGAGCTTCGCGATGCCCCGGGCATCCACGTCTGCACCGTCCTGGCCGCCTCCATCGACACCCCCCTTTTCCAGCACGCGGCCAACTACACCGGGCGCGCCGTCAAGCCGATGGATCCGGTCTACTCGCCGCAGCAGGTGGCGACCACCATCATGAACCTCATCCGGGTTCCGCGCAGGGAGGTCGCCGTCGGCAACGCCGGGCGCGCCCTCATGGCGATGCGCACCGTGGCCCCGGCGCTGGCAGAAAGGATGGTAGCGCGGCAGGTCGACCGCGACCACTTCGCCGAGCGCTCGGCCCCTGCCGGCGACGGCAACCTCTTTGAGCCGATGACGATCTGGAATACCGTCGGAGGGGGATGGCAGCGCCCCGAGGAGACGAAGACGCGCAAGGCGTTCGGCCTGGCGGCCGCGGGGGTCGGCATCGGAATTGCGGCCTGGATGCGATCGTGCAGACCGAAGTGGAGTCTTGCGGGATGGCGCTGAGGTCGCAGGAAAATCACTGGGAGTGGGTCCGCAGGGAGGTGGGGGAATGGACCATCTTCGCCCGCGCCGCCCAGACGTCCCCCCCGGGGGCGCCGACGGTGATCCTCGTGCCGGGGCTGGTGGTGGCGAGCGGCTACATGGTGCCGACCCTTGAGCGCCTCGCTTCGGATTTCAGGGTCTTCGCCGTCGACCTGCCCGGCTACGGCAGAAGCTCGGGTCTGCGTCACGCACTTGATACGGACGAGCTCGCCGACGCTCTCGCCCGGTGGATGGACGCCATGGAGATCGAGCAGGCGAACCTGGTGGGGAACTCCTACGGGTGCAACATCATCGCCGAGCTCGCCGTGCGCCACCCGAACCGGCTGCGCCGGGCCGTCCTGCAGGGACCGGTGATAGAGGAGAGCGCGCGCGAGGTGTGGCCCCAGTTTCGCCGCCTGGTGCGCAACTCACCGCTCGAGCCGCATTCGCTCGGACTTTTCATGGTGCGCGATTACTCCAGGGCCGGCTTCCGGGTCGCCAGGGAGACGATCGCCCACTGCCTCTCCCATCCGATCGAGGAGCGCCTGCCGCACGTCGAGGCCCCCACCCTCGTGGTGCGCGGATCGCGCGACCCGATCGCCACCCAGCAGTGGGCCGAGAGGGTCGTCTCCCTCCTTCCCCAGGGGGATCTCAGGGTCATCCCCGGCGCCGCCCACACGATCAACTACGCGGCGCCCCTTGAATTCGCCAGGGTGATCAGCCCTTTCCTGGTCCATTGAATGGAGGTGACGCCATGCTACGCCGCATGATCATGCCCCAGAACTGGGTTGCGAATTTCGACTCGACCGCCTCGATGCTCAGGGCCACCAGCACCTACCTCAAGGAATCGAGTCACGCCAACATCGGCGTCCTGCCGCAGCCGTTTGCCCCGCTGGTCAACCTTGCCGGCCTGGGGATCAATCGTCTTCCGGTTCCCTGGCGCGAAAAATTTTACCAATACAGCGGCGCGACCGAAACAATCAGCCAGAAGAAGCTGCATCATTTCCGCGCCGACAAACTCTCCAAGTGGGCCGCCGGCGTCTATCCGTCCCGTCCCTATCCGGCCGTGATGATCGGATCATCCAACGGCGCCGCCGTCCATCTGTGCGCCGCGCTCGGGATACCCTGGCTCCCCCAGAGCCACCTGATCCCGGTGCGCCGAAGCGGCGTCCACCCCGACGAGCCCCGGCAGGACCTCTCCTGGTCCGTCGAGCCCGCCCGTCAACTCCTCGACGCCAACCCTGATATCGAGCTCCACCATATGCTCGATCCGGTCCAGGATCTGCTCATGAGTCGGGTCCTCGCCTACTTCCGCATCAAGCGCCTCACCCTCGGTCCCCACTACGAACATTTCCTGCTGAAGAACCTGGAGCCCGGCGGCACCATATTCGTGCTCGACTGCCGCCTCAAATGGCCGACGACCGAGGTCAGCGAGCGCCACATCTTCCAGTTCGGCGCCGCAGGCGGCGCCGACTTCAAAGACCTGTTCGAGGGGAGCGAGCGGGTGAAGGAGTATCTGCGGCGCTACGGCTCCTACCGTCGCCGCTGGGACCCCCCTGCCCCCGACGGCGAGCGTGCGGAGGCCGAGTGGGGATTCGCCGCACCGCTGGGCGACGACATCGAGCGTTTCGCCGCGCGGCACGGTTTCGGGGTGCGTCGCATCGCCTTCGAGCAGCCCCAGGACTTGAGCCCCCTGGTCGCCGATTTCTACCGCTGGTGGTATCGCAAGAGAGGGATCGTCGCCAATCGCCTGGTGGGCGAATCGTTCCTTCTGCTCGAGCCGTACTGGATGATGCGCGTCGGGGCGGTCCCCTTCTGGATGATCTTCCCGACCGAGCCGATGGACCGGATCCTGGAGGAGTATCTGGAGAGATCCGATCCCTTCGACGAGATCGGCCTGATACTCTTCTCGCACGGAGTCGAATCGATCGGCGTCGTCCCCATCGAGCGCTGGCGGCAGATTCTCGCCCGCGCCCGGGTGAAGGGGGCGTTCCTGGGGGTCGACGAGGAAGCCTTTCCGCGCGATTTCGCCGCCATGAGCCGCTATCACACCGCCTTCGCGAAGACGTTCACGGCCCGCTACCCCCTTGCCGGCCCCCTGCCGCCGTGGACCCTCGACGAGTTTCTTCAGCAAAGCCCCAGAGAATATCCGATGGAGATCGAGGAGATACGCGCCGGAAGGACGCTGCACTAGTGTCGCACGGGCTCGCCGCCCCGTCCCATACGCCAGGCGCTTCGGCAGGGCGTTTTTTCTGGACACGGGGCGCTCACCCTTCTACGATGGCTTTTTCGAACCAGTTCACCCGATCCATGGGAGGAATCGATGGAAAAGCCCCGAAACACGATGCACGACGACGCGTTTCTCGACGACGAGGATTCTCTGGACGGAAAGTTCCTCACCTTTCGGCTCGGCAAGGAGAATTTCGCCATCGGCATCGGCCATGTGATCGAGATCATCGGCATACAGAAGGTCGTCGATGTCCCCGACATGCCCGACTACGTGCGCGGCGTGCTCAACCTGCGCGACAAGGTCATCCCCATCATGGACATGCGAGCGCGCTTCCGCATGCCGGCCAAGGAGGACGACGAGGAGACGTGCATCATCGTTGTGTGCATCGATGAGCGCTCCATCGGCCTGATCGTCGACAAGGTCAACGAGGTCACCGACATCCCACCCGAGCGCATCGAGCCCCCTCCCGGGCTTCGCGGAAGGGCGTCGAACCCCTTTTTGAAGGGGATGGCCAAGATGGAAACGGTGATCATCCTGCTCGACGCCGAGAAGCTCATCGAGGTCGACGAGATCGACCACATCGACCTGGGGGGATTCGAATAAGGCAGGCGATGGGCACGGGGCACGAGGCAATGGAGTAACATCAGAGTCCCGGCTTCCGGATTCTGCCATCAAGCGCTGATCCCCCTCAGGTTCGCCCCTTGCGCGAGGAGAACCTTCTGCACGTCCTTCGCCTCGATGCGGCGCGGCGCGATCTTGTGCCGGGCCGCCAGGGCGGCGCAGACCCCGGCGGCCTGACCCGTCACCATGGCCGTCGGCATGATGCGGTACGAGGCCATCGCCTCGTGGGTGCCGCTGATGCAGCGTCCGGCGACGACGAGGTGCTCGACCTCTTTCGGGATCAGACAGCGCAGGGGGATGTCGAAGGCCTCGCCGCGCGGCAGGTGCTGCAGCACCGTTCCCCGCCCGGTGGGGTTGTGGATGTCCATCGGATAGGCGCAGCGCGCGACGACGTCGTCGAACTTGCGCGCCTCCAAAACGTCCTCGGCGCTCAGCTCATACTCCCCCGCGATGCGACGCGTCTCGCGCACCCCCACCTGCACTCCGCTCTGAATCAGGTACGCCTTTTCGAATCCCGGCACGTAACGCCTCAAGAAGGCCTCGATCTGCCGCACCTGCACGCGGCTGCGAAACTCCGCCTCGGTCAGATCCCACACATCGGTTGCGCGCACCTTGACGACGCGCGAGCTGTTGACGCTGATCTCACGGGGGTGGGGGGTGGCGAAGAAGAGGAGATCCTCGCGGGGGAGGTCGAGCTCGCCGGCCTCGGTGGCCCGGCGGATCAGATCCCACAGCCCGTGCACCCCCCGCCACTGATCGGGATGCGCCTTGACGTAGGCGGCGAAGCCTTCCTTTTCGAACTCCCCCATCCGAAACATCAGCGTCACCGGCTGCACGCGGCCGTCGGCCCGCCCGACGCCGAAAGGGGCGCCCGCGTACGCCGCGATGTCGCCGTCGCCGGTGCAGTCGACGATGCAGCGCGCCCGCACGGCGACGGGTCCCGACTTGGTCTCGAACACCACCCCCTCGGGCTTCGCGTCGCCGAGCACGGCGCTCGCCAGCGCGTGCAGCAAAAACTTCACCCCCGCCTGATCGAGCATCTCCATCATGACGAACTTGAAGACCTCGGGGTCGAAGGGGACGGTGTAGCCGGTGCGAAGGGAGGGCGCGAGGGCGCCCCCCGCCTTGACCAGGCGCGCCACGAAGCGTTCGAGGACGCCGGCGGCGATCGGTTCGCCGCGCCCGTGGTCCGTCGGCAGCAGCGTGTTCTCCCCCGTCGACTCGGCGCGGTGGTTCTCGCTGTGGTACGACATCAAAATGGTGACGAGGGCGGCGGTAGCGTTCCCCCCGAAAAATCCGTAGCGCTCGGCGACGATGACGTCGGCGCCGGCCTCGGCGGCGCCGAGGGCCGCACCGAAGCCGGCGGGGCCGCCGCCCACCACCAGCACGTCGGTCTCGGCCGCCAGGGTCGCCTGTCGCGGCGGCAGCGCGATCTGTCGTTGAAGCAAGGGGCGGCTCAGCGGTGGCATCTTGGTTGAGGCTCCTTCGTCGAGAGGGGTGGAGGGCTCATCCCCGTCGCTCCACGCCGAGGATGGTGGCTAGGATGTCGTTGCTTTGCAGGGCTCTGCGGCGAAGCTCCGGAAGGTGGCGGCGGATTTTGTTCTGCAGCGCGCGCCGCTGATCCCAGCACTGGTCGACGTGGGCGAGGAGGCGCCCGGCGTTGACCAGCTTCAGAGGCGGCGCCTCGATTTTGAACTCGTCGAGAAATCCCCGGACCTTGGAGGCGTAGGGGAGCGCCACGAAGGGGACCGAGGCGAGAGCGGCGAAGATGAGAAAATGCAGCCGCATGCCGACGACGAAATCGAAGCGCGACACCAGCGTGAGCATCTGCCCCGAGCTGTAGTGTCCCCGGAGGACCCTGGCATGCGGAGCCCTGAGCATCTTGGAGACGACGGCGTGACAGTGCTGCATGTCGAGGACCTGGCGCTCCATCGGCACCAGGACGACATCGGCGCCGAAGCGATCGATCATGAAGTCGGCGGCATTGGCCAGCAACTCGTGGTAGCGCTCTTCGCTCAGGTCGGGGGCCGCCGTTCCCGGCTCGCGCACCGACATGCCGATCAGCTTCTCGCCCGTGAGATCTTCGCGCTCCAGCGCCCCCTGCGGCAGCGGCTCGGGTTCGAGAAGGAGGGCGGGGTCGGCGGTGACGACGATCTCGCGCTGCACGCCGGTCTCTTCGAGAATCTTTCGCGACTCGCGGTCGCGCACCGTGATCGCCTCCACCGCCTCGAGGGCGCGGCAGGTCAGCTCCTGCGCCTTGGGGTTTTTGAGGGGACCGGCCCCGACGGCGTAGAGCATCACCGGCACCTTGTACTCGACGGCGAGGAGGACTTCGCGCAGATAGGTGTGAACCTCCGCGTCGAAGAGGATGCCGCCCCCCCCGAGCACGAGCAGATCGAGGCGCCGGATCTCCGGCAGGATCTCGTCTCTGGAGAGCTTGCGGACCGCCACCACCCGCTCGACCGCATGCCTTTGCAGGGTGTCTTCGGGGTTTCGCGAAAAGACCGTGATCTCGGCGGGGAGGGTCGCCCGGATCTGCGTGACGATCCCCTGGAGAATCGCCTCGTCTCCCAGATTCAGTCCACCGTAGGAGCCCGAAATCCCGATGCGATAGACTTCCTCCTTTTTCGACGGCATGGAGGAATCCTTTCATTTGAGATTAGAAAGATCCAATTCCGCCTGAGTGCATTCTACCCGTGAACGTCTCGGCGGCAAGGAACAAAAGCGCCGCCCGCAGGGCGACTGTGCGAAGCCACATGTGCGATACGGGGATCGGGGGAGAAAAATATACGCGCTTCCACGTGGAAGCGCTTGGCGCGACACGCTATAGTCTGAACCATCGAAGGCCTGTTGTGGCAGGCGGGCCCGAGAACCTCCTTCATACTCCTTGGCTGCACAATGCAAAAGCCGGTTCGGGGTGCCTCCCCCGGGACCGGCTTTTGCCGTTCTGCGCGTCCGAAGAATTCCGTTGTCCCACGAATCATTTTGCGCTAGCTTCCTCCCTGGCGTCCCCCGTGTCGGGGTGGCGAAGAGGAAAGAGCGGATGACCACCGAGACCGAGCACCCCTTTCAGACCCTCACCCCCGGCTTCGTCATGGACGCGGTGGAGAGCCTGGGCTACGTCTGCGACTGCCGCACTCTGACCCTCAACAGCTACGAGAACAGGGTCTATCAGGTCGGCATCGAGGAGGGCGAGCCGCTCATCGCCAAGTTCTACCGCCCCGAGCGCTGGAGCGACGAGCAGATCGCCGAGGAGCACGCCTTCTGCCTCGAGCTGGCCGCCCACGAGCTCCCCGTCGTCGCTCCGCTTCGCAGCGCCGACGGCGAGAGCCTCTTTGGTTTCAAGGGCTTTCGTTTCGCCCTCTACCCGCGCCGCGGCGGGCACGCCCCCGATCTCGACAATCCCGAGCACCTGCTGATCCTGGGGCGCCTTCTGGGTCGCCTGCACGCCGTGGGCGCCGTGCGCCCCTTCCGGCATCGCCCCGCCCTCGACAGCCGCACCTTCGGCTACGAGAGCGCCGCGCTGATCGGCGAGCGCTTCGTCCCTGCCGAATTCAAAGCCAACTACGACGCCCTGACCAAAGATGCGCTCCAGGCGATCGACGAGATCATGGCGGGTCCGGGGCGGCCGATCCGGCTGCACGGCGATTTTCACGCGGGGAACATCCTGTGGAGGGGGGAGGCGCCGAACCTGGTCGATCTGGACGATGCGCGCATGGCGCCGGCGGTGCAGGACCTGTGGATGATGCTCTCGGGCGACCGGGGGCGCCAGACGATCCTGCTGGCCGAGCTTCTGGAGGGGTACAACGAATTCTTCGACTTCGATCTTCGCGAGCTGCGCCTGATCGAGGCGCTTCGCACCTTGCGCATCCTTCACTTCAGCGCGTGGCTCGCAAGGCGCTGGGGGGATCCGACCTTCCCCCATCACTTCCCCTGGTTCAACACCCCCCGCTTCTGGGGCGAGCACATTTTGCAGCTGCGCGAGCAGATCGCGGCCCTTCGCGAGCCCCCTCTGGAGGTCGACCTGTGACGTTCTGGCTCCTCTATCTGGCCACCGGGGCCTTCGCGGGGGTTCTGGCGGGGCTTCTCGGCATCGGCGGCGGGCTCGTCATCGTGCCGCTGCTCACTTTCGTCTTCACCGCCCAGCAGGTTCCGGAGACCTACATCCTGCACCTCGCCCTGGGGACCTCGCTGGCGAGCATCGTCTTCACCTCGGTGTCGAGCTTCCGGGCGCACCATGCCCGCGGGGCCGTCAACTGGCATGTGGTGCGCACGATCGCGGCCGGCATCCTCACCGGAACCTTCTTCGGCGCCTGGGTGGCGGCGCAGCTCTCCTCACCGTTTCTCAGCGTCTTTTTCGTCTGTTTTGTCTACTATGTGGCGGTGCAGATGCTTCTCAACATCCGCCCGACCCCCTCGCGCACCCTCCCCGGGTTCGGGGGAATGTTCGGCGCCGGGAACGTCATCGGCGGCGTATCGAGCATGGTGGGGATCGGCGGCGGCAGTCTCTCGGTCCCTTTTCTCACCTGGTGCAACGTGCCGATGCACCACGCCGTCGGCACCTCGGCGGCCATCGGCTTCCCCATCGCGGTGGCGGGGACGGTCGGATACGCCCTCAACGGTCTGGCTGTTCCGGCGCTGCCGCCCGGCACCTTCGGCTTCATTCACCTTCACGCGCTGATCGGGATCTCCCTGGCGAGCGTCTGCACCGCCCCCCTCGGGGTGCGCCTCGCCCACAGCCTGCCGGTGGCGAAGCTGAAGAAGATCTTCGCCGTCTTCTTGGTGGTCATGGGGACGCGGATGCTGCTGACCTTTTTCTGATCAGCGCCGCGGCTCGCCGCCCCTTACTCTCCCCACATCCCCAGACGCTTCGAGCGCGCGTCCCTCTCGGCGGCGAGGTACTCCTCCTTTTTCCCGAAGTCGATGCGCCGATAGACGGCGGCGTATCCCCCCTCGACCAGAAGACGGTTGAGATCGCGCCCGTCGGGCAGGATCACATGGGCGCGCAAGCGGCCGTAGCGGTCGCGCCGCTCGCCGTCGAAGACGAGGCGCACCCGCTTCCCTTGGGCGAGGGCGACGACATAGCCGCGCCCCTCGAAGGCGACCTGCCGCAGGCGCGCTTCGGAAATCCCCTGACGAAGATAGAAGCGGTCGCGCTCGGACGCCTCGAATTCCGGGGCGTCGATGCCGAGCAGGCGCACCCGCCCGGCACCGGCGACCTCGAGGGTGTCGCCGTCGAAGACCCGGGTGACGACTCCCTCGACGGAGCGCTCCTCGGCAGCGGTGCAGGAGATTGCGGTAAAAAAGAGGAAAAGGGCGGATAAAAAAAGGAAGGAGCCGCGAGGCGTCATCCCCGCCCCCAGAACAGGCGGGCCGACAGGGCGGTGACGAAGCCCCACACCGCGTTGAAGAAGAGGACGAACAAAGGGGTGAGCGTCCCCAGCGCCATCCCCATCGTGCCGTGTTCAGTCTGGTAGGGGAAGATGTAGAAGAGCTGAACCGCCGTGGGCAGGAGGCTGACAAGAAGCCCCTTGCGCGCCCATTGGCGGCGCGAGCGCACCGAAGCGACGGCGAGCCAGAAGACGAGCCCCCACAGCCCCCCCCAAACCAGGCGCGGATAGAGCCACGCGGCGGTCAGCTCCGGCGCGAGAGCGACTCCCGCCATCTCGGTGAGATTCCAGACGCCGCACGCCCACAGGGCGAGGCTGCCCAGGAGCGCACCAATCACCCCGGCGGTAAAGCAGACGGCCGGCAAAGCACTGTTGCGCTGATACATGGAACCTCCTGGAAAATCAAGGCTATGGGCTATGGGCTATGGGCTATGGGCTATGGGCAAGAGGAAAATAGTCCAGGGCTTATGGGCTACGGGGAGGATTATTCCTATCGCCTATCGCCTAATTGTCCGATTCGTTCATGCTCCCCGTGCGGTACCCCTGCAGGTCGAGGGCGACGTAGGTGAAGCCCGCCGCCTTGAACTCCGCGACGAGGGTCTCGCGCAGGGCGACGTCGAGAAAACGGGGGATCTCTTCGGGGGCCACTTCGATACGGGCCGTCTCGCCGTGGTAGCGCACCCGATAATTGCGAAAGCCCCTCTGGCGCAGGAAAGTCTCGCACCGATCGATCTGAGCGAGCCTCTCGGGGGTGATCTGCGTCCCGTAGGGGAAGCGCGACGAGAGACAGGCGAAGGGCTGCTTGCTCCAGGTGGGAAGCCCCAGGCGCCGGCTCAGGGTGCGGATCTCCTCTTTGTTCAGATCCGCTTCCAGAAGTGGAGAGCGCACCTGCAGCTCTCTGGCCGCGTCGCGCCCGGGGCGAAAATCGTGCACGTCGTCGGCGTTGGAGCCGTCGAGGATCGCCCCGTAGCCGAGCTCGCGCGCCTTGTCGCGGCACAGCGAGAAGAGCTCCTTCTTGCAGTGATAGCAGCGCGTGCGGTCGTTCTCGGAGAAGCCGGGGATCTCCAGCTCGTTGCTCTCCACCACCACCTGCCGGGCCCCCATCGCCTCGGCCAGGGCGCGGCTCTCGTCGAACTCGAACTGCGGATAGGTGGGGGAGGTGGCGGTCAGGGCCAGGACCCTGTCAGTGCCGAGGACGTCGCAGGCGGTGCGCAGCAGAAAGGTCGAATCGACCCCGCCCGAAAAGGCGACGACGACCGACCCCATCTCGCGCAGAAGTCCCTTCAGTTTCTCGTATTTTTCATCCAGGTTCATGGAATTCATCCAACGAGGATACATCAGCGCCGCGGGCGCTTCAAGATGAAAAAAGGGCCGGAGGAAAGTCCCCCGGCCCAGGTGTTTAGGTGGTTACCTAAATACCTTCAGCCTGTCTCTGCTGCCCTTACCGCCTCTCAGTCGTATATCCCCGTCGAGAGGTAGCGCTCGCCGGTATCGCAGATCATCGTCACGACGTTCTTCCCCGCGCCGAGCCGGCGGGCGACCTTCAGGGCGGCGAAGACGTTGGCGCCCGAGGAGATGCCCGCGAAAATCCCCTCTTCGCGCGCCAGGCGCCGGGCGGTGCGCAGGGCGTCTTCGTTGGCGACGGTGAGGATCTCGGAGTAGACCGAGGTGTCGAGGACGTCGGGGACGAAGCCCGCGCCGATCCCCTGGATCTTGTGGGGGCCAGGCTCGCCGCCGGACAGGACGGGGGAGTCGGCCGGCTCGACGGCGACGACCAGGGCCTCGGGGACGTCGCGGCGCAGCACGCGCCCGACGCCGGTAATCGTTCCGCCGGTGCCAACGCCCGCGACGAAGGCGTCGACCTTGCCGTCGAGAGCCCGCACGATCTCGGGTCCGGTCGTCGCCTCGTGAACAGCGGGATTGGCCGGATTCTTGAACTGCTGCGGCATGAAGCACTTGCGCTCCCGGGCGATCTCTTCGGCCTTCTCGATGGCGCCGCGCATCCCCAGGGCGCCGGGGGTCAGAAAGAGCTCGGCTCCGTAGGCGCCGAGCAGGCGCCGCCGCTCGTGGCTCATGGTGTCGGGCATGGTCAGGATGAGGCGATACCCCTTGACGGCGCACACCAGCGAAAGGCCGATGCCGGTGTTGCCGCTCGTCGGCTCGACCAGGACGTCGCCGGGGCGGATGCAGCCGTCCTTTTCGGCCTGCTCGATCATCGCCAGGGCGATGCGGTCCTTGACGCTTCCGCCGGGGTTGCTCCCTTCCATCTTTCCCCAGACGGCGGCGCAGTCGGGGCCGACCAGCCGGTTCAGTCGAACCAGGGGGGTATTGAAGACTTGGCCCAGGGGGTTTTCACTGATAATCGTCGGCATTCTTTCTCTCCTGCATTAAGAGGAGGCCAGGGTCCGGTCCTTACCTATCGCCCAGAGCCCATCGCCTCTTTGCCTGAATTCAAATGAAATACATGAAGCGATGATCGAGCTCTTTTTCAAGCCCCATCTCCCGGGCGTCGTCGCACAGATCCTTCAGCGTCACCGATTCGAGATAGGCGTTGAGCTGGCGAGACGCCTCGTTCCAAACCCTCTGGGTCACGCACTGGTTGTCGAACTCGCACTTCTTCTTGCGCCCCCCTTCCTCCTTGGAGCAGTCGACGAGGGTCATCTGCCCCTCGGCCGCCTCGACCACCTCGCGCACCGTGATCTCGTGAGGCTTGCGGGCGAGCTGATACCCCCCTTGCGGCCCGCGCTTGCTCTTGAGAAGGCCCGCTTTTTTGAGATCCTGAAAGATCTGCTCAAGATAGCGCGGCGAGATCGCCTGCCGGCGGGAGATGTCCTTGATCTGCGCCGGAAGCGTCCCCGCGTGGTACGCCATGTCGAAAAGGGCCCGCAGCCCGTAGCGGCTTTTGGTCGAGAGTCTCATCGCTTTTAACCTCCATGATTTCCGTTCTTTCTATTTTTAGAAAAGTCTATTGTTTGTGTCAAGAATGAAATGACATCGGGAGCACCAATGTTGCTCCACGGGCCGTCCGCGGCGCCAGACACCCTTGTCATGTGATCCGCGACTCCACTCAAGGGGAACAGTTTCGTTCCACCTTGAGTTTGACCCGGCCCGCCGGGTGTGATAAGTTGGCTACTTCTTATGGCAGCGCTTTTCCCGAGCGTTTCGACCATAGACCCGCTTATCGAGGTGGACCGGTCAGGCCCGTTCTGGCCGGGGTGAACCCTCTTTCTTTGGGGCAGCACTGGATTGAAGCGCTTCGCTTCAAGGCCGGGTGCGGGCGGCCCCGTCTTCCGTAAAATCCCCCTGACCGCGTGCACGCGCGACCCTCTGCCTTTTTCCGGCCTGCGGCATCGTCTCTCGATGCGCAGATCTCCCCTCTTTTTTTCTCTGTGCCGATCCCGCCCGGAAACCATCCGCGAAATCCACTCGCCCTGCACGCTTTCGGGGACTTTTTACGCCCCTGAACCCTTTGAGAGAAAGGAAGAGCATGGCGACTTACAGCGAAAAAGAAGAGATCTGGCGCGATCAACTGAAAAATTTCGTCAACACCATCGAGCGCGTCAAGAAATACGTCAACCTGACCGCACTCGAAGAAGAGACGCTTCGCACCAACGAAACGACCTGGGGGGCGACGCCGCACTACGCCGCGCTGATGGACCCCGACGACCCGGAGTGCCCGGTGCGCCGTCAGATCATCCCGTCGCCGCTGGAGCGGCAAAACCGCTACGGGATGGACGACTATCTCGTCTGGAAGGAGAACCGCGCCACCGAGGAGGAGCGTCCCGACAGCATCGCCCGCCAGTATGCCGATCGCGTCGCCTTTACCGTGACCCAGAACTGCGGCGTCTACTGTCGGCACTGCTTCCGCAAGGAGCTGGTGGTCGACGGCAGCCTGTCGCTCGACTTCAACGTCGACGAAGGGCTGCGCTGGATCGCCGAGCACACCGAGGTGCGCGACGTCCTGGTCACCGGCGGCGACCCTTTTCTCCTCTCCGACGAGCAGATCGACTATCTCATCCGCAAGCTGCGCGAGCTTCCCCACGTCGAGATGATCCGCTTCGGCACCCGCACCCCCATCGTGCTGCCTCAGCGCATAACACCGGGGCTCAAAAAAGTGCTCGGCGGCTACCACAAGGTGCCGATCTGGATCAACACCCAGTGCAACCACCCCAAGGAACTGACCGAGGAGAGCGCCCGTGCCGTCTTCGATCTGCTGTCGTGCGGCGTCAACGTCGGCAATCAGGCGGTCCTTCTCAAGGGGATCAACGACGACGTCGAGACGTTCCGCGCGCTGCACCAGCAGCTTCTGGCGACCCGCATCCGCCCCTACTACGTCTTTTACTGCGAGGCCGCCCCCGGGATCGATCACTTCCGCACTCCCGTCGAGAAGGGCGCCGAGCTCATCCGCGACGCCCTGCGCGGACACACCACCGGCCTGGCCCAGCCGATGCACGTCATCGCCACCAACATCGGCAAGATCCCGCTCATGCCCGACTACTTCATTCAGGGGAAGAACGCGCGGGAATACACCCTGTGCAACCACAAGGGCGAGACGACGACGATCCCCAACGTGCCGGAGTGATGCGCCCGCTTCGGCGCAGATTGCCGTTCACCCCGCAGATCGGCTATACTGGAGCGCCGCAAAGGGCGAGGCCCTTTGGGAAGCAGTGACCATCCATTCAAGAACCGCTAAAGGATACGAAATGAGCTCACCGTCAGAGAAGAAGACAGGCGTCGCGTTGTCCGAAGAGTGGGTGCCACGGCTGAAGCGCCTGAAAAATGCCGCCCTGGTTTCGGCGGTGATCGGCTTCGGCGTGCAGATCGTCGGCACGTTGGCCGGGCATGCCCAGATGGCGCAGGTCGGCATGGGGATGTTCATGTTCGGCATACCGGTTTTTCTCGTCGGTTATTTTCTGAGTCAGCGATGGCAAGCTCCTGCGCCGCCCCCGGTCGCGCAGAAGGGGCCGGCCAGACGGCCGCCGCGACGCAAGAAGAGATGAATCTGCCGCACGGCGAAAAAAGAGGGCCACTCCCCGATCGCGGGGGTGGCCCTCGGCTTTGGGGGCAACGCGCACGGACAACGCCTCTCCGGGGAATCCATAAGCTCTCAGCGCCCTCCTGCTCGGATCACGTTTTTCGGGCGTTGTAGCTCGTGATCAGGTTGCGGTACGCCGGGATGTGATTGGAGAGGAGGCTCCCCAGCCCCTCGACGTCGTTGCGCCAATCGCGGTGCAGTTCGCAGGCGACGCTGAACCAGTTCATCAACTGGGCGCCGGCGACGGTCATGCGCGTCCAGGCGGCATGACGGACGGTCTCGTTGAACGTCCCCGAGGCGTCCGTGACGACGCAGACCTCATACCCCTCCTCCAGCGCCGAGAGAGTGGGGAAGGCGACGCAGACGTCGGTGACGATGCCGGCGACGATCAGTTGGCGGCGACCTGTAGCCTTCACCGCCTGGACGAAATCCTCATTGTCCCAGGCGTTGATCTGCCCGGGGCGGGCGATGAGGGGCGCATCGGGGAGGATATCCCTGACCTCGGGGAGGATCGGTCCGTTCGGCCCCTCCTCGAAGCTGGTGGTGAGAATCGTCGGCAGCTCGAAAAATTTCGCGATATCCGCAAGCGCCAAAATGTTGTTCTTGAACTCGCCCGGGGAGAAGTCCTGCACCAACGAGACGAGGCCCGACTGGTGATCGACCAGAAGGACGACCGCCTCCTCCTTCGACAACCTTCTGTATTTCGCCATGATGCGCTCCTTTCGGTTCACCGAGAGATTATCCTTCAACTATATGTCCTTTCGTGCAGCCGGCAATTTCAAAGGAGGGACACTCCCGAATGGCGCTAGTTTAAGCCCTTCTGCTATTTCTATGGAGTAAACTCGGGACTGTCCCCGGCCCCATCGGGGGCTGTCCCAGATGTTTACGGGCTATCAACTGTGGTGGTTCGCGCCGCAAAAACCAGATGAGGAAAAGAGGGACACTCCCCTATTTCCATTTCCCTAAACAGGGGAGTGTCCCTCCTTGGGGATAATTGCGTCAAGCCGTGTAGGATGAACGCGTACTGGTAAACTTGGGAGGAAACGGAGAACCAATGGACAGGAGAATGCTATGGCCGAAAAACCCGAATTGATCAGCTTCAAACTCTGACCCTACGTGCAGAGGGCGGTCGTCCTCCTGAACGAAAAAAGGGTCGAATACGACGTCACCTACATCGACCTGAAGGACAAGCCGGAATGGTTCCTGAAAATTTCACCACTCGGCAAGGTGCCGGTGCTGAAGGTCGGTGAATCGGTTCTTTTCGAGTCGGCGGTTATCTGCGAGTACCTCGACGAGGTCCATCCACCTACGCTGCATCCCGCCGACCCGCTGCAAAAGGCGTTCAATCGGGCGTGGGCCGAGTTCTCCTCCGAGCTCTTCGGGGTGCTCCATCGGCTCTATCTCGCCGGCGACGAAGCCGAATTTGATCAGCGGCGCACCGATGCGCAGGAGAAGCTGCGTCGCCTGGAAGAGGCCCTCGCAGACGGGCCGTTCTTCAACGGATCGAGCTTCGCCCTGATCGACGCCGCCGTCGCCCCGGCCTTCACGCGCATCGCTCTGCTGGAGGCGATCCGGCCGATGGGGCTCCTCGATCGATTCCCGAAAGTGCAGCGTTGGAGCGAGGTATTGCTGGCGCGCGAGTCGGTGGCACATTCCGTCGTCTCCGAGTTTCCCGATCTCTTCCGGGAATATCTCGCCGCCAATGGGAGTTGCCTGGTGGGAGCGAGACAAACAGGATAAGAGGGCAGTTTTCTGCGCCGGAGGGTTGAATGTCAAAGCATGTCGAAAGGGTGGGAGAAGGGAGTGTGCTTTCATTTAAGCTGAGATGGGCCACATAAACGCCGGATTCTCGGCCCGCGTGATGCCGCAGGCAAAAAGGCCTCCCCGCCGATGCGAAGAGGCCTTTTTGCCTGCGATGTTCGAATGCCCTACTTGAGGACGGCCTCGGGGTTGAAGCCGATGCGCGCCCCGCCCCAGTGCTGACCGTCGATCACCAGCGGAAAGGAGAGGTCGCACAGAATCTCGCCCGTGTCGCGCTGATAGGTCTGCAGCAGCAGGGGTTTGCGGTTGCGCGCCACCCGAAGGCCGGTGGTGTCGGCGAAGATGCGCTTGTCGCGGCTGCCGACGAGATCGCGCTGGTAGTCTCCGGTCAGCGGCTGCGCGAAGCGCGAGTTGTGGGTCGGCGAATAGCCGTTCACGTCGATAGCGATGGCGTAGATCGTCTCGGGGAGCGATTCGAGCACTTTGTCGAAAACCCCCTGGAGGCGCTTGGCAAAGGCTTCGTCGTAGCTGGTTCGGTACTTGGGAGGGTCGGTGTCGGGGATTTGCCGGTAGTTGCGGTCGAAAAGATTCATCCCGGCGCCCTGCATCGAACGGAACTCCTCCAGAATGCGGCGCTGGAATTCGCGCCCGGCGTCGAAGAGAACCTCGAGACGCCCCTTGCCCGTCTTGAACAGCGCCACCGTCTGGATGATCGCCTCGGTCGTCTGCTGCAGTTGCTGCGCCGAGCGGAACGATTCGCTCATCAGGCGCGACACCGACTGGCTCGACTCGTTGATCTCGGTCATCTTGTGAACGACGCCGTCGTTGGCGGCGGTCAGCTCCTCCACCGCGGCGGTGATCCCCTGGAGTTGCCCGTCGTTCTCGCTGAAATCGCGGATCATGGCGGTCGAGTCGCTGCTGGCGGTGGAGACCGCCTGCGCGGTCATCTCGGCATGGCGCCCGATGGCCGAGGAATCCTCCAGCGTCTGCTGGATCATGGCGATCATGGAGGAGACCTTGTTCTCGATCTCGTCGCTGGCGGCGCGCACGTCGGTGGCGAGCTTCTTCACTTCTCCGGCGACGATGGAGAACCCCTTGCCCGCGCTCCCCGCCCGGGCCGCCTCGACGGCTGCGTTCAGCGCGAGCAGCGAGGTCTGCGAGGAGATCGACTGGATCGTCGCGACGATCTTGCCGATGTTGCGCGACTCGGAGCCGAGGGTGGTGACGACCTCGTGATGGCGGGTGATCAGCTCGGTCATCGAACCGATCGCTTCGCCGACCTTCATCAACTCGCCGTGGGCGCGCCGGGCGGCCTCAAGGTTGTCCGAGGTGGAGGAGCAGAGATTGAGCACCCGGCCGGAAATCTCGCCGTGGGCCGACTGGGTCTCGCGCCCCGTGGCGAAGATGTCGCTGGCGAGCTCTTCCTGGGCGTTGGCGTGCTTGGAGGCGTCGCCCACCTGACCGGCGACGCGCACCGTGCTGACCGCGGCGGAGAGTCCGGCTTCGCGCAGCTGATGGAACATGTCGCACAGCCTCGACAGCGTCTCGTTGTAGCTCTCGGCCAGGGTGCGCAGCTCATCTTCGGTGTTGACCGACAGCTGCACCGACAGGTCCCCTTCGTCCCCCGCGAGCTTCTTCAGCAGATCGGTCAGGTGGCGCACCGGACGCACCACGAGATGGCGCAGGAAGAAGAGGATAAAGACGAAGCCGGTGAGGGAGAGGAGCAGAAAAACGATGCCGTGCGTCCAGGCGGCGTCGGCGGCGGCCTGCGCGGCGCTCCCACCCCCGGCCTGCAGGGCGATGTCGCGCAGCTGGTTCACGTCGTAGAGAAGAACGCCGATGGCGGCGAACTGGATCAGCAGGAGGAAGAAGAGGTTTCCGAAGATCTTGCGGGTGAGGGTGTTGAAAAAGGCCTTCTCCAGGGACACGTACAATGATCTGAATGCCTCCATGGTATCATCCCGTTCAGTTGGGGCACCGGCCACTGGCAGGTCCGACCGGAGCCGTGTTGGTATCGAAGGGCCGCACGGACGCCATTGTCCGTTGCTGCAAAAAATACCGTCGCGCCTCGATGTACCCACGAACAGGGATAACCTATCACAGAATCATCGTATTAAACCAGTATTTTAAAACGCCTTTCTAACGAATGTCCGAACGGGCGGCGGCACACCCCTCATCCGCCGGCCGTCTTCGAGCGGTCCACCGCTTTTTCCTCCGGCCAGAAGCAGGCGTCGGGGCGCCCCACATGATAGCCCTGGGCGTAGTCGATGCCGAAATCCGAGGCGATCCGCAGAACTTCTTCGGTTTCGACGAATTCGGCCACCGTCTTGATTTTCAGCTCCTTGGCCAGCGTCACCATACTCTTGACGAAGGCGCGGAAGGTCGCGTCGTGCGGGAGGTTGGCGATGAAATCGCCGTTGATCTTCAGGTAGTCGATGGAGAAGCTCTTGATGTACTGGAACGACGAGTAGCCCGAGCCGAAGTCGTCCACCGCGAAGCGGAACCCCTCGCGCTGCAGCTCGGCCACGAACTTCTCGAGCATGCTCATGTTTTTGACCGTCTCGCGCTCGGTGATCTCGAAGACGATATTCTCCGGCAGAACCTCGTACTGCTGCGCCAGCTCGCGGATGGTGCGGATGAACTGCCCCGTGATGAGCGATTTTGGGGAGATGTTGACGAAGAGGACGCCGGTGTACTTCTCCTCGTAGATGCGCTGGAAGGCCTTTCGGATGAGGATGAGGTCGAGGCGGTGCATGACGCCCAGGTCCTCGGCGCGCTCCACAAATTCGCCGGCCGGAACGACGCGCCCCTCGTGAAAGACGCGCATCAGCAGCTCGTGGACCTCGATCTCCCCCTTGCCGATATCCATGATCGGCTGGAAATAGGGTAGCAGCAGATCCTCGTCGTCCAGGGCGCGCAGGACCAGCGAATTGCGCTCCTCGTTCTTGCGGAAGATGTCGACGAGGTCTTCGGCGCAGGGGCGGCCGATGGCGTTCTTGCCGTCCTTCTTGGCCTTGTACATCATGTTGTCGGCCACCACGAAGAGGCTCTTGACGTCCTTGCCGTGCTCGGGGTAGGCCGCCAGACCGACCGAGATCGTCGCCTTGACCCGCGCGCCGTCGGGGGTCGGCAGCGACATCTTCTCGACTTCGTCGCGGATGCGTTCCGCAGCGGCGTACCCCTGCCCTTCGCCGGTCTCGGGGAGGATGACGGCGAACTCGTCGCCGCCGTAGCGGGTGAGGATGTCGCCGTCGCGCAGCGCCCGCTTGATGTGCATGGCGACCTCGGTCAGATACTGGTCGCCGAATTTATGGCCGTAGTTGTCGTTGATGAGCTTGAAGTTGTCGAAGTCGATGACGAGGATCGAAAAGGTGTAGTCGCGGCGGTTGGCGCGCAGCACCTCGTAGGAGAGGAGCTCCCAGAACATGCGCTGGTTGTACAGGTGCGTGAGGGGGTCGCGAGTCGCGTAGTACTCGAGCTCGCGGGTGTACTTGTAGATGGCGCGGATCGAGCCGACGACGTTGAGGAGCGTCGTCAGGATGCCGTCGATCACCAGCGACATCGTCGGGTCCTTCTGCTTCAGGGCGTGCACGCCGATGCCGATGACGCCGCCGATGCGCGGCGAGTCCATGATGAGCGACTTGGTCTGGATGGAGATCTCGTCGAAGTCCTCTTCGGTCAGCGTCACGGTGCCGTCGATGACGTTGTGATTGATCGTCACCCCGACCAGGTGAAGATCGCCGGCGTGCTCCGAGAGCATGTTGGTGATCATGTGCGTAATCCGCGCCTTCATCGTCTCGCTCGGCACCCCGCGCCAGAAGATGTCGAGATCGTAGACCTCGTCGTCGATCTTGAAGATCGAAAAGAGGGTCTGCGCCGGCATGATCTTGTTGATCTCCAGCAGCAGCCGTCCGACGTACTCCTTCCAGTCCTTGACCACGTCCGAGGTGATGACGAACTTCTCCAGCAGCTTGATCTCGAAGGTGAGGATGTCCTTGTCGACGGCGACGGCCCGCATCTTGCGCAGCAGCTTTCGCAGCTGCTGCAAAATGCGGTTGAGCTCGAAGAAGCCGAGGTTGACGTCTTTGAGGTCGAGAGTAGCCAGATCCGAAACCTTGTTGGCCTCGCGGATTCGGGCGTGCAGCACCCCCGTCGCGTGCAGGATGCGACGGTTGACGAGGGCCGCGATGATCATCGACAAAACGATGGGCAGCGGCGACAGGACGATGAAGAGAAAGACGAGATCGAAAATCTGATCGCCGATCAGCGCCGTCAGGTTCTGGCTCAGCTTGATGTAGCCGAGGTGATCGCCCACCTTCGCATCGACATGGCAGTCGATGCACCCTTCGGAGCTTCGCAGCGAATGGATCTGCGCGACGTCGCCCCCACGCTTGAGGGTGAGCGAATCTTCGGCCTGAAGCCTCTGCAGATCCCGCTCGTCCCCGACCAGGGCGTGCAGCCTTCCGCCGAGCTGCGTGTCGTTGGGGCCGAAGACGCGGACCTGCATCCGAATCTGCTGCCCCGCCTTGCCGACGAGGGCCTCTTCGAGATGGGAGGCGTCCTGAATCCCTCCTTTCATCTGGTCGAGGATGTCGTCCTTGATCTCGGAGGAGAGGATTTCGGAGAAGGTGATGGCGTTGGTGCGCAGAATGTCGGTGAAATAGACGGCGGTCAGCGCGTGCCCGACGAGAAAGCTGACGAAGGAGACGCCGAGCACCGCCGCGAGGATGGTGACCCGCAGACTGAGCTTTCCTTCCTTCCACCTCCGGGGGAGGTAACGACTGAGAGACATGCTCCCTCCTCGGCACTTGATCGGCCTGGGACTGACGATTGCTGTCGGCACGCCGCGAACGGCCGCAGCGAACGGACAGATTGCGGCCTCATACCGCATACGGCATGAGCAAAACGGATTAATTTCGATGGCAGCGAAGATTAATGCCCGAGATCATACTATAAATCACGACTTTTTCCATCCTTTTTACATTGGGCGCCGCTCCTTTAGGCGGTGCTCCGAACGATCCTTTCGGCTTGGCTGTACAACAGCGATTTTTTGCTAGACTGCCAAGCAAAACGACCCCTTCAACGCGAACGGAGGAGACTCATGCAAAAAGAAATTCTCAAAAACAAGGATTACGACCTCATCAGCGTCCTCTACCACGCGGCCCAGGCCGCCGAGACCTGCATGCAATACGAGCAGGACGCCCAGAGTGACGGGGATTCGGAGTCGGCCCAGTTTTTCAGCAAAGTCAGAGAAGAGAACAACAAGCTGGTGGAAAAAGGGAAGGAGCTTCTTCAGAAGCGGCTGCAGTAACGCAAAGTTTAGGGTGAAGAGCGAAGGGGCCGTCCGCGGCCCCTTTTTTGCGTTCAATCGATGTCGCGGCGAGTGTCGGTGACCTGAAAAATGGGGATCGAGAACGAGAAGGTGCTCCCCTCCCCCGGTGCGCTGCGGACCCAGATGCGCCCGCCGTGCGCCTCGACGAAGGAGCGGGTGATGAAGAGCCCCAGGCCGAGCCCCCGCTTCTTGCCGGCGTTTCGCGCCCGGTAGAAGCGGCTGAAGACGTGGCACTGGTCCTCCGGTGCGATCCCCCGGCCCCGATCGGTGACCGAAACGAGCACCTCCTCGCCGCGCCGCTCGGCCCGGATCGTTACCGGCGCGGGCGCTTCGGAGTATTTGAGGGCGTTGGAGAGGAGGTTGACCAGTGAGCGCTCCAGGTAGCGCGGGTCGGCGAAAATCTCGGGGAGGTCGGGGGGGATGTGCACCTCGATGCGTCCCACGTCGAGCGCCGGCGCCGAGCGGGCCAGAAAGTCGGCCACGAAAGAGCCCAGCTCGACCATCCGGCAGTGCAGATCGATCTCACCCCCGCCCAGGCGGGCCAGATCGACCAGGTCGTCCATCATCCTGTCGATCTGAAGCCCCGCGGTCTGGATCGCCCCGACATGCAGCGACGAAAGCTCGCCAAGGCGCGCCCGCTCGATCTCCCCCTGCAGCATTTCGGCGTGTCCGAGAATGACGGTGAGCGGAGTGCGCAGATCGTGAGTGACGCCGTGCAGAAACGTCTCGTTCTCCTCCTGCATCCGGCGCAGCAGGTCGATGTCGCTCCGCTCCCTCTCTTCGCCGCAGACCGCGGTGCGCACCAGACAGACCCCCGCCAGGAAGAGGGCCGAAACGGCGAGCCCGAGCCCTTCGATCAGCAGGTTCGGAGCGCTCCCCTCGGCCAGGCTCTGCCACAGGTGGACGCACAGATAGAGAGTCCGCGCCGACAGGGCGAGGGCGAGCAGAAGCCAGGGGAAGCGTCGTCGGGAGATCGCGACGAGCCGAAAGAGCAGAACCGCCGCGGCAAGCTGCAGCACGATCGAAAGAGCCGAAAGCGCGATCTCCATTTTCCCCTCACCACCCAACTTCGCCCCGCGCCGACGGCGCACGAGTGCGAAAGAGCCCATGAAAAAAGGCGCCCATCCGGTATATACAGGATGGGCGCCTTTGATGTGAATGATCCCCCATCCTTCTTTCGGCGGCCCGGCTGTCCGCGTGGGACCCGTGGCTTTGCGTCGCCGGGTCGCCCCGGGTTTGCCATTATCGTGAAGGTGGCAGAATTTTACTGCCGGTTCATTGGGGAATCAAGCAAAAACACATAAGCGGATGTGGAAAGGAGCGGAGAGAGCCTTTCAGAGCGAGAGCGGTCGACGCATCTGCTGACGCAGCAGCAGATCGACCAGCACCAGCGCCGCCATCGCCTCGACGATCGGGACAGCCCGCGGCACCACGCACGGGTCGTGGCGCCCCTTGGCTTCCAGAACGACCTCTTCGCCCTGCATGTCGACGGTTCGTTGCGCCCGGCCGATGGTCGCCACCGGCTTGAAGGGGACGCGGAACCAGATCGGCTCGCCGTTGCTGATCCCTCCCTGCACCCCGCCGCTGAAATTGGTGAGCGTGCCGAGGCGATCGCCCTTTTTCACGAACGGGTCGTTGTGCGCCGAGCCGCGCATCCGGGCGCCGGAAAACCCCGAGCCGATCTCGAATCCCTTGGCGGCCGGCAGCGAGAGCATCGCCTGGGCGAGCTTCGCTTCGAGCTTGTCGAAGACCGGCTCCCCCAATCCCGCCGGCACGTTGCGGCAGACGCAGGAGACAACCCCGCCCACCGAGTCCCTGTCGCCGCGCGCCCGAAGGACTTCGGCCTCCATGGCCGCCGCGGCCGCCGCGTCGGGGCAGCGCACGACGGTGGCGTCGACCTCGTCCCGAGTGATCCTCTCGAGATCGATCTCCGGGCAATCGACCGACCCGACGGCGCTCACCCAGGCGACGATCTCGACGCCGAACGCCTCCTTCAGGTACTTCTCGGCGATGGCGCCGGCGGCCACCCGCCCGATCGTCTCGCGGGCGCTGGCGCGCCCCCCTCCGCTCGACGCGCGCACTCCGTACTTCATCTCGTAGGTGTAATCGGCGTGAGAGGGGCGGGGCACCTTGGCCATCTCGCCGTAATCGCCGGGGCGCTGGTCCTTGTTGGGCACCACGAGAGCGATCGGCGTGCCGAGAGTTCGGCCGAGCTCCACCCCCGAGACGATGGAGACCCGGTCGGCCTCCTGGCGCTCGGTCGCCATCTTGCTCTGCCCGGGGCGCCGCCGGTCGAGTTGGCGCTGGATATCTTCCTCGCTCAGCGCCATCCCCGGCGGACAGCCGTCGACGACCGCGCCGACCCCCGTGCAGTGCGATTCTCCAAAGGTGGTGACCCTGAACAACGTGCCGAAGGTGCTGGACATGGATGGATTGCTCCTACAGATGGTATCGGACTATCAAATGAAAAACGCAAAAGATCGACACCCGAGGGGATTCCATCCCCCAGCCGAGCATGCCGACATTTTGCGACGCGTGAGCGGGTCGCGCTCCTTTTTTAGCGCAATTGCGGGGTCACCGCCACAGGAAAATCTAATGGCTTCGTTCGAGAGTCTCGATCACCGCCCCCAAAACCCGCCGACGCTCCTTGAGCCGATCGCGGTACGACTGCAGATCGGTGTTGCCGATTTCATAGGCCAGATCGTTAACGTCGGACTGCAGCGTCTCGATCAGGATCTTCTTGTCTTGTTCGGAAAGATTCAACTCAATCATGGACCCTCCCTGTCTGGCTCGGCTCGCCCGAGCGGAAAGCATTCTTCTTTCTCATATTTTACCTTCTGCGGCGAGGGATTCCAGCCGGCTCGCTCGCCGATCCTGTATACTCCTCCCCTGCCCATCTTCGCCCTTGCTTTTTCCCTCCCCCTGTGCTAGAAATCCCCTCTGTTCAACGGGAAGAAACACGTCGGGGCGTAGCGCAGCCTGGTAGCGCACCTGCTTCGGGATCAGAAAAAAAGGCCGCACACGCGGCCTTTTTCCTTTTCTTTTCGCCACGCTAGACCCCACCCCCCCCGCCTCCGCCTCCTCCTCCGGCGCATCTCCGGCTTTCGCCTGAGATCCCTATTGCAACCTCGGAATTCCGCATCCCTCTTTGCTCCACTCTTTTCGGGTACTCACCGTCGGTTCTCCTTAGCAGAAAGACAAATGCAAGCATCCGGGAGAAGAATGCTTGCATTTCATGCCTGCAATGGGGCAATGTTGCAAGCATGCAAAGAAAAAGGAGTTCGTATGAGTAGGGTCCCTGGAAGATCAAAAGGTGGAATAGCCCGCGCCAAGAAGCTAACAGCAGAAGAAAAAAGCGAAATAGCGAAAAAGGCGGCGGAAACGAGATGGCAAAAACACGCGGAGGGAGCCATGAAAAAGGCAGGAAAATCCAAGGACTTAGTTGCTGTTATGCCCGCAACTAGCGCCGGGGCACAGGGAATGCTGGATCTCGGCATTCAAAGGCAGGTCGAAATTGACGGAATCGGGATGGGGGTCCTGTCGGACGGGACGGCTTTTCTCACTGGCCGC
This sequence comes from Desulfuromonadales bacterium, assembly GCA_050485365.1. Taxonomy (GTDB): domain Bacteria; phylum Desulfobacterota; class Desulfuromonadia; order Desulfuromonadales; family JACZKF01; genus JARFUG01. The sequence goes on along the minus strand of JBJHBH010000001.1, from coordinate 88,417 downwards.
GGATTGGCTCGGCTATGCGGGGTAACCCATCGCCAGATTCAAAGCATCGCATCGGAGTGGGAAGAAACTAATGATACGCCGCGAATCGTAAAGATCAAAGAGATTCTCGACTCACACAGCCTCGAAGTCGATGCGCCGTACATCGCAATCACACAGCGCAGCGGAGTCTTTTTTGCCTACCCGGATATGGTGTGCTTGGCTGTTCTCGAATATTATGCATTTGATGCAGGTTCGAATGTCAAGGAGCAAGCAAAAAAGAATTATCGCCTTCTTGCAGGCAAGGCACTCAGAGATTTTATCTATACTCAGGTCGGGTACGACCCGTCAAATACCGTGCCAGATGCATGGCGGCAATTCCACGATCGGCTTTCCCTCACCTACAATTCTGTCCCAAAGGGTTACTTCGGAATTTTCAAGGAAATGGCAGATATGATCGTTACCTTGGGACAGGCGGGTTTGCACATCGACAGCAAATTTGTACCGGACATCAGCGTTGGAATTGCATGGGCAAAACATTGGACAGCTAAAGGCCTGCAAAACAAGTACGGAGAAAGAATCAAGTACGAACATAATTACCCGAAGTATTTTCCCCAAGCGGAATCAAATCCGCAGGAACCATGGTGCTATCCTGAAACCGCTTTGGGTGAATTTCGGCGGTGGCTCCGAGAAGTCTATATCGGGGAAGGAAAGCTCCGTAATTACCTCGAAAACAAAGTCAAACAAAATGATTTGCCAGTATCCTTTGCTCAGCTTGCTATCGCTGCATACGTCGAAAAAGACTGACACCCCCAAGCCGCCGGAACTCTCTGGCGGCTTTTTTCCTCTGATCCGCCCTTCCTGTGATGCGGTTTCCGGCAGATTAGCAGCGTTCAGACCTGATTCTCTGGTTCCTTTCCCCTCTGGGGGAAAGGAACCATTTCGTTCGAGGGAGCACCTGCCTCCCGGAGCCAAACAAGCACCTAAACGCTCACACTGCGATGAGTTTACCAGGGGCCACACTACCTTATCTAACTTTCAACTAACTGAAATATTGCTAAATTTTCTGACTTGCCCTGCAAAGCGACTCATGTCTTCTCTTGACACTGTCTATTGCAGTGCTATACATATAGACACAGACACACCCTCCCCCAAGAAGGAGACATTTTATGCGAGTATCACACAGCGAACCGGCGCGAGTTGATTCCAGTTGCGAACTTCGAGTGGGTATTGCCTCCTGGGACAATGGAAGCAACACCCAAAAATCATTCAAGTACACCTGGTTCGACAAAACTGGTAGGGCCGCTCGCGGGGGTGAGATCCCGATTGAGGCACTTCCTCAGGCTCTGGAGTTCGCCATCCGAACTGGATACCTGACCCTCAAGTAAGGAAGTCGGCACAAGTTGGCTGATGCTCTTCTTGCACCGGATCTCTATGCCACCATTCCCCAGCTCAGCTCCTCAGTAGTCCGAAGCCCCCCTCCTTGGGGAAGGGGGGCTTCGCATTGACCTAAGCGCAGGCCTTCTCCATCTCTCGGGCAGCGGCGTCGCTGGCTGCCTGAAGCGTGTCATCCATCATGTGGGCGTACCTCTGTGTGCTGGCCAAATCCCTGTGATTCAGGAGCTTGCCCACTACCTGCAGGTTCGACACCCGCGCTGCATAGCTGGCGAAGGTGTGGCGCATGTCGTGGATGCGGAAGCTTTCGATGCCCGCAACCTCCAGCACCTTCTCGAAGGGCTTACGCAAGTCGTAGAGATAGCCCTTCTTCGCTCCAGCGCGGGCGGGAAACACGTAAGGACTCTCCCCTCCCTCCGCTGCCCGCTGCTGCCACAGCTTCTCGAAGATCGGCCTGGTCATGTAGTTCATTCGCTTGGTGTCCGGCCGCTTGTTCTTCGGCGCGGGGAGGAAGAAGGTCCCCTCCTCAAAACTTACATTCTCCCACCGCAGAGAGAGGATCTCCTCACGCCTCGCCCCGGTGTACAACAGAAGCCGAATCGCATCGAATGCCGGGGTGTCCTCCATCTGGTCGAGAGCACCGACGAAACGCTTCAACTCACTGGGGTTCAAGTACCGCTCTCGCTTGGACTCCGGGAATTTCTCAACTCCGCTGGCGGGGTTCTTCTCCAGCAACCCCCAGGAGCAGGCAAGATTGAGCATCCGGCCGAGAAGGCGAAGCAGGTGGTTGGCGGTTACTCCCGAGGTGCGCTCCTTCTCCCGTGCGTGGAGAATGCGGATGTCATTGGTGGTGATGGCGTTCAGCTTCAGTTTGCCGAGAGCAGGGATCAGCGCCCGCTCGATCTTCCACTGGTCCTCCTGGTGGGTTTTCTTCCGCTGGCGTGCGTGCGGGAGATACTGCTCCAGGGCGAACTCGGCGAAGGTCGGCACGGCCCGCTGTTTGTTGCGCTCGTCGGCGGGGTCCAAATCCCGGACCAACATCGCCTTGTTCTCGTTGACTCGCTGACGGGCATCCTGGTGGCTCACGGCAGGCCATTCGCCAAGGGCCATGGACCGTGCTCGACCGTTGCAGGTGTAGCGATGCAAGAAGTGCTTACGTCCCGTTGGTCCGACGATCAGCCGCAAACCGATGCACTCGGCGTCGCTGTACTCTGTACCATGGCTGCGAGCCTCAGGGTCATGAGGAGGCAGTGTCTCGATCCCTCGCTTCGTGAACGGAAACTTCCGACATACCCTTTGCTTTCTTAGTCCCAATCTCATGGTCTTTCGTCCTCCATAGTCCATGCTGGCTCCCATGGGACGGGTGGCCTCGTTGAGGCCGGTTTTCCAGCGCATCTTCTATTGAATTCTTCGGACTGCGTCCGAAGGCCCATGTCCCACAATGTTATGTTCAAATTTTTGAAAAAGTTCCGGTGACCCTCCGGTAGACGACGGCGGATTTGGAGGGTCGATCGGGGCAATTCGTCCCCTGATGGGGGAGGAAGAATAGTGTGAGCCCTCGCGACAAGGGCGGCAGAGCATCTGCGCGCCCCTTCGGTTGAGCAGGCGCGTACGACCATCTAGGTGCCTTCTCAGTGGTTGTGTGTAACTGGCCTCCCTGAGACTCCGACCGCCGCTTCACCCAGAGCGCCTGCCGAGAGCAAAGGGGCAAGACAGGCAAATGGCTCCCGGGGCTCTCAGCAGCTTCTCGGGAGGGGGAGTGGTGGGAGAGTGGCAAAATTTCCTCCAGTCTCTGTCTCCAAGACGCACTGAAGCCTACGATCGAGCCATGGCTCATCGGGAATAATCACCGCCAAGGTTCGGTCGTTGTCGAGAGCGATGACCATTTCGTAAACCTTCCGGCCGCTCTCCTTGAACGCCTCCACGTACTCGTAGCACCCCCACTCGTTATCGATCACATCGAGGAGACCCTCGGGACCGCACTCGGGGATTTTGCTTATGTCATCTCCTTTTTGAATCACCAGAATGTGGCCGTGGATGCTTGGGTCGTAGGCATTGTCCTCCCCCTCAAACTGCACCATGCGCAGCACGGCAAGCTCGGGGATGGTCCCCCGCAATTCAAGAGCTTGTCTTGCCGAAGTCAGCCGGATCATAGAATTCCTCCTTGTCGGGATGATCTGGTCATCAGATAAGCCCCCTGTCTGCGAACGAGTAATAGCCATCGCTTCCGAGCACCAGATGGTCCAAAACGCGAATGCCGAGCAACTCGCCGCACTCCTTCAGCCGCCGTGTAATCTCACGGTCCTCGTTACTCGGGCTCGGGTCCCCCGAAGGGTGATTGTGAACAAAGATCAGCGCTGCAGCCGAAGATAGCAGTGCGGACTTGAAGACTTCTCGGGGGTGAACTACTGCGGAGCTCATGCTTCCGACAGAGACCAATTCCAAGCATGACAAGCGGTTCTTGCTGTCGAGATGCAAGGCCAGAAAATGCTCTTTTGTCTCCCGGCTCAGGTAAGAGAAGAGATCGGCAACCTTGGCGGCAGATGAGAGTGGGTTTGTGTCCAGGTAGTCGGCGATTACTTCAGCCACTTTCAATGATTCGAACACCAGGCGGATCACCCGCAAGCGTATGCTTTTCGTTTTCGAGCGAACGGCCTCGGGGCCGAATAAGGTCTCGATGGTCATTTGCAGCCTCCAGAAATGGAAAGGCCCACTCGCCAGGGAGGGAGTGGGCCATGGAATACATGCTCTTTTCGGTGCACTAATCGCCAGACTCAAGAACTGTGGGCATTCGTAGCCGGACCCGCTGGCGAATGTCCTCGGTGACCATGTTGTCCAAGTTGGCCAGAACAAAGCCCATCACGGCCAGGTCATCTACGTAACCGATGCCGGGGAGAAAATCAGGAATAAGGTCGATCGGCAGAATCAGATAGCCGAGCGCCCCGAGTATCGTTCCCTTGACCCAAAGCGGCGTCGTCCCGTCGAACAGAAGCTCTCTCAAGGTCAGCGCCTTCTCCAAAACCTGCTCCATGGCTGAGCGCGGCAGCGTTGTGACTTTCTGCCAGAAATCCTCTTCGTTGTAATGCTTGCTGTGCTTCTCGAAATCAATCTCGCCCTCGGCGACATTCCCTGTGTGCTGCTCTTGCATGGTTATCTCCATTTCTCATAGGTGTTTTCTCAACACATGAACGATCTCGGGGGCGTACTCGTCCAAATCCGGACAGACCAGGGTGACTCCCGAGCCGGAATTTCCCCACAGGAGAATTCCGACCAAATACGGGCCATCACGGAAGACGATCTCCAGATCAGAAATGTCCCGGCCAATCTCGGATCGTACGGATTGTGGCGTATCGTCGCCCTCGATGTAACCAACAAAGCCATCCTCGTAGTGGTCAATTCCACGACCGAAGATGGCCATCAGGGTGTTCAGATGATTGACGACGACAGGGTGGGCTGGGGGCGGTAGGCCGTAGAGTCTGGGATCGGTTGTGCTGGTGAAAGTAAGCATAGAAACCTCCTTGATGTGATGGTCGATCATCAAAGAGGTAATATCTATTTCAAATACAGCTAGATACGTGTAGTTGAAATCGAAGTCCCGCACCGACTAGGCCGGTGCGGGAAATTTCAGAAAGGAAACTTAGTCAACTCTCTTGCCAACCAAATTGGTAATTCTGGAATTGAAGCGAGAAGATTTAGTTCTCTGGGCGCCGGGATATGAATGTAGGTCGGAAACGGTATGCCTCCATCATTTTCCAAAACCAGCAGGTCGCCCCATTTTTCGTCCCATTTCTCTTTGAGTTCGGACATCGAGACAGAATCGGGCCAACGGTATAGAAATATTTGGACCGGCATTCCATCAAACCAGCGGAGCGTGAGATGCGGCGTTCCCAAATTGAAGAACATTTCACTTTGTCTACGGAATTCCACGATGCCGTCCTCATCCCATAGCTGAACCGCTAATATCCCGGATTCGGGGCCAGTCTGAATTGCAGGTACGGCATCGGGGCACTTGTGCCACCATTTACGAATCTGATCTTTGTTTTTGGTTGCTTCCGCAGCATTGGAGAAGTGTGATCCATATCCATCGATGGGATTAAACTCTTCAGGGGCGAGTGGGAAAACCTTGAAACCATGACTTGCTAGCCGAAGAGCGGTACCAACCGATGTCCAAGTAGTCCTCCGTTTTGCATGATCCATTTTTGTACTCCTTTCGAAAGGGTAGAATGTTCGGCGCTTTTCGCTTGGAGAAAACTTAAAAGATTGTGCGACCGATTATGAAGTGTGCTAGTTTCGCTAATCCTGCTAAAGTAGTCTCCAATCGTGCACCTATAATGTTATGTTCTGAGGATTCAATTCGAAAACATTTTAAAATAGATTAACTTTTACCTCTGCGTATAATACATTGCAGAGCAAATGGCTCAACAAAGGAGAGGAGAGATGGAGGCGAGCAACTCTTTGCGGTTGATTTTTGGGCATGCGGAAGAAATTTTTCGGGAATCAAAGGCGTTTCTTGAGAAACGAGGCCCAGAGGAATTACAAGAAATTGTCGAAGCTATTGACGATAGCCTCGACAATCATTTGGAAATTTTCCGAGATGTTTTCGCTAAAGAGGGATATCCCCACGGACGTTTTCAGCGATTTCGACGTTTTTACACCGACCTCAACCTCATAGAAACTCTAGATGTTGCGGCGACCGATGTTAAACGCCAGGAACTTCTGGCGGGTTTTGCTTTCATGGAAACCTCTTTTGCCATGAGCAAAATCAATTCCATTGCTCAAAGCCTTAAAGGAATTGAATTAACTAAAAAAGATATAAAAATATTATTTGACTTATCTGAAAGAATTATCGGCGCTGCCAGAGCTCTTTCTTTGGCACATACGCTGTCAACTCCAAAGACCGATCCTCATGAAAACCCTTTTGACAAGAAAAAAAGAAGGCACATTAGCGGGATTAAAGCTTCGAATGTAAAGCATTCTAAGCGAAAAGATGCCATCGAAATCGCCTATTCACTCTACTCAAAAGAAAAGCAGCGTGATTATAATATTTCAATTTCAAGGGCATCTGAAATAATCCATGAAGAGGTTGTCCGGCAGTCAGCGGAAATTGGATTTGAATTCAGAGTTCCAGACCCGGTAAGAACAATTGCGAAGTGGATTGGTGAGGAAAAAAAGAAAGAGGAATAGATAGATGATTGGCCATTTCTAATTTCACTTTGCGGAATATATTCCGCAAAGCGGGTGCTCCCCCCTTCTTTTCACTTTATTGTGCCGACATCTTGCACGACTGGACAATGTCGAACACAAATCACAAAGGAGAAGAAGAGCATGGCCATCAAACCCATCAGAAAAAAAGAAAGAAAAAGACCGCATCAGGAGCCAGAGGAGACTGCCGATCTCCACCGTAAAGATCAACGAGGTGAGCACGATAGGGTCTCAACTCCTCCAATCCCAAGACCTCAGCCAAGAATTAGAGGTCAGCACCAGTTCGACTCTCCGCGTAGACTGCGAGAAGCACAAACCGCTGCCGAGTCGAAAATTGCTAATCCTGATAACAATCCCTCTGCACGAAGAATTGAACGAACCCCTCCAACCGTGAAATCAGACAAGGAGAATCGCCATATCTGTGATGGGGAGGAGAGGGAGCGCAACATTGAAACAAGAAATAAGATTGAGAAAAAGCCCCTAATCCGGGATCTCAACCCCGCAATTCCATTTCCAATTGAGGCACTCGGAGAGCTTCAGAACATTTGCAGGGTGTTGCGCGAACTCACTGTCGCCCCCCTTGAAATTTGCGCGCAAACCCTTTTGGCAGCCGTGACGCTTGCGGTACAGCCATTTGCAAATGTTGAAATTGATGGTCGCGAGCGCAGCATAAATCTATTTTTTTTGACCATTGGGAGTTCAGGCGCGCGCAAGACCGCAACTGAGGACCTGGCAATGAAACCATTCCGTGACCACGAGGAAGAACTGAGAATCGCTTATGACCGGGATATGACAGCATACGAATGGGACCTCCATGAATTTAAGGAGGTAAAAAAGGAAGCGATCAAGGAAGCGGACCCTGAGCTTCGTTCAAAAACCTTGCGCGAATTGGGAGACCCTCCCCAGGCACCCCTTTTGCCAGTCATCATCACGGGAGATGCTACGATGGAGGGGCTGACAAAGCTCTTCATCGCTGGGCAACCCTCCATCGGGTTGTTCTCAGGGGAGGGGGGACGAATGCTCGGCGGATACGGAATGAGTCGAGAAAATCAGCTCAAGACTGCAGCAGGGTTCTCTGACCTGTGGGATGGACGTCCCTTCACCATCGTTCGCTCTAACTCTTCCTTTCAACGAGTATCGGGCAAAAGACTTTCTATGCATCTGATGGTTCAGCCTCAGATCGCACGGAAACTCTTGGCGAATCCCGTTCTTGAGGACCAAGGCTTTTTATCCCGAATGCTGATTGTACAACCTGAGGTCGAAATTGGCACAAGGAGGTACAGGAAAACTGGAGAGCAGGTTCACCAGAAGCTATCTGTCTTTCAGAATCGAATTCAAGAGATCCTTCAGGCGCCAAAACCTCTGAAAGCGAATGCTCCTAACGAGATTGAGCCCAGAGCTCTTCCTCTTTCTACCGGAGCTCTGGAGATGTATATCGAGTTCTACGACGAGGTGGAGGAAGACCAGGGACCAGAGGGTGAGTATGTGTCAATTCGGGGATTCGCCAGTAAAGCGCCCGAGATGGCTTGCAGACTCGCTGCCGCACTTACCCTATTTCAGGATCTGGAGGCAAAGGAGATCTCCCCTAGAAGAATGAAACAGGGCATCGACCTCATGGATTTCTACCTCCATGAAGCACTTCGCCAGATTGGCGCGGGCACCACTGATCCGGACTTGGAGTTAGCCCAAGAACTCCTCACCTGGATACAGAAACGCGGCTCTCAGTTTTCGCTTGTCGAGATCTATCAAAAAGGTCCGATGCGCATTCGCGACGCAGAGACCGCGCGCCGAATCATGGAAATTCTAGTGGATCACGGTTGGGTCCGGAAGATCCCCAATGGTCTCAAGGTTGGTGGCCGCAAGCGGCGAGAAGTTTATACCCTCACTTAGAGTATATATGCTCGGGTGGCTTCAAGCCACCCGAGCTTTTCTGTGTCAGGGAGCAGATCCATCTGGGCGGCTCTTTCGCAAAATTAGCAACTTTCGCAGTTCAGAGGGTCGAATGCTCCCCTTGGAGACAACTGGGGAGCATTTCTATCTACCGCCCGGCAATTTCTCTAGATCCTCCAGATCGGGAAGTGGTATCCCTTGACAAAGCCGGGGGCTTTCGATTGCTGGCCCCCCAAAGGGGGCCTGATCGCAATCGGTGGGAACCAGATCCATAAACCCTGCTGATGTGGCGGTGAAACTTTGCGAGCCCCCACAATAGGTGGGGGCTTACCTTGAAGAAATTAGCCGATCCGGGCCTTAATGCCCGGATCGGCGCGAATTTGCTAAACTTGCGAATTCCTCAAAATTCTTCATATTTCATTCTCGAAATGATACTTTAGGAGCCTATCTTCATTTCAGGAGGGGACATTGTCTATTCCCGATTTCCAATCGTTGATGCTTCCGCTCGTGGAGTTCTCTAGTGATGGGCAGGAGCATTCTCTAAGTGAAGCCCGAGAATTTTTGGCCAAACGACTCGGGGTGACCGACGAAGAACGAGAAGAACTCCTCCCCAGTGGACGACAAGCCGTGTTCGACAACCGTGTGGCATGGGCCAAAACTTATCTTCAACAAGCCGGTCTGCTCAATTCATCTCGAAGAGCCCATTTCCAGATCACTGATCGCGGTCAGCAGATTCTCGCCGAAAAACCCGAAAAAATTGATATCAAGCTTCTCGAACGCTTCCCCGAATTTGTCGAATTCCGCTATCCGACCCAGACCCAGAAGCAACAAGTATCGATCTCTGCCCCAGCATCAGGGTGCCAGGAAAATATCACGCCGGAGGAAATGCTGGAGTCTGCACACCAGCAAATCCGCAGTGATCTTGCCGCGGATCTGCTGAAGCGGATCAAGGCTGCGCCTCCTTCTTTTTTCGAACGCCTGGTTGTGGAACTCCTTGTCAAGATGGGCTACGGCGGTTCACGCCGTGAAGCCGGGAAAGCAATGGGTAAAAGCGGGGATGAGGGAATCGACGGAATCATCAATGAGGATCGCCTGGGGCTGGACACCATCTACATCCAGGCGAAGCGCTGGGAGGGAACAGTCGGCAGGCCGGAGATTCAGAGGTTCGTCGGGGCGCTTCATGGAAAGCGTGCGCGCAAGGGCGTCTTTCTCACTACCGGCGCATTCTCGGCCGAAGCTACGCACTATGTCTCCCATATCGATCCGAAGGTGGTTCTGATCGATGGTCGTGAACTAACGGAGCTGATGATCGACTTCGGCCTGGGTGTGACGACGACAACCACTTACGAGATCAAGCGGGTAGATTCGGATTATTTTGGGGAAGATTGATTAAGATAGCAGGGTAACTCGAAAAGGAAACAGTATGACCCCAGGCAACTTTCAGCAGCTTTCTAATTTCATCTGGTCCGTCGCCGATTTGCTCCGTGGCCCCTATCGGCCACCTCAGTATGAACGAGTGATGCTGCCGCTTACTGTGCTGCGTAGGTTTGATGCTGTCCTCGCGTTGACGAAAGAAAACGTACTGACCAAATACCGAGAACTGGAAGCAACAAATGCCAGAAGGCGTGCTGAGGGAAAAAGTCCGGCCGAAATCGACCCCATTCTCAACAATCTGGCCAAGGATGATGACGGCAAACCCCTAGGCTTTCACAATCACAGCCAGCTCGACTTCCGTAAACTCAAGGGCGACCCGGATCACATCGGCCGCCATCTGGTCGATTACATCAACGGTTTTTCTGAGAACATCCGCAAAGTCTTTGAGCGTTTTGAGTTCGAAAAGGAGATCGAAAAACTCGAGGAAGCCAATCGCCTCTATCAGGTGGTTTCGCAATTCGCAGAAATCGATCTGCATCCCCGCCATGTGGATAACATCACCATGGGTCTGGTGTTCGAGGACCTTATCCGGCGCTTCAACGAGGCGGCAAATGAGACTGCCGGTGACCACTTCACCCCGCGCGAGGTTATTCGCCTTATGGTCAATCTTTTGCTAGAGCCCGATACCCAGGTGCTCACCCAGGCGGGTAAGATTGTCACCATCTGCGATCCAGCCTGCGGTACCGGTGGCATGCTGGCCGAAAGCCAGAACTGGATTCGCGAACACAACGAACATGCCATAGTCAAGGTCTACGGCCAGGATTACAACCCGCGCTCCTATGCCGTCGCCGCTTCCGATCTACTCATCAAGGGCCATCGCGACAGCCGCATAGAGTATGGCAACACTCTGACTAATGACCAGTTCCCAGACATGGCCTTTGATTACCTGCTGGCCAACCCTCCCTTTGGCGTCGACTGGAAGGGGGAAAAGAAGGAGATCGACCGCTGGCCCAGCTTTCGTGGTTACAAAGGCAAGCTGCCGCGCATCAACGACGGCGCATTGCTCTTTCTGATCCACATGATCGCCAAGTTCCAACCGTGGCAGAAAGGCAACCGCGACAAACCCGGCTCACGCATCGCCATCGTCTTTAACGGTTCGCCGCTCTTCACCGGCGGCGCGGGCAGCGGCGAGAGCGAAATCCGTCGGTGGATCATCGAGCACGACTGGCTGGAAGCCATCGTCGCCCTGCCCGAGCAGATGTTCTACAACACCGGCATCGGCACCTTCGTCTGGGTGCTCAGCAACCGCAAAGAAAAACACCGCAAGGGCAAGATCCAGCTGATTGACGCCCGCGAGCGCTGGACTGCGATGAAACGCAGCCTCGGAAACAAACGCCGCTGGCTGGAACAGGTAGCCATTGACGATGTTACCCGCGAGCACGGGGCACTGATCGAGTCGAAAACCAGCAAGGTGTTCGATAACACTGATTTCGGTTACCGTCGCGTCACCATCCTTCGCCCGCTGCGTCTCAGGTTCCAGATCACCCAGGAGGCTAAGGAATGCTACCTCGACACATTCCCTGAATTGCTTGATTTCCTCCTTTTGGTCGAAGAAATTGTTGGCTCTGAGGCATATGACGACTGGAATGCAGTACAGAAAGAAGTTCAAAAAATAGTTAAGAACCTTCCAGAGGATATTGATGGATGGTCAAAGGGAGCCCGAGGCACAGCACAGAGAAAAGCTTTCCGTGATGTATTCACGGTTGTTCACCCTGAAGCTTCGCCGGTTGTGGCAAAGTGGTTTAGGCCTGCAAACCTAGATTTTGAGTCCTTATTTCCAGGGCAATCGTTGCCGAAGCTAACACAGAATGAACTTAGAGCAATGCTTGGGATAGCCTCCGGAGAGGATGGTTATTTCCTAGAATATGAAGCTGATCCTGCGCTGAAGGACTTTGAAAACATCCCCCTTAAAGAAGACATTGTCAGCTACGTGCTGCGCGAGGTGCGACCCTATGTGGCGGATGCCTGGATCGACCGCGAGACCTTGGATGAGCAGGACAGCGGTATCGGCAAGGTGGGGTATGAGATCAACTTCAACCGCGAGTTCTTCCAGTACCATCCTCCGCGCCCGCTGGCCGAGATCGATGCCGAACTGGAGGCGGTGGAGAGGCGGATTATGGGGCTGTTGCTGGAGGTGACGCAGTGAAGAATGCTTCACGCGAAGACACGAAGTCACGAAGCGAGGGGGTCGATACAAGACGCCTCAAGTTCGCTGCAACAATTAACGACGAGACACTTACCGAAGCTACTGAACCCGACTATGAGTTGCAATACATAGACATTGGTAATGTCGATTCATATGGCACCGTGCATGATGTCGTCACTTATAGGTTTGAGGACGCCCCCAGTCGGGCACGCAGGATTGCCCGACACGGCGATGTCATCGTCTCTACGGTCAGAACCTATTTACAGGCCATTGCGCCCATTGAGAATCCGCCGGAAAATCTTATCGTCTCAACTGGCTTTGCCGTCGTTCGCCCCAAGAGCAATCTTTTTGATGCTCGTTTTTGTAAATACGCTGTGCGTGAAAAACATTTTCTTTGGGAAGTCGAAAGCCGTTCGACCGGAGTCAGCTACCCTGCCATAAATGCCTCTGATTTGGCGGACATACGAATCAACCTTCCGGAACTCGAAACCCAGCGCCTGATCGCCGACTTCCTCGACCGCGAAACCGCGCACATTGATGCGTTGGTGGCGGAAAAGGAAAGGATGCTGGCCCTGCTGGAAGAAAAGCGCGCCGCCGTCATCAGTCGAGCCGTTACCCGCGGCCTCGACCCAACCGCCCCCCTTAAACCCTCCGGTCTGGACTGGCTGGGTGATATTCCGGTGCATTGGGATATCGAGCGAGCAAAGAACTTATTTTCAGTTCGTGATCAACGCTCCGAATCCGGTGTTGAGGAACTGTTGACCGTATCTCACATAACGGGCGTTACCCCACGTTCTGAAAAAGACGTTTACATGTTCCAGGCTGATGATAAAGCAGGCTACAAGCTCTGCTATCCCGGCGATCTGGTTATCAATACTTTGTGGGGCTGGATGGGCGCGATGGGGATCAGCCCGCTTAAAGGTATCGTCAGTCCAGATTACCACGTCTACACATCGAAAGGATTGTTGCTGCCTGAGTTCGTCGAATTGCTTTGCCGCACCAAGCCCTTTATCGCTGAAGTGAATCGTTGGTCGAAAGGAGTCTGGTCATCTCGACTTAGGCTTTACCCAGAAAACTTCTTCGAAATGCGATTGCCTGTTCCCCCTACTGAAGAGCAACGGCAAATTGTTTCCGAAATCGGGACGAGCCAGAAGAAAGCTAAAGAGCTTACGGAAGTTTTGCAGCAGTCCATGGCCCTGGCAAAAGAGCGCCGCGCCGCCCTGATCACCGCTGCCGTAACCTGCCAGTTTCCTATTGAGGAGATGAGCGCATGAAGCTAGAGCGCCTCAGTCTCGCCCATTGCGGCGGTTTCGAGCAGATCGATATCGACTTCGAGTTGGACATCACCCTGATCGCCGGGGTAAACGGCGTCGGCAAGTCCACATTGCTACGGGCGCTCGCGGTGGTGCTTAGCCGCGCCATACCGGAGTTTACCCCGTCGCGTTCGACGGCAATCTTTTTCACTGACGATGACATCTACGGCGACGCTAGCTCGCTGGAAGTGTCGGCCCGTTTGCATATCGACGGGCAAACCATCAATGCCGGAGTTCAGCGATTACGTGACTCCGACGATAAAGGCGATCGCTTCATGCTTCTGCGGCATGCAGAGGTAACGGGGGAAACCACCGATTTCGTTGAGTCGCTGCGTGCCCGCACCCTGACTGGCGATCTCGAAGCGGGTATGAAGGAGACCCGCGCTGCGCTGGCCAAACTTAAGACAGCCGCCAACCCTCCACTGGCGGTCTATTTCACCCCCAAACGTCAACTGCCAGGCGAGCCCCGCAGGCTGCCTGAAGCCAAACCATTCGATCCATCCATCGCCTTCGGCCGCGCTCTGCACGACCGCGAAGTCGAGTTGCGCGAGTTCATGCACTGGTTCCGCACCCAAGAGAGGTTAGGGGCCGCCAGCGAGCCGCGCCGTCTGAAGGTGCTGGATGCCCTGCGCGCCGTGGTCAGCAAGCTGGTGCCCGAGTTCAGTAATCTGCACATTCAGGAGAGCCCGCGTCTCGGTTTTGTGGTGGACAAGGGCGGCCAACCCTTTTACCTGCATCAGCTCTCCGACGGCGAACGCGGCCTGCTGGCGCTGGTATTTGACCTAACCCGGCGACTAGCCATCGCTAACCCCGAAAGCGACAACCCCATTTCCGAAGGGGTGGCGCTGGTGCTGATCGATGAAATCGAATTGCACCTGCACCCAAAGTGGCAGAGGGATGTAATCAAGCGGCTTCCGGCAATTTTCAAAAGCTGCCAATTCGTTATCACAACTCATTCGCCTCAGGTTATTGGCGAGGTTCAAGCCCGAAGTGTGAGGATACTTTCCACCAAGGACGGCCGAGTCGTCAGCGAAACGCCCGGCATGGCTTACGGTGCCGACTCGAACTGGATATTGAGTGTCCTGATGGGTGCCGACGAAATGAGTGAGGAAGTTGAAAAAGATCTTGAGGAAATCGCGCATCTTATCTCAGAGCGAAATCTGAAAATCGCCAAGGAAAAAGTAGATGCTCTTCGGACAACAGTTGGTAATACGGAGGCAATTCAAAAGTTAGCATCCACCATCGAACGAATTAAGCGGCTGGGCAAGTGAGAAAGATCGTAAAGAACGAGACACCAGAGTGTCTGCAGACATTTATTGACGATCAACTTGCCATTGAGCCTGAGCCGGTCAATGTAACTTACCCATGTTTCCGAAGAAAAGTCGAGCTGTTATCGATTTTGACGGCGGAGCAATTCGGCCTGTGTGGCTATACAGGCGCACCCGTCGACGAAAGAATCTCCAAACTTACAAGCCCCTCCGGGCAAGTGACATTCAGAAACCATATCGAGCATTTGAAATCTCAGGCGACGTGCAGACAGGAATTGATTGATTCTGGTGGCGAGTATGGTAGAGACCTTTGCGATGACCTCAATTATTTGAACATGATTGCTGCGGTTGAGGTGCGAGGTTCAGAAAGCGAACACTTCGGAGCAGTGAAAAAGAAGGCTCTAGCTTTACCTGTGCTGCCCACCCAGGAAAAATGCGATGAATACTTCAAATTTCGTGAGGCGGATGGAGGTATAGAGGGGTTAAATGGGGATGCCGAGCAGAGCATCAATGTACTGCAGCTGGATCATGACACACTCAATGGCTGGAGAAAGTCGGCTATTGATGCCTGGCTAGACCCGGAAGTCATTAAAACGCGTCAGGATTTAGAAGAAGTGGCCCAGGCTATGGAGGAGCCCGTTGAGGGCAAACTTCCTGAATACGCTTTTGTCATCGGGTCGATTGCAAAGGAGTATCTGCGATGAAACAAACCTCCGAATCCGCCTTTGAAACTGCCATCGAAGCGGTGTTGCTGAATGACGGTTACAGCAAGCTGGCCTCTGGTACGTTCGACACCGAGCGGGCAATCTTCCCCGACGTAGCGCTGGCATTCATCCGTGAAACCCAGGCCAAGACCTGGGAGAAATTGGAGGCCTTGCATGGCGCAGAGACCGGCGAGCGGGTGTTGCATGCGCTTTGCAAATGGCTGGACTCCCACGGCTCACTGACCACCCTGCGCCACGGCTTCAAGTGTTTCGGCAAAACCCTGCGCATCGCCTTTTTTCGCCCGGCCCACGGCCTAAACCCGGAGCTTGAGGCGCGTTACCGCGCCAACCGGTTGAGCATCACCCGCCAGCTTTATTTCAGCAGGAATAACCAAAAATCGCTGGATGTGGTGCTGTCGGTCAACGGCATTCCGGTGGTGACGCTGGAGCTGAAAAATCCTCTCTCCGGCCAGATGGCGGTCAATGCCATCCACCAGTACCGCCACGACCGCGACCCGCGCGAGCCGATCTTCTTTTTTACCAAGCGCACCCTAGTGCATTTCGCCGTGGATACCGAAGAGGCGCACATGACTACGCGCCTGGCCGGAACCAGCACCCATTTTCTGCCCTTCAATAAGGGCTGGGACGGTGGCGCGGGAAACCCACCCGACAAGGAAGGCCGCAACTACAAGACCGCCTATCTCTGGGAGGAGGTTTTGCAGTGCGATAGCCTGCTGGACCTGCTGGCGCGCTTCCTTCATCTTGACACCGAAGAGAGGGTCACCGACGAGGGCAAGAAGGTGCGCAAGGAGACGATGATCTTCCCGCGCTACCACCAGTTGCAGGCGGTGCGGCAGATGGTCGCGGCGGCGGGTACCGAGGGCGTGGGGCACAATTATCTGGTGGAGCACTCAGCGGGTAGTGGCAAGAGCAACACCATAGGCTGGCTGGCGCATAGGCTCTCCTCCCTCCACAACGACCGGGACGAACGCATCTTCGACAGCGTGGTGGTGATCACCGACCGGGTGGTGCTCGACCGGCAGTTGCAGAACACAATCTATCAGTTCGATCACCGTCAGGGAGTAGTGCAGAAAATCGACGAGGATTCACGCCAGCTTGCCGAAGCACTGGAATCGGGCGTACCGATCATCATCACCACTCTTCAGAAATTCCCTTTCGTCTCCGGACAATTGATGAAGCTGGCCGAGGAACGCGGCGAAGGCAGCAGCCATCTGCCGACGCGCAAATATGCGGTGATCATCGACGAGGCGCATAGCTCCCAGTCGGGAGAAACGGCCACCGAACTCAAAGGCGTTCTTGGTGGCGCGGAATTGATTCGCAAGGCCCGGGAAGCGGCGCAGGAGGAAGGTGAAGAAGAGCTGGAGCGGCTGTTTCGGTCCATGGCCAAGCGCGGCCGCCAGCCAAACATGAGTTTCTTCGCCTTTACCGCTACACCCAAACACAAGACGCTGGCGATCTTCGGCCGCGGAGGCGAACCCTTCCACCGTTACACAATGCGCCAAGCCATCGAGGAAGGATTCATCGAAGATGTGCTGAAAAATTACGTTACCTACAAAACCTACTACCGGTTGATCAAGAAAGCGGAGGATGATCCAAACGTAGAGCGCAAAAGGGCCGCACGAGCACTAGCGCGCTTCATGCGGCTGCATCCGCACAATATCGGCCAGAAAACCGAGGTGATGGTTGAGCACTTTCAGCAACACACCCGCCACAAGATCGGAGGTCACGCTAAGGCGATGGTGGTCACTGGTTCGCGCCTAGAAGCGGTGCGCTACAAACAGGAGTTCGACCGCTATATCAGTGTGAGAGGCTATCCCATCAAGAGCATGGTGGCTTTTTCTGGGACTGTGGAAGACGACAAGATACCGGAAAAGACCTATACCGAAGTTGAGATGAATAACGGGATAAAGGAGAAGGAGCTACCCGAATCCTTTGCCAAACCCGATTATCGGGTTCTGCTGGTGGCGGAGAAGTATCAAACCGGCTTTGATCAGCCTCTGCTGCATACCATGTACGTCGACAAACGCCTGGCTGGGATACAGGCGGTGCAAACCCTTTCGCGCCTCAACCGAACCCATCCGCTCAAGGATGATACCTTCGTGCTTGATTTCGTCAATGACCCTGACGAGATTCAAGAGGCGTTTCGCCAGTACTACGAAGGATCGGTGATGGGGGAAGAGGTGGATCCTGATCGACTTTATCAGGTGAAGGCCGAGCTGGATGAATTCGGTATTTATCTGCAAGACGAAGTAGATGCGTTCTCCCAGATTTTCTTCGCGCCCAAACGCCGTCAGAGCCAGTCGGACCACAGGGCTATGAACGCCTTGCTTGATCAGGCAGTCGCTCGCTTTACTCACTTGCAAAACAATGAAGAGGAAGAAGCCGAGCTGTGGCGTGGCAAAACTCAGGCATTTCGTAATCTTTACAGCTTCCTGAGCCAGGTGATTCCCTATCAGGACAGTGACCTGGAAAAACTCTTCACCTATCTGCGGCACCTGGCGCTGAAATTGCCCAAAGGCAAGAGCGGACCGGGGTATCAGTTCGACGAAGAGATTGAGCTTGATTACTACCGGCTGCAAAAAATTAGCGAAGGCTCGATCAATTTGAACGAAGGGTATGCCAAACAGCTTGACGGCCCACGAGAGGTGGGTTCAGGAATGGTTCGCGAAGAACATGTTGCACTGTCCCGTTTGATTGATCTTATCAACGAGCGTTTCGGCAATGAACTGACCGAGGCGGACCAACTTTTCTTTGACCAGATCGCAGAAGCTGCCAGCAAGAACGAGACTTTGCGCAAGGCTGCTGAGGTGAACTCTCTAGACAAGTTCCAGCTGGTCTTCCGCCAAGTACTTGAATCTCTGTTTATTGAACGCATGGAACTCAATGAGGAGTTATTTACTGACTACATGAGCAAGCCGGATTTGCAGGAGGTTGTTTCAAAATGGCTCGGTGGGCAGGTTTACTCACGCCTATTGCGGCCGCCTGATCAACGCGATTCGGCTGATTTGGATATAACTGAACAGCGTTGAGGGAATAGTTATCTATGTCGCCCAAACCATTCTATGAGATAAATCCTCAAGCCTACCTGTTCGGTAAAACCGATGGAACGCCAGAAGAGAAAATCCGCCAATGGGCCTTGTTCGAGCTATTGTCGACCTACGGCATTTCGATCAACAACATCGAAATCGAGCGCCCGGTAAAGGTCGGAACACGCATTCATCGAGCTGATATTGTTATCCTGCGCGAGAGCAGTCCCTTCGTAGTCATCGAATGCAAAAAATGGGATGATAAACATAAGAGCAGGGGGATGCAGCAGGCCATCAGCTATGCTGATGCCAGTACCATGAAAGCCAATTACGCCATTTATACCAATGGCGATGTCTGGGAGGTCCAAAGAAAAATTGGTAACGATTGGGTCCATATCCCTGATTTGCCAAAACGAATCGATGGCGACTACCTGATCATGCTGGATGATCTGGTCAGCTCATTGAATGATTTTCAACCCGCTTTGTTTTGGCTGAACCAGACAGTCCCCGCTACCTCGGCTTTCTCATACTTCTCCTGCTTGCAAATTTTATTTAACGGGGGAACCTTTCCTCTTAATTTCTTAGACGGAAATCTTCGGTTTGGTACCGACAACCTACTTCGTGTCATCTGCGGCAAGGGGCACCATCCTGACTACCTGCACGAGAAAATGACTGCAGCATGCAGGAGCTTTTCTAACTTCCTCCATAGCCGATTGGCCCACAGAAAGGAAGAATTCCTCCATGAGGAAGATCTCCGTCAGTTGACTGTTGTTTTTAAGATGAAATTCGGAACCTTGGTTGAGAATACCCGTGATCTGAAATGCGAGGAAGCACTCTTTATTCGTTTCATTGCGACGTTACTGCATTATTTGTCGAAACAGATACAACTTAGAGGAAAGAAGGAGTTTTTCATCGAGGTGCCAGCAATTCTGACAAGAGAGTTCCAAAATTTGATCGGATTCCTTTTTCAGGTCCACCTCAGGGTTACCTTCCCTGATCCTGTTCTTGAAGAGAGCAGTTCTTACCTGCGCAATTTTTGTTCTTCAGCTTGGGAGCAGTTCACAAAAGAAAACGGCCGACCTCTGAGGTGATCGTAGAATGATTGAGCATCTGTAGCTCATGCGCCTGAATCCGATTCGTCAACCCCACCAAACAGGGTGTACTCATGGGGAGCGTGAGTCCTGAAGAAGGTGTTCATTCAGATTTAGCCGAGAAAACTACCGGAGAGCTCACCGGCAGCTCTCCGGCAGTCCCGTTTTTCAAAGGCTAGCCTCCGCAGAATCCAACCTATCGAAAATGTAAGGAAAATCGCCCGCCCCTGCCTTTGCAGCCGCATTACCTGTCTACACCTGCATTTTCACGTTTTTTTCTCCATCCCCTTCAATCTTCACCCTTGCTTTTTCCCTCCCGCTATGTTAGAAAACCTCCTTGCTTAAAGGGAAAGTACACACGTCGGGGCGTAGCGCAGCCTGGTAGCGCACCTGCTTCGGGAGCAGGGGGCCGGAGGTTCAAATCCTCTCGCCCCGACCATTTCCTTCCCATTAGATTTCAAATGATTAGCCCCACCCTCCGCTCGGAAGGTGGGGCTTTTTCGTTGGTGCCTCCGGTCCGTCTCCGGTCCGCGCGAAAGATTCCTTACGCCAATTGGGATCTCGCCGCCGCCCCTGGTACACCCGCTCCGGACCGACCCGAGTTTCCTTTCTCCCTATTGTTTCATCCCCTTAGTTCCAAAGCTTCTCACCGGTCTCGCCTGCACGGATGAACTCCGGTCCGCCCAAACGGCTCCGGGTCTTCTCCGGGGCACGGGTCAAATGGATGCTCCGGATTCTTTCATCACGGCGGCCATGCAGACCGGGATGTCCAGGCCGTTTTGCTTGCCGCTCCTGAGCTTTCGAAACGTCCCCTCAGTATTCTGTAACTCCGGTCCTCTGCAAGGCACTTTAATCCCCTCTGGATTTTACAATCGCTGTCACATTCCGAAGTCCCGCCTTCTTCGCTATGCTCCCTACCAAGGCAACTAACGCAGAAAGGAGATTGGCATGAGCAAGCTTACGAAGGCAGACGCGTGAACCGCATCAAGAGCGGTCACGCAAAAGACCATGGCGGGAAGATCGAAAGGGGACCTTCCCCGCGATTGCGGAATCAATTTTTGCCAAAAGGGAGCCGAGCAAAGGAGGAAAAAAATGAGCCACAAGGACGACATGGACAATCACTCGAACCAGTTGAACCCGAACAACGATGCATACTGGGAGTCCAGGGGCTACGACGAGCGCCCCGACGACTGGGAGGACCGAATCGACGAGGACTAAGAGCAACTACCCCGAGGAAGGGTCTGGGATTCGCCAGGCCCTTCCTCAGTTTCATCGAAAATGGCAGAACTGTGAAACCGATACCAGGCATCATAGCTTTTGAACCGGGTCAGCAATTCCTTTTCAGAAATATCCTTGCTGGCCTCCCTGAAAAATTTCTCGATGATCCGGGCAGCCCCCAACGCGTCGCAGAGCAACTGCTTCTTCAGTTCCCGCTCTTTCGGAGATGGGTAAAAATCGAAAGGAATCAGAGCATCAATCCATGCCCTGAAGGTCTCAAAAGAGGGTGACTTCCCTTCGTACTTTGCCCTTTTGATTTCACGCCAGCCACTGTCCTCGTCGACCTTCGAAGGACTTTTTCCGCTTTCCTTGCCAGCCTTATCCAACGGCAGAACTCTGGGAATTTTCCCAGCAATATCGTTAAGCGATCGATGAAAGCCATTCGCCACAAGGTTGTCAAAGAAATATCCGAAGAATAGCTTAATCGGATACTGGACCTTGCCCTTCTGGATTTTCGGGAGAAGGACCCTGGAAATCTTCGGCTCTTTGAGCCTGTGGTACAGCCAAAGGCACTCCACCTCTGCCATGGCAAGGACGTAAATGAAGTTTTCCACCAACAGCCAGGTTATGGCAGGCCCCAGACCCTCCCAATTGTAGCTTTCGATAATTTGAACTTGGAGATGAGCAGGGAGATTCAACCTTGTGCCTTCAGAATCCAGAAGCCGTTCCTTGAAAGCGTCAAGACGTTTATCTTCTTCGAGCTTTCTTATCGAGGACATGGCATCAAGCCATTGCGCCGAATGAGAAAGGATTGCTCCGGAGGTGTAAGGTAGGAAGGCATCCTCATTGGCTAAAATGCCCCGGCAGAAGACCTGCCATTTATACGCATCTGTGGCGGCCCTGAAGGGTTCTTCCATGACCGCGTCGATGTCGGGCTTCAACTGTCCATCGCCGATTGTGCCCAAATAGTCGATCCATTTATCAACGGCCTCCTGCGGAAAACATTTATCGCGGTGCCATTTCCTGACGCATGGCTCCCCCCGATCTACGACTCTGGCCATTTGCGCACGGCCAGCCTTTTCCAGATTCAGGTTTAAGCAAGTACAGAAAAATTCTGGCGATGGTAGAAACATGTACCCCCTCGTCAAGCATGTGAATAGTTTTCTGGAATTTATCACAAGTATTCGCCAACACCAACTTATCAAATTCCTACAAATCCGTACATTCTGAATATCTCCTGCCGTAACTATCCCTTTTTCAGACTCATATTAAATCCTTGATGATCGACCATCACATCAAGGAGGATTTCTATGCTCACGTTCACCAGCATCACAGACCCCCGCCTATTCAGCTTACCACCGCCAGCCCATCCTGTTGTCGTCAATCACTTGAACACCCTTATGGCCATCTTCGGTCGTGGAATCGATCACTATGAAGATGGTTTTGTCGGCTACATCGAGGCCGACGACACCCCCCAATCCGTACGCTCCGAAACCGGGCGGGACATCTCAGATCTGGAGATCGTCTTCCGCGATGGCCCCTATTTGGTCGGGATACTCCTGTGGGGGAATTCCGGCTCGGGAGTCACTCTCGTTTGTCCGGATCTGGACGAGTATGCCCCCGAGATCGTTCACACATTGAGAAAACACCTTTGAAGGGAGTAGACACCATGGAAGACCAACGCAGTCCGCAAATCGCCGAGGGCGAAGTCGACTACGAGAAGTACAGCAAGCACTACAATGAGGATGACTTCTGGCATAAAGTCACAACCCTGCCACGCTCGGCCATCGAACAGGTTCTTGAGAAGGCGCTGACCCTAAGAGAGCTTCTGTTCGACGGGGCGACTCCGCTGTGGGTCAAGGGAACAATACTCGGGGCGCTCGGCTATCTGATCCTTCCGATCGATCTCATCCCCGACTTCCTCCCCGGCATCGGCTACGTAGACGATCTCGCCGTCATGGGATTCGTCCTAGCCAACCTGGACAACATGGTCACCGAAGACATCCGCCAGAGGGTACGGTTAAGAATGCCTGCAGCCCTTGAGTCTGGCGACTAACGAATCCAACCAGATATCAATCTTTGAGGCCCACTCCTTTCCAGGGAGTGGGCCTTTCCTTTTCATGGAGCTGACCTATGACCATCGAAACCCTCTTCGGCCCCGAGCCCGTCCGCAAAAAGACAAAAGCTATACGCCTGAAGGTGATCCGCCCGGTGTTCGAGTCGCTGAAGGTGGCCGAAGTAGCTGCCGATTATCTGGACAACACTCCCCTCTCTTCCGCCGCCAGAGTCGCCGAGCTTTTCTCCTACCTGCAAAGAGAAACAAAAGAGCACTTTCTGGCGCTGCACCTCGACAGCAAGAACTGCTTGTCGTGCCTGGAATTGGTCTCTGTTGGCAGCATGAGCGCTGCGGTGGTCCACCCCCGCGAGGTCTTCAAGTCCGCCCTGCTCTCTTCAGCTG
>JBJHBH010000001.1:0-65265 GCA_050485365.1 Desulfuromonadales bacterium | reverse complement strand
CTTCAGCTGCGGCGCTGATCTTCCTTCACAACCACCCCTCGGGGGACCCGAGTCCAAGTAGCGAGGACCGGGAGATTACGCGACGACTGAAGGAGGCAGGCGAGTTGCTTGGCATTCGCGTACTGGACCACCTGATCCTTGGGAGCGAAGGCTACTTCTCCTTCGCCGACCGGGGGATGCTCTGACCTACTCCGATTTTAAAGGAGGAAAAAATGATTCGACTGACTTCGACAAACCAAGCTTTATCCCTGAGGGGAACTGTCCCCGAACTGGCGATCCTCCGAATGAGCCAGTTCCAAGGGACAGATGGAACCTATGATCCGGATACGCACGGATACATCATCGTCCTTCAAGACGGGGACGATCCGGAGAGGGAACTTCCTGAACTGGGAGAAAAGGGGCTTTTTACGGGAAATGAGGACTGGCCGCTCTTTGACTACGTGGAGGCCTTCGAGGAGAGTGGGCAGTTGGTCTTTGAGGCAGTGGCCCACCTGGATGATGATCGCACCGTGGCAGTGATCATCCCCTTCACACCTGACCTGGATCCTCGACTACGAACCCTGTTGGAGGGTTACCTCCCAGAAGTATTTGAAAAACAGGAGGCCCCGACGTAACGGTGAATCCCCCCACTTTTGCCTGGACGCATCACATGCTAGAGCCCTCGCCCACTGCAAGCGTGGGCTCTTCCACTTTCTAGGAGACAAGCCCATGAAGATAGACAAGAGAGCCTTCCCCTTCCATCTCTCCAAGGAATTCATTGCGATCTTGGAGAGTGAAATTTCCAAGGCACATCTCCCTCCTGAAACAGGGGTAATCCTCAACTTCCGCGATCCCGACTACTCACCCGAGAGCGGCGGATTTCATCCGGTGGAGATCTACATCAACGCAAAGGGGCAGATCCAGTACATCACGGACTTTTCCTATGTGGGTCGTCCCCCCTTCGCAGAACTCGCCAAGGAGATCGACTTCGACGTTTCGATGGGACTCTTTCAGCACTTGGGCAGAGACCTCCCAATCGATTCCGGACGGGAGCTTTTCACGCTTTGGGCTAGGAATTTCTGCCGCTACTTCCAGATGGGTGCCTACGAGGTGACCGCCGAACCCTCTTAGACCGGCGTCCGGGGAGTCCATGATGTCCTATTGGTTTCTGCCGTGCCAAAAGGGCATGGGCCAGACTCGCGTCAGCTCTTATCCGATCATGCGGCAGTCGCGTTGTTCGCTCTCCGACTCAGCCTCTCCTGTACGGGGAAATCGAGGGAGAAAATTCCCCCGAAATCTGCGCTCCGGACCGGACGGGGACCGGAGTTTAACCCGTAAAACGAACATATCATTGTGGCTGCTGGGGCTGTCCCAATAGCGCACCGAATACCTAAGACTCTGCGCCGGAAAGGGGCAGAGAAGACCAATCGAAAAGAAGGAGGACACAACATGCACCAGCATTCTCGCCCACAATCCCGCCGATTCCCATTTTCCAAGCGCGGCATCGAGGCATTACCTGCACATGATCCCGATAGCCGGAGCCGTGAAGCAGAGTATACCGATTCTGAGTGCATCGGCCTGCATCTGCGGGTTAGTAAGGCGGGACGTAAATTCTTTCAGCACCGGTACCGCCACATTAGCCGGAAGCGGTGCATGACGATAGGGGAGTTCCCGCACATTTCCCTGCAGGAAGCCCGGCAGCGGGTCAGCGAACAAAAAGCGCTGTTGGCGAGGGACATCGATCCGGCCGACGAGCGGGCACAGAAACGCGATGACATCACATTGGCGACCTTCGCCAAAGATTTCTACATCCCCCATGCCACCATGCACAAGAAGACCTGGCAGGAGGACGTCAATCGAATCGAGCGCCGGATCAACCCTGCGCTTGGCAAGCTTCGGCTCTCGACCATCACCCAGCGCGACATCACCTCCTTTCACGCAAAAGAGAAGGAGAGGACCTCGGCGACCACCGCGAATCACTATCTGACTTTGCTCAAACGAATGATGAATCTGGCAGTCAAGTGGGGACTCTTGGAAAAAAGTCCTGCGGCGGGAATGGACAAGTTCAAAGAGCCGCCCCATCGTGAACGCTATTTGACCAGAGATGAGTTGCCCAACTTTCTGAAGGCTTTGGACGAGCTAAATGACCGGCTTTCGGTGGCTTCCATTAAGCTGCTGCTATTCACCGGTTGCCGTCGTAATGAGATCCTGTCGATGCGATGGGATCAGGTGAGACTGGAAGAAGGCCGGATCTTCCTGCCGACGACCAAGAATGGGCGCTCACGATCTG
The DNA here is from genome assembly GCA_050485365.1 of Desulfuromonadales bacterium. Lineage (GTDB taxonomy): Bacteria > Desulfobacterota > Desulfuromonadia > Desulfuromonadales > JACZKF01 > JARFUG01. The sequence continues at coordinate 62,996 of JBJHBH010000001.1, read as the reverse complement.
TCCTTCTGAATACAAAAGCTCGGGAGATCTTGGAGAGTTTACAAGCTGGCAAAGGCGACGATCGCCGTACCCGGGATAGTGATTTCGTATTTCCTTCCCGAGCAGGCACTCGCAAAGGGTACATCTATGATCTGCGGAAGCCTTTCGAGACTGCCTGCGCAATTGCCGGCGTGGAGGGGCTAAGAATTCATGACCTGCGGCATTCCTTCGCTACGATCGCCATCATGGGCGGAGCGAGCCTGTACGATGTGCAGAAATTGTTGGGCCACTCGGACATCTCGATGACCCAGCGTTATGCTCATATGGTCGATGAGAGTTTGCAGAGGGCCACTGACAACGCGGCCCAGGTGATTGGTAGAGCTATGAGAGAGTAATCTGGACTCCCGACGTGCGATTTGCCAAAACCGTCGAAACCAATTCGGCGGTTTTGGCAGTAGCATGTCGGTCCGGTGGTGGGGCTTATCCCACCTTGCCCTGCAGTTCCATAGCATTGGCGCAGCCAATAGCAGCTAAATTGTCGCAGAGCTGTTTTAGAAGAGGAACAGGAGCTCCCGCAGTGATGATTTGGTCGGTTAACTCCTCAAGTGTGCCACAAAGATACCTTGGAAAATGAACACCCGTTGTAAGGTGAATGAGTAGTTTTGCCACAAACTCGGGATGTCGACTGGACATATTGGATTCATCTCTGGTCAAACGCCAAAATAGGGTGGAGTGGTCAAACTGAGGTGGATCTATTTGACAAGCAACTTCCACCGCCTCTGGAAAAACGGGTTCGAGTTCTCCAGTCCATTCGACCATTTCCTTAACCTCATCATTACAAAGAATCACGGGTACTCCTTGATTCCGGCCTTCCCAATACCTCCGCAACCAACGGCTCCAGAGTTCTTTCTTGGACTCAACTTTCATTCCCATCAATTGGCTTCCGAGCCGAGATGCAAAATTTATTTTGTCCTGCTCCTCTGCCGCCAGCAGAAAATCGGCCAACCAACCATTGCTCAATGGATCATCCATCCAGAAAAGTGAAATCACTACTATCCACTCTACAAAGCGATCCCTCTCATTATCAAGTTCAGTGGAAAGAAACCGAAATGACTTTCGAAATAACGGGATCAGATCTTCAAGAAGAGGTTCGTTTAGTTGACCCCAGCTTAGCCAACCATGCCATGCTTGCTTGGCCTGTCTAAGATCCCGATCCCAGTCAAGTAGCGGGACAATTCTTTCCGTTGCCCAACCTTGATCTACAGAAAACAAAAATCCTAATTGACTAGTTAAAATAACCCTACCAAGTGCAGCAGCCTCACCGGTGCCAGAAACAATGGCCTCAAACCGTTTTCTATATGGCTGGGTTAGACCTTTCTGCTTTTCGCTCTTTTCCTTTCGTTCGCGAGATAGGGCATGAAGCCAAAACAGAGCCAAACTACCGCCAGGGTGATTGAGGGCTTTCCCTAACCAATCATCTGCTTCCTCTTCACCATCATCCTGAAGGGCGCCCCAGATTTTTTGGGCCAAGCTGTCAGCTTTGCTAAAGAGAGAAACAGGGATCCCTCCGTCATCTTTCTCTGCACCATTTTTAAGCAGGTCAGAAAGATAATGTGAATGTGTCTGGGCCAGATCCTCTTTACCGAGATTTACCAAAACGAAATCCCATTGCGCATGCGAGAGCTTGGCGTTACTCCATCCCCTTATGACACTCTCCCACAGATCGGAGGCAGGATCGGCACGAGTAGCTAACAACTCCGCCAATTCTTCTCCCCAAGCAAAATTTTGCTTCACGGCCTCGCCGATAATCAGGAGCAAACTGTTCCGATCAGGCCCGTCGAATCGTTCCCCCTCGAAGGTCAGAAAAAAGTCGATCCAGTTAACTGGAGCCTTCTTTAGCAGATCCTCCACAGCTACAGGACTACGAGGACCAGCCCATGTTCCACCGGAGAACCAATGGTCAAGATCTGGGAATTCTCGTGGTTGAAAACCAGGATATTTCTCCTTGATCACATCCAGCTGCTTAACAACCTCTTGGCAGGTTGGATCAGCTTGAGAGAGCCAGTAGATGATGTTGAATTTCTTGTAGGCTTTCCGATTTTTATCCTCTTCTTCTTCCTCGGGAAGAGCGTCTATAGTCGTAACAACTTTCTCGAGCAAGTAGTTCTTAGTGGTAGAGGATGCATTCGGAAAAGTAAGCCTTAGCAGCTGAAAACCCTCATGCCGAAGCCCAGGAGAAAGAAGAAAATTCTTGCGAAGCAGCCAGATAATTTTTTCGTCGGGGGTCAGATTTGGAGAAAAGGAGGCTCCGTGAATGGCCAATCGTTTTAGCAGTATTGGCTCCATGGTAGATAGGGACTCTACCCAGGCTTGACCAGTATGGGGGATGTTCTGAAGTGCCCATTCGAGGCAGTCTCTTGCAGCATCTATCAAAATATCTTGGTTATGAGGGTACCTGTCTTGTTCGTGGGGCTCAATTGCAGACCGGCGCCAACTAAGTGGATCCCAAGTAGATCCAACCCGTTCCCAACTCCGGGATAAATGAAAGGCATGATTCAGGTTTTGAATTAGAGCGGGCCATAGATGAATGGCAAAGCTGCCTAGGGCTGGCTTGATTTTGTCTAACCAAGTCCTAACTAGAAGATGATATTCTCCAAAAAAGATTAGATCTGAATCCACCCTCCTTACCTTTTCGGATTCATCTATATCCGGAGAGAGTCCTTTTTTTAGATTAAGATGTGGTCTAGTTAGATATTCGAATACTTGTACAGCAGCGGAAAAGGCATTTTTAGCAATTGATCGGTTCAAAATTTCAACTAATTCAAACTTGTCACCAATGATCGGATTCTGCAACAATATTGGGACCCACATACTGATGACAACACCTTCCGGAGGAGGATTGTTAATAGCAAGTCTCCGAGTAATCATATACGCAAACCATGGATTGATCGCTTTTCTAGCATCCTCTATGATTAGCATTACGTCATCAACGTGTTGGACTGCGAAGTCTTCAGCGATCCATTGTGCAAGCTCTTTTCCACCGTCGGTGAGATTTGACTGAGAAAATAGTGGCTCAATAAATTTTCGTTCGGAGGCCCAAAGCAACCAATCCAATCTTTTGGCATGACGAGTGAAGAATCGAACTGCCACAGGATTGCTAATGGCCCATACCATAAAATCTATGGATTCCTCATCCAATGGCGGTGGACCCGATACTAACGTTTTGATTCTTTGCTCTGTATCCAATGCCCCCCGACTCACCCATTCGACCCAGCCCGAGACGGCTCGATCTAACTGTGAATAATCACCATGTGTCTTGTACGTGTATGGTAAAGGTTCTATTCCACGGTATCGCCAATTGTCGAGCCCTTCATCTGATCGCACAAGTGCAAAACGCGGTTTCGTGCTGTCAGGCGGCAGTCCTCGTGAGAGATAATGCATTACCGTATCATTATGGCTATAGCCGACAAAAAGAACGGTATACTTTGAGAACATATCAAGTAAAAATCTTGTCGCCCATCCTTTTGTAATATAGCCTCTACCAAAATCTTTATCTGTTAACACTAATCTCCTAGGATCGGCACATACGCTTCCATGTAAATAGACTATCCCTGTGAAGTCATCCCCAATGGGTAAGGCTGGAGCTGAGAATATTTCCGGTTGCCTACCGAAAACCTCCTGAGCAGCAGTTTCAAAGTGAGAATCAAAGTTTGTAGTAACAACTCTCACATGATCAGGTCCTCCAAAAAGCTTTAACAGGTTACGATGAAGGCTTTTCGGCTTTGAGTCGGGCGATGACAACAAATATGCGACTTTTTCATGGACGTTAATTTCCAGACGACCTAAAAAATGCTCCAGAGGATCATCTTCAGGGCGTTTCTTCCCCGCCCACTTGGCAATTTCTCCAACCAAACCTTGAAAGCTAGGGTAATTGGAAGGAGGCCCCATTGACACGCCGGCCCCAGCAAAAATAACAAGAGAATCCTGTTGCTGTGCGCTGATCAGGGATTCACTAAAATTAACTCCTCCAATATTCATAACTCCCCCCGCTGTTGCATTTATTCCACCAACGCCTTCAAAAACGCATCCTGCGCCTCAGAATAAAACTGCACATTGACCTTCGTTGCCATGTCGTCGGAGAGGTCGAAAAGCTGCTTTCGGGCTGACACGGGCATCAGGATGGTGTCCGCTCCTTTTTCAACGGCCAGTTCGACGATGGCGACGGCGTTGGCCAGCGGCTCTATGGACCCTCCCAGGTTAAGGGCGCCGGCAATGATGAGACCGCCCTTGGTGCTTTTCTCGACCAGGCCGCTGCACAACGCCATCAGAACCGGCAGCCCCAGGGAGGCGCCGCTTCGGTCGTTATCCATGGCGCGTAGCTGCACCGCGAAATCGTGGGCGCGGGGGTCGCGGTCGCCAACCAGCTCCTTAGCCCGGGTGTAGAGATTCTGCTCTGCGTAGCGGACACTCTCCCGGAATGGCGCCGGAACTGGATGGTTTAGGATCTTTACTCCTCCGCCAGGTCCGGTAGTTACCTCAATGCGGTAAAGGCTCGGCCCGGCTTCGCTGCTTCCGGGGCTGATCCCCCAGACCTGCCCCGGCGGTAACGGATCGGCATCGATCTTGTCCTCGCTGTGCAGCTCCGGGGTGGCAACGAACTTCTCCACTCCATCTTCGCCCATTGTGTAGCTGAAGTGGGTATTGCGAAACTCCGTCTTCAGGCATTTCTTCTGCTGTTCCTTGACCCGCCGGCGGCACTCCAGGGCGACCTTCACCAGGGATTCTAGTTCTTCGTCGGGAATCGGCACCTCCGGATCAGGGTAGAGGAGCTTGATCAAGCCGCTGATCGTCTTATTTACCGCGGTCAGATCACGACCGCTGAGGGCACCGCCGAAATTGACCCTCCCTTGCAGGATCGTCACCCGGCTGCCGTTGCGCAGCTGGTTCCAGCACTCGGAGAGGAAATCACTGACCAAGCCGAAGTGATTGGTGAAGTGGTCGTTGGGGTTAAGCTTGGGAAAGTCCCACCCCGGGAGATAGGCATGAATGCGGTCCATAAAGGCGGTGTCGTCCCGCATTTCCGGCGGCAAGGGACTGAGCAGGTGACCGATGCGCTGCTGTTGCTCAATATCGACATCAAAGTTGCCGACCATGACGATCCCGCCGGAGGCCCGGATACTTTCCTTCCCTCGGGAGAACTCCCCAGACTCCATGTAGCCCTTGAGGATATTGACTCCGTCCTTCTGGTCGAAAGAAACGCCGGAGATCTCATCGAAACAGACCACGTCGTACTGGCAGACCAAGCCTCTCTGGCCGGAGGCATTGTTGACGAACATCTTGGCCACCGTTGCCTTGCCCCCTGAAATCAGATGCGCGTAGGGGGAAATCTGCTGAAAAAGGTGGCTCTTGCCAGTACCCCGCGGCCCGAGTTCGACCAAGTTGAAATTTCGCTCCACAAACGGGACCATCCGCAGAAGCGCCACCAGTTGCCCGCGCTCACTCAGGGCGGTCGGTTCCAGACCGATGCTCCGGAGGAGCAACTGCTTCCATTCATCGGCGGTGAACCGGCTGCGTGCCTGGATCAGAACGTTCAGGGCATCTGCCTTGGAGAGCTGAATCGCCCTCAAACTGTCGATGGCGAAGGGACGCCCGCCTCGCTCCAGAGCAATGGCCGCGTCATAGCTCAAGGTAACCTCGGCATAGAAGCCGTCGGTCAGCATCCGCTCGTGATTTTTGACCAAGTTGTCATCGATCCGGACATTCTTCAACGCCAAACTTGGGAGCTCCGCAACGAAGCAGTCGTTCTTGGAATCGAGCTTCGCCCGAACGATGTCGATCAGCTTCACCGCCCCCTTTTCCCGCGCCCGTGCCTTGAAGAGTTCTTCTTCGCCGGTTCGTACCGTGCGGTCCTTGAGCTGACGCTCGACGATGGTGAGCCCTTCGTTGATCTCATCTTCGACCACACTGGCACAATAGCGGCCGAGCATGAACTCAACGACGTAGGTCGGCACGGGATACTGACGGCTGTACTTGCGCACCAGATCTTTGCGCACCAGATACCCCTCGAATTGGGAGGCGGCCAAGCGGTCCAGATTGTCGAGAACGGTTGTCATATCAATCCTCCCCTCCGATGATGGAGGCTTGTTTACTGATCACATGACCGGCGGCATCCAGCAGAACGACGACCGCAGGCGTCCCCTCCAGGCTGTCGTCCTCCACGAGCAAGCTCGCCGTACCGTCCGCGGCGACGGTTTTCGGCTGGGCCTGGCTGGAAGAGGGATCATTGGTCTTGGTGCGCAAGTCGACCTTCATCCCCTGTTCTGCCTCACCCACGATCACTTTGCAGCGCAACCCGATCCATTTGACTTCGGTGATGGTGGCCGTGGTGGCTCCTGCTTTGCCTTCCGCCTTCAGGGTGATAACCGGAATCAGGCATTCCTGCAGACTGGTCCCACCATGCGCGTACTCGTTCCCTTCGAAGAAGCTGTGTACTCCCGGAGCGACCGCCACATGCTGCGAGGGATTCCAATACCAAGGGACGGTCGGGCATTCGACCTTGGAGCCGTCCTTGATCGAGGCGCACCGCGACCAGCGGGTCTCGGTCAGATACTTGGGCATGTTAACTTTCGGCAGACCACCGGGTATGAGCAGCCAGCCATGGTCGGTGACGATACGGATTTCTTTCCAGCCCGCTTCCAGCAGACCCTCGATCCTCTCCACAATCTGATCAAGCTGCTCCTGAACCCGACCAGCGAGCTTGGACTGGAGGGAATGCCCCAGCTTGTCCAGCTCCCCTTGCTCGGTCCAGGCACAACCGGCCGGGTTCCCGGTTTCGCCGGCGGTTAGATACTGGACCTTCTCCGCCTCCAGCAGCTTCCTGAAACGGTCGGGGGTCAGGTTTTGGCCAGTTTCGTCGACCTCAGGAAGGAAATCTTCCCCCGGAGTGGTTCCCTTCAGTTTGGCCGCAACGGGGGCCAAGGCCGGCTTGGCGGTTGCGGTGACTGTCGGCTCGCCAGCCCAGCGCTGGGCCAGTTGGGGATTGAGACCCTTCTCCTTAAGGCGGCTGGCCAGCAGATTGGCAAGATCCCATCGTAGACCGTCGGCGAAGAGGATCACGCACCCTTTGGTGGGCTTAATCGGTTCACTCCCGGCCTTGCCATAGGTCGGCAGAGGTTCCTTGACAAGGAGCCGCTGGAAATGTTCGGCACTGCTTTGCGCCCAGGGGAGATAGATGCTGTGCGCCGCACAGCTCACAGCCTGGTAGTCCGCCGCGCTCTTTACCGAAGCCAGTGCCTCCAGAAGGGCCGCATCGGCTTCCCAGGCTCCCCCGGTGTAGAGGTCCGCCATCGCCTTGACCGAGGCCCCGCCAAGTCCGCTCTCCGTTTTCGTGGCCAGCTGGGCGAGGGCTCTCAAGGCAAAGGCCAGGGGGGAGTGCCCCAGCCGAGCCCAGACCCAGTCTCGCCGGGGAGAATGAACATTTTCCATCTCCAGAATTTTCTGCCGCGCCTGTGGCGCTGCCACTTTCTCCAGCTCCTTCAACTGCCGGCGCAGGTCCTCTTCCATGGCTTCGTTCTGCTGCGGCCAGCTCGACTGATCCTCGAACAGGTCACCAGAGGCGGGCTTGGCTTTACGCAGCAGGTCCGGAATGCCTGGATAGAGGGCCGGCGATTCGGCAAAACGCTCCCAGACGGCGTCCCAACTCCCTTCTTTTTTCCCCAGCGATTCACCGCCGGCCAGTTCGCCGTCTTTTTCGGGGTCGAACCCAAAGTCGGCCTTGCAGCGCGACCGAAAGGCGCTCCACTTGCCGTCCTGCCAGGCGGCGCGAACCTCCTCGGGGGCGTTCAGCCAGATGAGGAGTTCCTTGACCGTGTCCTGGACCATCAGCCTGTCGAAGTCATCCGCTTCCAGGCGCTTCCCGCGCAGCTTGGCGATGGGCTGGGCAATCACTTCCGTCAGGGCCGTCTGCAACGCTGCCCGGGTCAGGGCGTCTTTCGCCAGATCCAGCCCAAGGCCGCCATCCTCCGAGACCAGGAAAGCTTCAACCGTCCAATCCTTGCCGTTCTTCTGCGCCCAAATGGTGCCGCGATATTGCAGCTCCACCAGCGGCTTCAGCGAATCGGGGCACTCGTGCAGGTTACGCAGGTTTTGGCGGCTGATGTTGGGCAAATAGATGATGGGAACCGCCCGCTCGGGGATTTCCACCTCCGGCAGAGTCCTCTCAATGGCGCAGCGCAGCCAGATCGCCGGGCCGGTTTTCTTCTCAGGCTGAAAAACGCCGAAGGCGAGCAGCTCCGGCATCAGGCTTTGCAGCTGAGGAACGACAGGTCTCCATTGGCCTTCGGGATCAGCCCAGAGAATCACCGCCGGCCGAACCATGTCGTTGGGATTGTAGCGACCGGCTGCCGTGAGCGAGTCGCGCAGCGCCTCCAGAACAGTCAACTTCATCGGGTCGGAAGTTTTCGCTGAGGTGATCATCAGCCTTTCCCTCTCTTCTCCTGCTGTGCTGCTTCACGAGCCGCCCATTTTTCAGCAATGGTCAGGTGGTGATCGTTGATGCGTTCACCCTTGAAGACGGGGTACCAGGGAGCGGAGGGAATATCCTTGCCCCGATCCTTGTCCCACTTGATGTTCGGCGCCCAGCGCAGAATGCCGGCGCCGGTTCTGCCTCCGGGAATATCATCGGCCATGAAGGGTCGGAGATTGAGTCGGACACCGTCATTGATGTCCGGTTCCCAGCCGATGGGCTGCTCCTCGATTGGCTTCCAGCGCACGAAGATATCGAAAGGAGGTTCGCCTGCGAGGATTGCCTTGAGGCGTTTTTCCAATTCCAGAGAAGCGGAAAGGCGATCTTCGGCCCCGCCAGTTCCTTGCTTGATTCCGTCCCGCTGGGCTTTAATCCAGTCTCCAAGATAGCTGTAGGTCAACATTTCAAGCAGCCTTCGCCCTTTGCCGCCCCCTTCTACCAACTTGTGGTAATTCACCAGAGCATGGAAACCGTCACGTTTGCGTCCATCCCAGATGTGCCAAATGAACGGGCGTTGGGCAAAAAGTATGCAGTGTTGTTCGAAAAAATCATTGCGCAGCCAATCATCCAACACTTTCGCTTGGGAGCCACTTGCAACCAGAAGTTCATGCTCCTTCGCTGGTGACCACTCTGAGCCATACGCGACGGAAAGGAAATGGGCAAGACGATCTGCCGCAGCATCTTCTTTTCGAATTGCAGGCAAACAAATAATTCCGCCATCGTCGGAGTAGGAAAGCAGAGCTTTGCAGCGGCTCGCCCATTCACGCTGTTCTTCGGCCAAATCCATGTTTGGGTCCAGCTCTGCTGGCCAGCGGTAACCGAGGAGGCGGGCTACGGCGACTTGCAGCACGGTGTTGTCGCTGCGTAACGGGCCGTGGGCCGTCCACTTCGTCGCCTCATCCCAAGTTACAGAGCCGCAAGGATGGCCGTGAAAGGTCCATTGGGTAGGGTCGTCAGAGTAGGGCTTGGGAAGCCCGTTTGGGTATTTTTCTTCGGAAACTTTAGTCCAGTGATCAATATCAAACGGAATTTTTACCAGTGTTGCATTTGTCACATTCTTCTTTTTATCGATTTTTCTCACTTCGTCGTGAAAAGAAGGGCTTGTGCAGAATGCCCAAAGAGCAGGCAAATATTCTTTATTCGCCGGGACGATTGCCGCACTCGACTGATCGTACAAATCGCCGGAATACAACGTTGCCGGAAGTGTTCTAGTTTGCCTTATCGCAACACCGCTTTTATTCCATGCTTCTTTCCCCTTAATATACGCTAAAGGAGATGTTTGTAGTTCACCTTTTCCTTGCTCCCATCGTAGAGCACCTTCTCTTCCGGTGAAATGGGCAGGAAGCGCACACGGCAATTGGAAAAAATTCCACGTGGAATTTGGCCAATTCAATTCGAAAAAGTAAAATACGAATTTCGGAGTGTCTCCATTTTGGAGACCAACGTAAGATCCGGCAATCCTTGAAAGTAACGGATGATCACTTGATTCAAATAAACCAATCCTATAGTCGGGATTTGAGAGCTGCTGCTTTTGGGAATATCTCTCAACTAGGCAGTCAATAAGATATTTTCTTTTTTCAAGTGAACCTTTCTGTGTAGTTGCATTTATGCCAAGATATACATCTTCGGGTGAACTACGGCTATTAGAGAACGAAATTAATGCAGTAAATGCTCCGGCGGCTTGAGAACTTTCGAAAGCATGCTCTCCAAGATCAGCAAGACTGTTCCAAACAGAACCCTTTAGAAGGTTCTCTCTAACCCTACTATACGACTTCAAAAACAACCATTCATGGGGAGTGACAATCGAGGCCGTGCCATCATTAAAGAGAAATTCTTTAATTCTCAGGACGAAGGCTGTAGCTAAATTTGCCTTTCCCGCTGCATAGTTTTTCTCGATGAAATCTTGAGTAGTCTCTGATAGTTGTTTAGTTTCCTTAAACGGAACATTGGTGGTGATCCAATAAAATTGGTCTGCAAGGATTTTTGCTGCTTTTGCCGTACCTTTTGCAACAACACCGAGTTCGCTTTTTTCCTCATCATTTTGATCGGATAGCGCCTTAGTAATTAATGGACCAATGTCTTTCCAGTTCAGCTCAAATAGCGAGCCCTTTCCCAAACTTGCTTCCGGGTTGATCAAACTGCCGAGGACCGGTGCATCCTTGAACTGTTTATATAATTCTTCCAGCGCGAGCCGCAGATTGATGTTGTCACCAGCCAAGGCAAGCCAGTCATCTTTCTTAGCGCTGATTGACAAACCAGAGCAGGCCACATTCAACTCCGGCAACATGCGATAGCCATATGCGCCTGGGTACTTCCAAGCGGTGAATGCCAAGGCAAACGCGGCCAACTCCACGCAGCGCTGATCGATTTCCAAACCATGGATGTTCTCGCGCAGAACGGCATCCACCGCCTCGCGGGCGGAAAGGCCTTCCAGCTCCATCCGCATGGGCACAAGCATAAGGAAAACCGAAACCAGGAAATGGCCGGAACCGCAACACGGGTCGAGGATTTTCAGCTCACTCAGACTTTCTGGCCAACCATCGAAGGTGCCAGCGGCAGAGGTCCAACTGCCATCCTCCAAATGAACAAAACGCAGGTATTTTAACGGCACACCGGGGATGGCGGCCTTGCACCGCAACTCCTCTTCGGTATTCGCGTTTTTTAAATCATCTCCTTTCAATCGCCGCGCCGCCCACCACGCTCCGAGGGAGTTGTCGAGGAGAAAGCTGACCATGTACGGCTCGGTAAAGAGTTGGGTCACCGCCGGCAGCTCATCAGCCCCGATTTTTTTTCCCGACTTGTTGACCTCCTCCTTTTTCTTGCTCTGCCAGAACTGGTAAACCCATCCCAGAGAGTCTCTGGCTGTGAAAACGGCAGGATCGAGACTGTCCAGCAGCTTCTCAAGTTTCAGACGGTACTCCCGGGCGAGGGCGATCTGGAGTACCGGATTGTCCTGCCTAAAAATCTGCGGCAGCATCTGCTGGGCATAGCGACTAGCCAAGGCCCAGGGATCGACACCTTCCTCTTTGGCGATCTCCTCGCACTCTTCCAGACTGATGGCCACTCCGCTCTCCGGCTCGATCAGCAGATGGTTTTCGGCCAAAAAGCGGGCAAACAGCATCCGGTGCCAGTGCTCATAGGCACATTCGGTGACCAGGCGATCGATCTTCTGCCCTGTTTTGGGATCCTTGCGGTCCCCCAGTTGCCGGGCATGAGCGCGCAGCCGGCTCCGCAAGGCTCGATCCTCGGGGGACATGTGCCCGTAGGGCTCGTGGTGATGGACCGCCAAAGCTTCGATAGCGGCACGGGTGCCTTCTTCGGCGATGTCGCGGGCTTCGACAACAACCTTTTCAAGCTTGCTTCTCAGAGTGGATGCCAGACTGGTCATACTCTCCCCTCCCTAAGAAATCACGATCGGGCCATCGCCCAGCTTGACCAGAATCTGCTGCCTGGTTTCGGCGAGCCAGGCCTCCACATCGTCCGGGGTGCGCAGGGTCCCGCTGCTGACCTTGAGGTGCTGGGTCTTGGGCTCCAGCAGCTTGTCCGCCTGCTTACGGGCCTCGGCAAACTGCTGGGGCAGGGCGGCGGTTTTGGTGGCCCACGCCTCCAAAGACAGACGATTGAGAGAGGCCAATACCTCATCCTCATTGCCAACCGCCCCCTTCGAGACTTTGTTCAGCCCGGCCGAAGCCAGAATGCCGGCACATTGGGTCTCGGACAATTTCTGCCAGCTCTCCGCAGCCTCAAGGGCCTGCATTCCCTGATCATAGGTCGTGGTGTAAGTAAATTCGGCATCGGTCAGGGCCGTTCTCAGCCCGTCGACCACAGCCTTGGTGAGCGCCGGCATGGGGTCGGCAGCATCGAGCAGGCGGCGCTCCTGGGCGATGGCATCCAGTTGGGACTGCAAAGAGGCGGCGAAGGGCTGCCCCTTGGCATGACGCAGCAGGTCCTGGACCTTGCGATAGACAGGCAGCCGCTTCTCGGCCAGGGATTTGGCCTTCTCCCATGCCTCGGCATTCGCCTTCAGCACGTCATGCTTCTCCAGGATGCCGGAGAGCTGCTCATTGCCGGCCAGGGACTGCAGCTTCGAAATGTGATCGGTCTTCGGCCGCTCCGGCAACGGCGGTTCGCCGCCGGCACCCTGGGCCAGAGAGAGCAGGCGGCTCAGGAAGTCCCCGGCGCCGGCGATCTCCTCATTCGGCTTACAGGGGACCCCGGCCGCTTGATAGAGGCCCCGGAGCTTGATCTTATCCTTGGCCCCAATAGTTGCCGTTTCTCTCCGGAAATCGGTGACGGGAATTTTGTTCTGGTCGATTTCCTTGAGCTTGAGCGGCACCCCATTGATGGATGCAGCCAGGTGGCCCGAGGCAAAAAGACTTATAAGGGCCGCATCGACGGCATCCCGGGGCCAGCCGTAGGGGGCGTCTGCAAGATGGATTCGGACCTCTTTTCCCTTTTTACCGCTTCCCACGTAGGTGAGTACAGCCGCGCAGACCGGGTGCTTGTCGATCTTGTCCTTGTGGTCGACCGCTTCGAGGGGGTTCTCGGCACCGCCGCGGGCCTGCTGGATGACCTTGTTCCAGCGGGCGTCGTCGGCATCCTTGAACTCGGGGAACATGCGATCCAATGAGGCTCTGGCCGCCTCTTGGGTTTTCTCCAGCAGGGTCAGCTCAAGGCGCTCGTTGCCGCCGCCCTGGAAAACCTTGGCGCTGTCGATGATCTCCTTGACCAGAGAATTGAGGCCCTGGCTAGCCTCGGTCAGGCGGGTCTGCATGGCCTCCCGGGCTTCAATTCCTTCGCGGGTGGTGGGCACCCCCTTGAAGTCGAGGGTCCCCTTGGCGGCGTCCTGCTCGGCAATCCGCTTCCTGAGCGGCTCGGCCTGGATTTTGGGAATGAAGATGTGCAGAACGGGGCTGTCGGTGCCGGCGGCGCGGGCATCGTCGAGCATCGTCTTTTCGTCCGTCCCCCATTCGTCACGAATCCAGACCGGAACGTCCTGATTGTTTTCCACGGGGGCATCTTGACCGAAATGGAGCAGGAGCCTGCGCGGCTCCTTGCATTTTCCTTGCGCCAGCTTCACCGAAGAGATGGCGCTCTGACACGCGGCCGACAGCAGTTGGCTGCGCTTACTGGTCATCCGGGTGACATCGTTCAACAGCTTGGATTCCCGGGAGCGGAACTCCTGTTCCCATTCACTGCTCTCCTTCGTCTGCAGGCTGTACTCCCCGCTGTCGACCTTCATCAAGGTCCCCTTGCCGACCAGCTCTTCCAGTAACTGGGGAATCTTGATGCGCAAAGCGGTGCCGTCGCAGGAGAGGTCCTCGACCAGGAGATCGGCGAGCATGTCCGGAGTCGCCCGAACTCCGCTGTCGATTGCGGCCTCGCGGGGGAGCTTGCGGATCAGGAAAACCAGGGCACACAGACGAGACCTGAGCCGCCCATCGGCCGTGCCGTCGTCCTGCTTGCGGATGATTTCGTCGATTTCACGCAGCAGCACCCCCGTTTGCAGGAGGTTGGCCGAGATTTCGTCGAAGAGAAAATCCGCCGGCACCACGGTACCCAGGGGTTCGTCCGCTGTCTTGCGGATGGCGTCGTAAACGATCCGCAACTGGGTCCGCAGCTGCCCGGCGGTGCCGGCCTTGTCAACCGCCCGCAGGGCCTGTTCCCAGAAACGACGGCGCACCGGGAGCAGAGGGTAGTCCTCAGTCAGAACCGCATGATCTTCGCTGCGAGGTTCGATCCGGGTTCCCTTCAGGTGCCGATCGACCTCTCCGGAATTTTCGTCCAACTTTTTTTCGACCTCTCCGACGCGATCTGCACGCTTGGCCAGCACGACCCGGCGGGTGACCGTCTCAACATCGCTGTCCGACAGCTCGACATTCACCGTAAAGCGCCCCTGGAGACGCTGGAGGGCGGGAATGCCGGAGAGAGCCGTCTGCCCGGTACCGACGAAAAGGAGGGCGTCGCCGAAGCGCTTGCTGCAGGCCTCGGCAACCTCCTGCACGGTGTAGGAGCGGCTGGTGTCGTCGCCGATGTACTGCTGGACCTCGTCCAGAATCACCGCGGTGCAGGGCATTTTTCCATCCACCATCAGGGCATCCTGCACGGCCAGAACGAATTCCTCGTTGCTGATGTCCTTCGGCTTGGCAAACTGGGCGCGCAGGCTGGCCTTGGCTCCGGGTTCGTCGGAGGCAAAGGAGGGATCGGCCTTTAGAAGGGCCTTGGCAATGACTGGGCTCACATACAGGTCGTTGAGTTCCTTACGGAAGTTGCGGCCGGCGGCCTCGACATCGGAGCAGACCTGATCGTAGATGCCGTTTTTGCGCAGCCACATGCAAAAGCGAGCCTGGGGATAACTTTCGGGCAGACCTGCCGAGCGGAAGATGATTCCCAACAGCGCGAGCCGCACACTGTCGCCGGCGCCGGCGCCCAGAGTCCCCGAGGCGGCATGCAGACCTCCCTCCCGCTTGCCGAGAGTCGAAATCTCCCGCAACAGATCCTTGACGTCATCCGGCAGGTGGGCCAGTCCCCGGGCGGTGGCCCCGTCTTCGGCAAAGGTGTAGTCGATCCAGAGATAGTGCAGCATCTTGGCGAGATGGGATTTGCCGCTACCGAAGAAGCCGCTGATCCAGGCCGCTGGCTGCTCCGATTGCCCCATGTTGCTGACATAGGAATTGAGGATGCGCACAAGGCCTCGTTGGTACTCGCCTTCGCAGACGAAATGTTCAAGTTCGAAGCGCAGCGTTTTTCGTTCTTCATCCGTCAGTGCATCGGTCATTGCCGCCACCCCATTGTTCAGCAGGGTGATTTTGCCAGGGTCGCGCTGGAAAACGTCACGGTTTTTCATAAGGGTCCTCCCTCCTCAGGATTCAAACAGTTCCTGGTGCAGCGTGATCGGTATGGCGTGATAGTTCCACCCATCGCGAGCATCCAGAAGACGGTAGTTGTTGTTGTCGTACTCACCGGGGAAGAGCACCAGCAGCCGCCCCCGGATGCTCTTTTCAATTTTCGCCATAACCTCCGAAACCCGGGCAAAGCCGAATAGGGAAGCGAGTCCATAGACGCCAACGACTGTCTGGTCATCTACGTCAGCAGCGCTCAAGGCATCTCGAAGCCGTTGGGCGACAAAATCCAAAAAGTCTTCCTCCAGCTTCAATTCAAGACTTTCGGGATCCTCGAAATAGGAATCCCGATAATCGATGCCGGACATCCAGGTCGAAAAGGCGGTCGTCAGGTCACAGACCTTCCATCCATGGCCGGCCTCCTTAGTGGCCAGGGCAAAGAGCTCAAGGCGAGCACGCATCCGGCGCTCGTCATTCTTGTGGTACACGACGAAAACCGCCCGCTGCGCGCCGGCGAGATCCTTTTGCCAGGGCAGAGAAATATAACGCTGGTATCGATCGACCAGTTTCTCAATGCGACCCATGGATCAGCTCCCTGTCTTTATCGGTGAGTAGCGCCGGGAAGGAAATATCGACGATCGTGCCGGACTGCTTAATTTCCAAAAGGCCCAGGCGTTTGGCGTCGTGCGCCAGCTCGGCAATTTCGGCCGTGGAAAGGTCGAGAACCTTGCACCAGGCAGTTTCAAACAGGAGTGGGCCACGTTTGCCAAGGAAATAGCCGATAAAAAGAGCAAAAGCACATGCCGTCGGGGTTGGCTGAACCTGATGCCGAAACTTTCGCGCCCGGCCTTGCAGGTGCCCGGACTGGGTCCAGGAGGATGAGGCGTTGCGCACCACCTTGTCGAGAGTTGATTCGTTCAGGCGATCGCCAACGGCAGACTCCAAGGCATCTGTCATGGCTTGGCGGGCGAATTCTTTGCCGAAGGGGGTCGCGATCACGGGAGTCGCAGTGATTCGGAGAAGGGGGTCACGAGCAAGAGCTAGGAGGAGGGCCAGGAGGGGCCGACTCGTTTCGTTGATAATCCAGAGGTCGCGCATGACCCGAAAAAGGGGCACCCCAGGGTCAAGAGCGTAGAGTTCACAAAGGCGCTGAAGACTCAAAGCCCGGGTGGACGCGGTCCTCTTCCCCAGGCAATTGTCTTCCAGGACGGCGTTCGCATAGCTTTCACGCCCAGCTTTTCCCGGGACCGCCGCCAAAAGATGCTGCAGTTCCTCGAACATGATGGTCCGGCTGGTTTGGGTCCCCTTGTCGCCCAGTCGAACCCCTAGCCCCTTGAGAACCAAAGGATCTAAACCTTTAAAGGCATTCAAAAACAGCCCGCCCATTGCACTCTCCATCTTGCCGGCTAGTTTGCCGGCGAAAAATGATGTTGCTTTATTTCCGAAATATTTAACCGTCCGCCCAGGAAAGTCAATAAAAAATTATTCACCTGAGCGGCACCACCTCAGAAAAAAATAAGGCTGTTCCTCCACCCGGGAAGAACAGCCTTATTGAAAATCACTTTAATTCATTGAGACTACAAATGCTCGAAGTCTACGAAATGTGCAACCCCCAAATACTCGCGGACCGCATCCGTCCAGCCTTGCTCATAACTGGCGAACAAGGATTTGCTTTGAAAGCTCCAAAATCCACCTTCGGTCCCTCTGAAACAAATCCTCGGGAAATCTATTCTCCCGCAAACAACTCAAAGCACCTCCAATTGTGACTCCCTTGGTGATCGAAACTTCCGCAATTTTCTCCAGCTTCGGCTCTGACGTGACAATCTGCCAGAGCAAACAGTCTCCGTTCTGGCGCCCTCCCAAGTGCGGGCAGATGCCTCCCTTCATTCGTGCGTGGGTCTCGCAGAAATGAAAACGTTTTCTCGACTCTTCGGCCAATTCTTCAAACAGCCGGACTCTCTTCCTTCTTGATGGCCGCCCTCCAAGCGAAACGACTTGGCTTCCACCCCCACTTTGCCCCCCTATCCCCCTCTCAGGCAGTTTTTCTGCAGAGCGGCCCGGAACCACCCTCAAGGGCTGCCGCCGGGGATCCGCCGAAACCGCCATTACCCTGAGTGCGTCGGTTTCGGCGATTTCGGCGGACCCTTGCGAACTGGAAAGCAGGCGTTTTCTCGCCGCCTCCATCCACTTCATCATTTCGGTTTTTTCACGGCCGCAAGGAGTGCCGGGTTGATCCGGAAAGCTGTCGTCGGCCTCCCACCCCGCGGACCGGACCCTATGGATTCAGGGCGGACGTGGTTTTCGTCCTCAAGCCACTCCAGTGCAGATTGGATGGCTTCCGTCGTCGTAAGATGCCGCCACTGATTGCGACGGACATCGCGGACCGTAAACCCGTCTTTGAGCTTCCCCTTCCGAATGTGCATCGCAAGCATCTGGGCTGCTCTCATTCCATCATCTACAAGAAGCCCATAGCAGCGGCGTGCATGAGCCTCAAGGAACTCGCACCAGGCAGCCGCCCTTAACGCATTCTCGACGGAAACCAGTGCCCTTGGAGTGCCGGACGCGCAGTCTACCAAGTGAAAGATGAGGGCTAGGGCAGGAAAGAGCTTGTCGTATTTGGCGAGGTGCTGAGCCACAATGGGCTGGGACTCACCAGGGAGCTTTTGCGCATGCAATTCGGTTGCCCATTCCTTGAAAACTTCCTGCGCTTCTTCTTCGAAGCAAAAATGGGAAAACTTGATCCGCTCATCCGCAGGGACTGCACCCCAGGCTACGGGATCAAAATCGTCGAGCGTTTCGAAGATTCGAAAAGCTTTGGATTGTGCGGCCCGGTTGGGAGCGCGGTCCTGCCATTGCCAAGATCGATGGTCGGGATAAACCAGCAGCTGCAACCGCTGAAGCAATCCGTCGTTCCCGAGGGAATGGGAAGCTTGCTCCAGATAGGAAAGCAGCTTATCCGGCTGAATGCCGCCGACAATGGTAATACAGAGATTTTCGATGTGCTGTGAACCCCGCCCGATACGGTCAGTGTCGTAGGAGCTAGTCCCATTCCAGCCTTCGAGATAAAAAGCACGATCCCCCTCATGGCCGGCCTTGTCCATTGAAGCGAGCAGACCTGTCAACTCGTCACGCAGAACCAGAACGCCCAGGGGATTGTCCTGCAAAATCTCTCCAAGCTTTTCGATGGTGCAGTCATTAGATTTGTAGCGCCTCTTGGCCGGTGGGGATACTCCTGTCTGCTTCAATTGGAGGAGTTCCCTGGCAAGCTCTTCAGGATCTCCCTTTTGACTATCCTTAGCTGCGGCTCGGATACGTGCTTGGATTGCTTCTTCCCGGGCCTGCTGTACAACCAGCATGGCTTCATAGTTTTGAAGATCCTTGCTATTGTTTCTGGACTCCCGGGTACTGAGGACATCCAGAGGTTTAACAGCCGCAGCTATTGCTGGGGACTTCTTCGCAGAAGGTGCCCCGACGATTGCGCACCAGGTATTTGGGACGATGGTCCATAAATCGCGCCGTTTCGGCAGTATGGCACATCGCGTTCCGACCACAGAACCAAGTGCGGCTATTCCTGTAGCGGCGACAAATTCGATTGGAACAGGCATGCGGTCGGCCTCATCGACCATCCAGTCTCGCAGGGGCTCGGGGAGCAGAACTGCGGGATCAAACGCTGGCACGGGCTGCAGTTCGGGCTCAATAATCCCAGGCTCACCCCATCGTTCATCATTCATCGACACCCTTACCTGGCTGCTGGGCACCTTCGCGATGACTGAGGATATCTGATCACCGACGGCCGCCAATCCCTCCAGTACGTGCAGATCATTGAAATCGGTCGAGCTCCCCTGCGGAACCTTGAACTTTGGGACAGCAACGATTCCCTGGACTGCGCGAGCGGCGCCCTCGGCTTTGTTCTGGCCAACTCCGCTCGGATCGTTATCGGCACAGATAACCAAGGTTTCCCTAGGGAATTTATTGCGCAGCGCTACGGCCACAGACTGGAGATTTCCGGCGTCGAAGGCGATCGCAACGGCGTAACCGGTTGCCTGATGAATACTGGCTGCCGTAGCGTAACCCTCGGCCACACATACGATACCTTTCGGTCGTCCGATGCTGAAGTAGCTGCCACGCTTCACCGTGCCGGTCAAAAATCGCTTCTCCCCCTCCGAATCGATGAATTGAAGCCCAAGCAAATGCCCCCGGATATCATGAACAGGAATTACGAGAGCACCCTTCGAGACCCGCAAACCATGGAGAGCCCGAACTTCCTTCCGGATCAGATATGGGTGGTCGTCTTTTGCCTGTTCAGCTGAATTGTAGATAAGAGTGGCCCTTGCTCTGGTTTCGGCGTTTCGCTTTTCATTCTCTATTTCGCGGATACGACGCAACTCCTCGAACTTTGCCCTGATGGACGCCTGCTCTTCAGGGCTGAGCGTCTGTGCGCTAGCAGCACACCATTTTTCGCTGATCCCCCTCTTCCAACAACCAAAGGCGCCGGCAGCGGGTTCACCAGGGAAGAGAACGTACCACCCGTTCTCCGCCCTTTGCTTATCACCTTCCACGTGGAAGCGGTGGATCTGCCCGTCGGCGATGAGGTCTGCGGGCGGCTCAAGGCCGGCCGCCCGCATGGCATGTTTTAAATCGTGCCCCATCATCAATACCCAACAAAATCTGGAGATTTTCCGTCCATGAAACGTGTCACATTTCGCTCGACAGCCTCATCTCGGCAGTAAGGAAAATCGAGGCCACAACAACAAGATCCCCCGCCGGGGCCGAAAGAGTCGTCGTCATCCTCGCTCAGGCGCTGAAACGCGAGCTCTTCAATTTCCTCCAATAATTGCCGCTCTAATTCCTCCTCATCATAGTTGTCGATCATCACCTGTGTGATTTCCTCCATCGGGTCGAAATCGTTTAAATTCATCTACCTCCTCCTTCGTGTTTGCCCTTGATTGGGAAGCTCAGAATAGGGTGCGCTGAATTCCATATCAAGGAGTTTTTTCTTTCACTTCGGGTACTTACAACGCTGCGACGCGAAATACGGCTTGTCTCCCAAGTAATTTTCTGCAACAATTTTCCAAAAAAATCACTTCACTATATGCAGGAACCGAGGATGACCCCCCAAAACCAAAAGGCGGCTCTCAAATTAGAAGACCTTGAGAGGATTAGGGAGTTTTTAAGTGAGGACCGAAGCAATTCATATTCGAAAGGAATACGAGTAAGAAAAATCGAAAAATTGTCCACAGAAGTGGGAATTTCGGCGAGAAGAATTAGGGATTTGCTACAAAAACCCGAATACCTAAATGAACGAATTGAAAGTGCCCGTAATAAAGCCATAAGATTTAGAGTATTTCTTGAGTTCGAACGCCTTTTGTGCTGGCCAATGGATCGGTACATTAAGACGTTTAAACCAGATCGCCTAACTCTTGGAGTTAGGCAAGATGACAGAACAAGCACTTACAAAAACCATATCTACGGGCTGTTCGCTTACGGGATGGATTTGAGTCTAAGACAATACCGTGGAAATGATTTTGTGAAAGCGAGGGCTAGAGAAAGCTTAAAGAAATGGTCTGATGGAGATATTGCAGTACATTGCACTCCTATCAAATGGAAGCAAAGCGTTAAGCACACTGGAAAGAAAAGGTCAATTTTGGTTGAAAAGCTTAGAAGACTTTTGTTGGTGGCCGACAGGGCATCCCCTCAGGAAAAGTTTTTATTTTCAATAATGCCTGAGGATATCCTGGAAGAAAATGCGGCTGTCAATTACTTGATTTCAATGATTGAGAGATCTTCTTTAAAAGTAGTAAAATTATCCATAACCGCAACCTATATTAATGGACAATCTGTTCCAACATTGAGCGGAAAAGATGTCTTATCCAAACATTATTCTGATATTAGGGATGATCCTCCAACACTTTCTGAAGGACCTATCATCTTTAAGGATGTGTTTAGTTGCGAAGAAGACGTTCTTCGCGAAATTGCTAAGACTGTTAGGAAATTTTCAGCCACCCCAACTGGCCATTCTGCGATGGTAGATAATTCCCAATAAGTGAGGCCCCCATTGCGCATTTCACTTTTTACTTCATTGAAAAAATTAAACATGTTAGCCTAGGTTTTCTTAATTTTCGTCATAGGGAGGGGGGCCGGGAATGGGCGATCACAGTTCTCAACGTTTGACATCAATCCTCATGGGCGCCGTTGCCGAAAGGCAGTATGCTTTTCCCAGACGCGGAACTGCCTAGTACCATGTCCCGGAAGGCAACTTTCGGCCAATCGTCGTCCTGACCCTGTCGCAGTCTACCTCCAAGAACCCCCAACGCACCATTCATGGCGGCATCTTCCAAGTCGCCGCCCACTATTTGTGATCCTCCCGCATTGAAACCTTCAAATAACGCCAACCTACCAAAGGGAGAACCATGGCTGTACTAGAGGCAACCAAACTTCAGGAACTGTACAAGAAATTCCGCGAGCAATCTCCTTGGAGAGAATGGCATAACGATTACTTGCGTGACGTTCAGTATTTCAAATCACTTTCCGAGCAGGAGTTTCTAGAGCCTGGGAATCAAGAGAAACTTTGGCGGGCAAAGGGTGTCAGTGGGATTGGAGCAGGAGAAGCGGTCAATGTAAAATCTGCCTACACCGATCAACAGGTTGCGCAGGCGTTGCTGGACATCCGGAAAAAGTCTTG
The DNA here is from genome assembly GCA_050485365.1 of Desulfuromonadales bacterium. Taxonomy (GTDB): domain Bacteria; phylum Desulfobacterota; class Desulfuromonadia; order Desulfuromonadales; family JACZKF01; genus JARFUG01. The sequence goes on along the minus strand of JBJHBH010000001.1, from coordinate 40,969 downwards.
GCCTGATGATATACAAAAGCGAGCCAAAGCGTTTAGTGATGCCTATGACCAGATCATGGACATGATCTATGGCACTCACGCCACACAAAGACCTCAGGCCAAGCTCAGCCGTCTTCTCACTGCCCTTTTTCCTGAAGACCTCCACACCTGCTATCAATGGCAATCCAGAAAACATCTTCACGAACTCGTCCTCGGAACCACAAACTTTTCTTTCTGTGAGGGTGGGGTTAGGGTCAGATCGCGAATCCGAGAGGCCCTTGGAAAGGAAGACACTCAAGATGAGCATATCTGGCGGTCAATGTTCTGCTGGTGGTTACATACGAAATACGAATCGCTTCAGCAGGGCCAAACTCCCCCTGTAATGGTCGACAAAGAGGAGGGGGCACGTAGGCCAGACACACTAGAAGATGAGGAACAGGCCCCTCAAAAGCTTAAACTGTGGTCGATCACAAAACAAAGACGGGGTTTCCCGGCGATCAGCAGTTATCTTGAAGCTTTCCGAATGCTGATTACGGTAGCGCGAGGGGGAGCAACGCCTGAGGATTTGGTTGAAACCCTAAAAGCTACACCTGAATTTGCCAAGTACTCTTCTTCATCTTGCCGGCAAATCTTTAATATGGTCCGAAATCTGGGTTTTCTCGAAAACAAAAACGGCCTCTGGCATCCATCAGAGGCGGGGGAAGAGCTTGTCGAGGATGATCCCGCCAATATCCTGGTCGAAAAGCTGTTCATCCAAGCCTTCGGGTTTGCTCATCTGGTTCAAAAAGTAGAGGGTGAAGGAGAGGTTTCCAAGAAAGACCTCTTCAGCTACCTGCGAGAGTTGTATCCTCGTTGGACATCGAACTTTATGCCAAATGCTCTCCTTGCCTGGTTGAAATCACTGGGGATTGTAGATTTCGATGCTAATGGCAAAGTCAAACTTTCGGATTATGGGAAAAGCTGGGCCAAAAGGCTCCCGGAGAGACTACAGACCCCAGAGGAACAGGGGCTGCTTGAGGAAACGTTACTTGAGATCGATGAGGAGGAGGTCGAAAGGGGAACGTTCTCCGGGCTGACATCTTCTGCCGTCTGGCAGAAGTTCTGCCAGGATCAAGATCTAAAAGGTTTCGTTTTCACGGAAAGACAGGTTGAGGCCCTCCACCTTGCCTGGCACTGCAATCCCCGCAAACGCTTTGCCATCCTCTCCGGACTGTCTGGGACAGGCAAAACGGCTCTTCTGTGCCACTATTCCAGAATCTATTGCAAATCTCTTGAGTTGGACCCACAGCAGCATCAGGCAGTTGTCGCTGTCTCTCCAGACTGGCGCGACCCTTCTGGAATTTTAGGGTACTTCAATGCCCTTCATGCCGACCCAACATTCCAGATCGAGCCGGCGCTGCGCCTAGTCCTTTCAACTGCGAAAAATCCACAGTTTCCGTATTTCCTGATCCTAGACGAAATGAACTTGGCCCGCGTGGAGCGCTATTTCGCCCCATTTCTTTCTTCCATGGAAACAGGGGAGCGCTTAGTTCTCCATGCCAATGATGATCCGGTCAACGGAGTCCCGCCAAGCATCCGTTGGCCCAGCAACCTGTTCATTGGCGGCACTGTCAATATGGACGAAACCACTCACCCTTTCAGTGACAAGGTCTTAGATCGGGCGTTTACGATGGAGTTCTGGGATGTTCGTCTGGAAGAGTTCTTCGAGCGCCGTGCTTCCGAAAACGGGAATCAGAGGAAACAAAGAGTAGAGACACTCCTGCTCCAGCTAAACAGTCTACTCTTTCGAATTCGTCGTCACTTTGGATACCGTACGGCAGGAGAGATCCTCGACTTTTTGGATACCGCAGATGGACCGCTCGATGAAACTCAGTCCAAGTATTGGTCGCTCGTCGATCAGGCTTTTTTCTCCAAAATCCTGCCGCGAATCCGGGGCGAGGGAGCGCTCTTGACTGACACTCTGTTGCAAATCGGAAAAATTTGCGAAGACCACAACCTGGAGGCATGCACTGCGAAGATCAAGCGGATGAATGACCAACTCTCAACGACGGGAATCACCCGGTTCTGGGCATGATTAGCCTGGCATTACAACGACGGCCGAACGGAAAGATCATTCCCGTTCAGCCTGGGGCAAAACTACTTCTGGAGGAGATGGTCGAGTACCAAATCCTATCTGAAGAGAGCGGTGCCTTTGAGTTATTTTTCGATGGAATAAAGGTTCAGCCAAATCCCCAAGGCACCTTGACGATACGACCTGGGCATTGGATTGCCGATGCCGAACTGCGCATACAGGCGTCGCCAGATCAGGTTATCTCCATACCGGTGAGGGTGCAGCCGCGTCAGTCCAAGCTTACCGATACACTCTGGATAGGCATGTTGACCGATCTGGAGAACTGGCTACCAGGGGTTTCGGCGGGGACGGAGGGAGGCAAGTCAGGCAACGTAGGCAAAGAGGGAGTTCCTCTTCCCTTCATTGCGGAAGCGCTGACACCCTTATTGACGGTTTTCGAACGCGCCCTCCAGGTTCTCCTTGAAAACCCAAGACAGCGGGACATCACCATCCAGGATGACATACCGCTACGCATGGTCAGGAAAGTTGATCGAGAGACGCTGCGGTGGGTCACTCGGCACCCTCAACTCCAAGAACACCTTGACCCTTGGAAAAGCCTGGCATTGCCAGGCCCCGCACCGCTGATTTCACAGCGGCTGACGGTCGAGATCATCGACCATCCCGCAAACCGCTACATCTCTTGGCTAGTCTACGAGGTCGAATCCACCCTTTGCAGAGCGGCAGATGGTCTGGATAGGGCGGCAGCAAAGGGTTCTGAAGACAGTCAGCTCTGGTGCCGGAGTAGAGCCAACGCGCTGCGAAAGGGAGCCGATCGCCTCCTGCAGTTGTGGCGAAGGTCTTTCCTGAGCCGAATTCAGCGTGAGCCCCTGAGCGAGGCTGCGCTGCAGGTCGTCTTCGACGACCCGACATACCTGCAGGTCCACCAGATTGGTCGGCTTTTTCTGAATCCGCTGTTCCGCTACGAAACCCAGCAGAGCGCATATCAAGCCGCGGTGCGGCCTAGCTATTCCGTCTACGAGCTGTGGGCGTTTCTGGCGGTCTGCCGGCAGATGCGGGCGGCCTTGCCTGATTGGAAATGGGCGGGCTGCAAGCTTTCGAATCTGCTGGACCCCTGCTCCACCGGCGATGGTGCATTGTTCAGAGCTCAAGACGTATCGGGGGGTACGGTTGAGATCAGATTCAACGCGACGTTCGCCAGCTACTTTAACCGCTCCAACCACAAACGATGGTCCATCTCCGGCGAGCGCCGGCCTGACATCACTATCAGTTATCAGCCAAAGAATGGCGAGGGCAGATGGCTCTGCTTGGACGCAAAATACCGCGTTGGTCGCCAGAACCTTGCTGACTCCTTTTCTTCGGTGCACATCTATCGCGATGCCCTCAGATATGACAGTTTCGGCGGGACCTGCCAAGCCGTCTTGCTTCTTTCACCAGCCCGGTCGGAGGATACGGCCGGATGGTTCTCGAAGGAGTACATCAATCAGTATGGAGCGGGAGTTTGGGAGTTCAAACCAGGAATGCACGATATGGAGCTAGGTAATTTGATTACAAAGGTCCTGGCCATCGACTTGAATTTCTGCTTATGCGGAGTCTGACCATGCTGCAAGTCCGGTTCCTGTCAAGTAATCGCTTTAAAATAGCTGAGTCGGAACAAATCCTTTCGGGCGCAGGAGTCATGGTTATTCCTGTAAGTCTCAAGGTTGAAGAACTTCAGACTGAAGACACAAAACGTCTGGTAAAAGATAAGGCTTTGAAGGCATTTCAGCAAATCGGCCGGCCTTTGTTTGTTGAGCATACGGGACTCTATCTCAGTTACATGAACGGCCTTCCAGGGGGACTGACGCAGATCTTCTGGGACACGCTTCAAGCAGACCGATTCGCTGAACTGTTCGGCAAAGCGCCGGATAACAGTGTAGTAGCAAGAACGATAATCGGCTACGTTGATGGAAAACAATTCTATCTCTTTGAAGGGGAGATCGCAGGAACGATCGCCTCGGAACCTCGAGGGAATAGAGACTTTCAATGGGACTGTGTTTTTATTCCACATGGATATGAACAGACATTCGCTGAACTTGGCGAGAAAAAGAATGAAATTTCAATGCGACGAAGCGCGTTAGATGCTTTTGCAGGTTTCTTGAGAAAGCGCGGGAGGGCTTGAAATGCAGGATCTAATTCAGGCGATAAGGGATAAAAAAGTAATCTTGTTCGCTGGTGCTGGGGTTTCCATGAACCTTCAGTTGCCCTCATTTAGCGAACTTATCGACAGACTAGCCGAAGAGCTTGATTTTGACCCTCAAGTTTTTCAATTATCTGGAGACTACCTCTCATTAGCGGAATATTACATTCTGAAGAAGGGCACACTCGGTCCTCTCCGGAGTTGGATGGACCGGAAGTGGCATGACAGCCAAGTTGATGTGGAGAAATCAGAAGTACACAAAGCAATAGTGGCATTGGATTTTCCGATTATATACACGACTAACTATGACCGTTTGATTGAAAAGACATTTGAAAAAGCAGGTTCTCAGTACACGAAAATTGCCAACGTCGCCGATATCGCCCTTGCCCAGCAAAAGCACACTCAAATAGTTAAGTTGCATGGGGACTTCGATGATGACTCTTCAATAGTACTCTCAGAATCAAGTTATTTCGATCGATTGAGTTTCGAATCCCCGCTGGACATCAAGCTGCGGTCAGATGCCCTTGGTAAGTCCATCTTGTTTATAGGATACAGCCTAACCGACATTAACATCAGATACTTGCTATACAAGTTGCATAGGCAATGGCAAACATCATTCTTTGAACGTGTAAGGCCTCGATCTTACATCTTTTTAGCTAGACCTAACCTCATTCAAGAGGAGATACTTCGTTCAAGAGGAATAGAGCCAATCGTGTCAGAGGAGAGCGACCCGCGCCAAGGACTGGAGAAGTTCTTGAAAAGACTGCGTGCTGAGGCATATGGACAAACCGCAGATTAATTTCAATCTGGCCCCCGGTCCGGCCGCGACGTAAGCGTGTAAATCGATGTGGTACTTCGGCAAGACGGTTCACAATTAACGAAATCTGTTGATGAGGACCTCTAAACCAAAAATGACTCCTGTTCTAATTTATTCCCTTTTCCTATCATCCAGCATGCTAATTCCAATAGTTTGGCGTGATTATACTGCCTTTGCATGAAAGTGTTGAGCAAACCCCGGTCATGCTCGGTAAGCGACATCGAAATTCCTTTATCCTGAAAATCATCCGGACTCATAAACCAAGGCTCCCATGCGGCGCTTTGCCGTTCCCAGATATCACCCACCTGCGACGCGATCAGCAGGCCGGCCGGATCGGGATCACAGGCGACTCTCCCTGGAGCCTTTGTCATTGCAACCAGATGGGCAACCGCCTGAACCCACCAGGAAGGGGCAAAGCCCGGCACCCAGATGACCCCTTCGGCTTCTCCTGATGACGCCACGACCCGCTCAAAGCTGGTCAGGTTCTCGACCACCTTCCAGCAGGAAATTTCTCCCGCAAAGGCAGCCGCTCGGGTGATCTGCTCTTGAGTGAGCGCCACCGCTCCCGGCAGCATCCGAAAATCCACCTGCCCCTCCGGGAAGATTAGAGCCCCCGGGATCTTGATGCGGACCAGGGGCGTGTGCGCGCTAACGCCGAAGGACGCAAGGTCCAACTGGGATTCCAGCCAGTCCCATTCGGCGGCCGTAATATCCTTCGTCCGGCCCCGAACGAACAGGGAAAAATCTCGCCGGGTCCCCTGCAGGCCTTCCTGCATCCAGTTCTCCAGCCCGGAGAGGAGTTCGTGTCGTTTGATCTTGGTGGCAGCCGGAAGCGTATCCAATTGGGCGGCAGCAATCCGTAGTGCATCCGTTGAGAAGTCCCCTGGCAGGCTGTCAGCCTGAGCCCTCTCCTTGTCGCGATTGCTCAGCCCCAGGTGTTCCCGCAGATCCTCATACCCCCGGAACTCGATCCATACCGGTTCCCAGCCGCGTGGAGTCCGATGCTCCTCAATTTCCACCCAGCCGGCTTCCAGCAGTATCCTGAGCAACTCTTCTGCCAGCAGAACATTGGCATACCCGCCAGTGGCAAGCAGGTTTTGCCACTTTCGGCGGTAGGAGGCTCCTTTCACCCAGCCGCGAATCAGCTCCTTCTGATCCTCAGCAAGCATCGCAAGGCTGGCGGGATTTTCCAGAACCGACCGCCGGCGCCGTTTCCCGCGCATCGTTCGTTTGGCGCCGACATCGAGGGTCAGGGTGATGATCCCCTGCGCATCAGGAGGTGACCAGTGCTCGCTCATGCGACGGCCTCATCGCCGGTCTCCTGCCGGCGCGCCCAAGCCACCGGCGGTGCCCATTTGGCAGGAGCTTTCCAACTCCGGGTCACAAAGGTCAGGTCGGAGGCATCGAAGACGTTGATGTTGTGGGTATTGGGGGTGGTCAGAACATACTGCGCTCCGCTGCGCCGCAGGAAATTGCTGACCAGGTTGATGTTGAGGACATCCAGGTGGGCGAACGGTTCATCGATGAACACAAAACCGCCCGACTGCTCGTCCTTGTCCATCATCAATCCGACCAGAAGGACCAGACTCTTGATGACCTTCTGGCCACCGGAGGTTTCGTCGGTCTCCTTCTGGTCGAAGCGGAACTCGACATCCAGCCCTGCCTGCGCCAGGCTCAGGTCGTCGTTCTCCAGTTTGGGCAGGGTAGCAAGAATTTCGACTCCGGCCATCTCCCCCAGGGTTCGAATGCTTCGGATGTAGTTGCGCAGGGTCGCGTAGAGGACATTGATGTATTGCTCCCGCGCCTGTTCCGTCAGGGTCAGTGCCCGCACGTGGTGTGCCCGCCGCTGGTCGATGACCGTCTTTTTGGCCTCGTAATCCTTTTGAAGTTTCTGGGCGATGATGAGGACTTGAGGATCCTTTTCCCACTCTCGATTATCAAGGTCGGACTGCAGGGATTTGCTCTCAGCCTTGGCACTGGCCAGGGAATCATACTCAGCCAGGATAGATTGAAGGAGTTCAGGCGTACGCAGATGGGGGGCAAATTTCTTTCGTGTTTGCCGACACAGCAAAATCAAGGCGCTAACATCTTTTCTCTTCTCCGCTATCTTCTTTTCAGCATCATCGGCCTGCTTTTCTTTTTCCTTGATTTGGGTATCGACTTGACCTGATGCCTTATTGAAGGCATCGAAGGATTTTTTTGCTTCGCCCTCTGCCTTTTCTGCTTCGCGCAATCTCGCCTCAGTTTCTTCTAAAGCGGCTTTCTTGCCCGGCAAATCATTGGCGGCTTGAACAAACTCGGCCATTCGAGCCTTCAGGTTGGCATCGGCATCCCAGCCCTCCAGCAGCAAGGTGCAGTCAGCGATCTTCCCGTTAAGTTCCGTCTTGAGATCCTCTAGCCTAATGATTTCCTTCTTGCCTCGTTGAATGGTCTCCTCAAGATCCTCGATTTCGGCCAAGACGGCGGCCTTGCCAAATTGATACTCTCTTTTCACATCGGCCGCGATGTAGCGACCACCGCGGTTGTCCTTGTAGTAACCCTTGCGGGAGGCCCAGTTCTGCCCGGCGGGAAGCGCGGCTCCGGCCTGGGCATCTTCGACCCGCTGGGTCTGATCCAGGCGAGAAATGATCCAGGAGGGGACCGGGGCATGGAACTCCACCGCTTCCAGCAAAGAGCCTGGCCGCGGGGTGGGGCGCTCCATCTGGTCCGTGGTGACCAAACCCCGGTACCTCTGCTCCTCACCGACCGAAAAGGCGGTGGTCTTATCCTGTGACCGGTCGAGAAGAACCGTATTGGCATCGCCGCCGATCAATCCCTCGATGACGGGCTGCCACTCGGGCAGGATAATTTCAACGACTTCGGAGAAAAACAGGTGCGGAATGTCTTTGGCGGAAAGGGCTTCCCGCATGCGTTGCGCCGGCGGCGACAGTTCTTTGGTATGGGTGGCCTGGAGGGCGGTCTGGCGAGCGCGAGCGTCTTTAAGCTCCTTCTCAAGCTTTTTTATTTGATTAACGGTTTCGGCATGTTCCAGCTCGAAACGAGTCTTGTCCGCAGTTACTCTGTCGGGATCGAATCCTTCGACCTGTTGTTTCTGGACAGCTTCCAAACGGGCCTTTTCCACAAGAATTTTTTTCAGCTCGTCGACGGCATTTGATGCCTTATTGCGATCATCCCGCCTTTTCTTTTCTTCGGCATCCCAAAAGTTCAATTGGTTCGTAGCTTCCTGCAACTGCCGGTTAATACTTTGCCGATGAAGTCGTCTTTCTGCCAGATCATGCTGAAGTTTTCTCAGCTCACGGCGATGACTTTTCAGCTGGTTTCTCCCGGCCCTTGCCTGCTCGGTTTGCTCCAAGAGTTCCAGCCGGGGAATATCTTCCAGGACCAGCCGTTCTAGCTGCTCTTTGCGCCGTTTCCACTCATTGTATGACTCAACCTTGTTTTGGTTGAGTTTGACATCCAACTCCAGCTTGGTCAGGTCCTGCTTCAGACCCTCGATCTCCTGCTGGATGGTCATCTGCTCGTTTTTGGCTTCCTGATATTTGTCGAGGATCTCCTGATCCCCGTGGGCCTCGAAAACCAGAGTCAGAAGTTCCCGCGACTTCATGGTGCAGAGCTTGTCCGTGGCGCCCTGTTCCAAGGTCAGCACCTTGCGAATCGCCCGACCCAGTCCCGCCCGCTCCAGGAGGTTTCGATAGTCCTTCTGTCCATACCAGTCCTTGCCCGCCTTGGCCTCGGCCTCCTCGATCGGGACGTTGCCCGGCAAGACGGCATACTCACGGCTCCAATCACCCCCCTTGCGTTTCACGCGACAGACCAGGGTCACCTCGGGGGTGTAGCAGGGGTGGAAAGAGTGAAGGCCCCGGGCCGTCTTGGCATTGCTGACCACCGCCCGTAGCCAGGCGACCGGCTTCTGGCTGCGGCGCACGTACCGCCGGTAATCGCGCTCGGAGGAGCAGTCGATTCCGAGCAGGGTTCTCAGGCCGTCGAGGAGGGTAGTTTTCCCCGAGCCATTCGGTCCGACGATGGTCAGCAGCTGGCCATCGAAGGGCAGAGCGATCCGCTCCCAGAAATCCCAATGCACCGCCTCGAAGTATCTGAACTCAAACATCCTCCCCCTCCACTTCTTCAAAATCCTCCTGATCTTCATCGGCCGTGGGCGCGAGGTCCGGGTCTTTCAGGATATCGCCCAAGGCCCCTTCGATGATCCGGGAGGCCATGTGTTTGTAGTCGAAGGCCAGATCCAGGAGCGGCCCTTCCGTGATCAGCTCCTTGTGCTGGGACACGAACCCGAGCCGCTTCAGCTGTCCCAGGTTGATGTTGATGCGCTGCTTCTTGCCCAGCTTCCCACCAAAATCGGAGATGAGCGCACTGAGCTTGACGGCCGGCCGGTCAAATTCTTCCCGGGAAACCAGTCTGGGGGAGGGGAAAAATTCCATCTGCTCCGTCTCTTCACTCTCGGTGCTGGCGTCGAGTTGCTTTTGTCGTTTGGGAATGATCAGCAGCGCCCAGAGGATCACCAGCAGGGCCATAGCATCCTGCCGCAGGCCAAAGGTGTTCGAGATGTAGCTTGTATCCCGCCCCATGACCGCCTGCGTCGACGATTCGTCGAGCCCAACAGCCACGTGTTCGGCAAAGGGGTTCTCAAGGAGACACAACCCGCATGACTTAAGACGCGCCAGAACATCTTCCCGAAAGATTTCGTCGGTGATCAGGCGCGTAACCTGCTCATCCTTGCGCGGCAACCACTGCATGGCGATCAGCCGTGCGGCCAGCACTTGCGCCGGTGACTCTATCACTGCCCCTCTCCTTTACGATGCAAATACCCTGCGGTCATTTCCTTCACGCCACACCGTCCGATCCGGACGATTTCTCCCGATTCCGCAATTTCCATGTCGATCGGCAGATCCACCAACCCCTTTACCGGGTTGCCCTCGGCCACATCGCCGGCCCGGCCAATCAGGGCAATCAGGGAGAGCCGGTAGGAGGTCGTTCCAAAATCCTTCTTGGGCACCAGTTCCTGAAGCGGCGTGGATTCCTTCACGACCGTTAAATCCGACTGCAGGGAGCCAAGGGCGCGGAAGTCGATGGGCTCCAGATCGATCGCCTTGGCGTCCTCCTGGTCCGGCAACGGCGGAATCGATTCGTCCAATTCGGAGACATCGCGGTGGATCAGCATGTCCTCGGCGATATCCACGGCGATGTCACTGAGCACGAACCCGGGCGAGGGGGTATGGACCATGGCCCCGTCCAGAATCGAAGCCAACGCCTTCACCGGCTGTCCCTGCAACCAGTGCAGGATGTCGCTGCTGGAGAGCCCGCGTTCGATGTGGACCTTGTTCTTCTCGATGAGGTTCAACTCGCTCTGGAACCGGGAGGCCATGCTGAGCAGCTTGCTCTGCCGGCGGCCGATCTGTTGCGCCAGGCGATGGGCGCCCCGGTCCAGATCAAGGCTGTCGGTCACCAATTTCATGACCTCGGTGCCCTTCTCCACCCAGTTCCAGACCGAGTCGAGCTTCTTTTCGGCGGCTTTGATCCGGGATTCCGAACCGGAGACGATCGCCCGGTTGAATTCGTCATCGAGTTCCGAGAGGCGGGAGAGCAGGTGTTCCAGCGTTTCCGGATTGACCTCCCCCATCGCCTGGCTGGCCGCGATCTGGGAAGTGATGTAGCCAAGCTCGCTCCCCTCTTCCTGACCGAACTTCATCATGGTCGACAGCGCGGACAGCGCCATGCGCCCCAGGGGGCTCAACTGGTAGCGGGAGATATCCGAGAGCCAGACCAGGATGCCGCTGTTGCGCAGCCTCAGCATCGCACTCTTGAGCTTCGTCTCATCCACATAGGAGAACATCGACTCGATGTCCCGGGGCGACCAATGCGGATCGTCGCCACGGCGGCCGATTTCCCGCAGGATCATCAGCCGCACCAGTACACTGGCGGGCGACCCGCTGAATAGGGCCGAAAAAGCCTCAACCGAGGCTTTCGCCTGCAGCAGGGGGAAAAGCATCGGAAGGTCTTCCGGAATGACATCCTCACGGAAGAATCCCGACAGAACCTCTTCCTGGCTGCTCTCCTCCCTCAGGTGGTCCGGATCACTCAAGGTCCCCTCCTTGAAGTGGCCTGTTTAACAGAGGCAACACTTCCGCCTTGTTGGCCAGAACGATCTGCTGCTCCGCCGGGTTCTTCGATTCATCCAGGAGCCTGAGCTGTCGCAAAACGTAAAAGAGGCACGCCTGGCGGACCGGAAACAGCACCTCGCCATCGACCATGCCGAAGTCGCTCGCCACCACCGCCTTCTGTTGAGGGCTCAACCCCGGGTGAGGAACGATCCGCAATGGCACCCTCGTCTGCCACTCGGTATCGTTCTCCTTCGACCAGAGCTGTTCCCTGGGCCTCCCCGGTGCAGCACACTCCCCGGCCAGCAGAACTCTGGCCAGTAGGAAGTCCCGAAAGGAGCCGCTCAGAAAATCGTAGGCTCGCACGTGCCAGCGCCAGCCATCGGAGACGAAGGTGTGTGGCGCAATGAGGCGAGCTTTCGGCTCGGGGGAGGACATGGACTGATAGGTGATATCCACGCAGGTGGCTGCCTGAACCGCCTGGGCGACAATCCGCAAAAGGGCCGGCTGGATGTCACGGGCGGGCAGCTGAAGCTGTTCGGCATTCTCACCGGCGAATGCAAGCTGAGCCAGAAAGACCTGCGGTGAGGTGTTGATGAACAGGGGGGAGAAAACGGGGGTGACCTGATAGGTCTTTTCGGTCAGGTTGTAGGCGAGGTTGTGGTCTGCCAGCTTTTTGTATTGGGCCAAGTCGGCACTGGCCTGCGCCTTGGATATCCCGGTTTTTCCCATCAAGGTCTGCCGGTTGACCCGCCCGGACCAGAACAGTTCCATCTCGATGAGTTCAAGGCGCTTGCGTGCCGCCCACTTAATGTCGTCCCTGGTATCGAGTGGTGCTTCCATGCCGGCTTCCGATCAACAGGTCTAGTTTTGATAACGAGTCTAAAAAGTAGACCCATAATAGCAGGCAAGAATTAAAAATCAACAAAAAACCTCGACTGCCACTCGGTTTGCGTCACAAGGGGCTCGCCAAGACACGCCATTTCGTATCGATATCGAGTAACTCGAAATAAACTCGTAAAAGTCGTATCGTTTATTTCTTGACAACAACAGGCGGGAGTGTAATATTTCGATTACATAACGGCGAGTCGAACTAAAGACAATGAACTCAAGACAGGAGGCACTCATGGAAATCATCATCAGGGGCACACATGGACAGGTCGCAGCGTTTTTCAGGGAGCTGAGCTCGGGAGAGAAGGCGTCGGAAACCCTGGCTCGTCTTGCCGAAGCAGGCATCGTATCCGCTACGGAAGGAAGAGACGATGAAACCATTTACCAGGTTTTTGAAAGCGTGAGCTGGGAGACCTTCCACCTGGCCCACCTCATTTTTCTGCATGGCGAGGACGACTCCAAAGGACGCTTCTCGACTCTGGAGCAACTTGAGGCCATTCCCCTTGGCAACTCCGAGACACTGACGGAAAAAAGCATGTCCGCTAGGGTTGGAGGCGCCAAAAAAGTCTGCAAGCGCTATGGACTGAAGGATTTTGTCTTGGACATCAAAATGATGCCCAAAGGAGAGAAGCGCTACTACTTAGCAGCTGACGCTATTTCCACCTTTGAACAGTTTCTGACCGACATCGGCGATGACTACAAAGAATGGCTTGAGGAAATGAAATACCATTATCCGAAGTAATCCATTCAACTCAAGACCAGGAGGAAGACCATGCCGCTTTTTACTTACACCGACAAGGACACCAAAACTCCCCAGCCGGCAATCGGCAAAAAGGACCACTGGAATTCCTTTATCGACTATCAGGGCTCTCCCCTGCACGGCCGACTTTCCGAACTCATCGGGCACCAAATCGCCGAGGAAAAGATTGTCAATTCCGGGCATCTGGGGAAAAAGATTTTGTCCGAGATTCAGGACAGCGGCGACTCCCTGGTCAATGGCGTTGACCCGAATCTACTCGGGTCGTTATTCGGCATGACCCTCTGGAACCACATTGCCAACCACCCCCAGAACTGGAGGTTCCTGAAGGAGGAAAAAGACCCCCGCAGGGAATACAGCGGGACGGTCTATTTCCTCGAACCGTGACCAGTGAGCATGCCGAAGCCCTCCTTCTTCTAGGAGGGCTTCGGCTCATGGGGACCTAAATGGGAATCGATGCAATACATCCTTGCTGGCCATTACACCGACCTCCCGCTAGGCTTGGCTGTGCAGCCAACACGATCACAGCAAGGAGGGCTTGTCATGGGATGGGAAAGGATTCACCTCACCAGAGAGGAGCTTTTTGAGCAAATCTGGTCGAAGCCGACCACAAAGCTGGCGATGGAATACGGCATTTCAGATGTTGGATTGGCGAAGATCTGCAAAAAGCTGAACATCCCTCGTCCCCCTAAGGGCTATTGGCTGCGAAAGTATCCGGGGAAGCCGCCTACCTTACCCCCGACAAAAGGCCCGACCGAGCATGTGATTCAAAAATGGGTGATGCCTGCGCTCGAACTGGACAGTGCTCAAAAATCCGAACGGGAGATGCTGATCGATCAGGAAAAATTGCCGGCAAACCTTCTTCAGGCAAACGAGGGGTCCGAAGAACTGCACCGGCTGGCGTTGCGGACCCAGGAGCAGCTACTCAAGGCCGCCAGCAAGAAAAGCAAATCCGATCGGTCCTGGGTCCGAGGTGGCCCGAAGAGCCTGAATGTCTGCGTGAGCCCGCCATTGATCCACAGGGCCATCCCGATTATGGATGTCCTCGTCAAAGGTTTAGAAAAGCGAAAGCACAAGATTGCCCTCGAAAATGGCCAAACCTACGTCACCGTAATGGGGGAGAAGTTTTCGATCACTCTCGAAGAAACATCCACGCGTATTGACCATGAGCCAACTGAGAAGGAAATCAGGCAAATGGAAAAGTATTCTTGGATGCGTCCCGAAAAATATGACTATCTGCCCTCAGGCAGGCTTTCTTTGAAAATTGACAAAGACTCCTATGGCCACAGAAGGTCTTGGAATGATGGCAAGAAAAAACGTATTGAGAATTGCCTGAATGACGTCATCATCGGATTGATCGATTCTGCTTTCAAAGAGAAGTCGCGACGCGCAGAGAATGAGCGGCGCGAACGGGAAAGGAAGGAATACGAAAAGTTAAAGCATGAAAAACAAGAGGCTATACGAAAGGAAAAGGCCAAACTCAAGGATCTTGAAACCGTTGCCGAGGATTGGCACAAGAGCCAAAAGCTGAGGGCATTCATCGAAGCAGTTCGGCATGTCTCGGATGACGTTAGGATCGGAACTGGAGAAGATGTCAGCGATTGGCTTGATTGGGCCACCCAACAGGCTGACCGCTTAGACCCCTTGGCGAAAAGCCCGCCATCGGTTCTCGATGAAGAAGAAAAATGGTGTGGGTACAATAGGTGGTAGCCGGAAGAAAATACCAAGAAATGGCCCGGAAGCCTTCCGCCATAACCGTCGAAACCCGAAACAATGCCCTATCATCGGTGACGACCACATTGGGTTGAGCCTAGGCCGGAGATGGGCAAAGGTGGTGCTGTTTTTTATGAGACAGACCAGAGGATTTTCAACAGCAATAACGGCCAGCATCACCGGCAGCGCAGTGAACGTGAATATGGTAGAAATTCATCAAGATCCACTGCTGCTTTCCTGGCCGGTGGAGGCTGTGGTTCGGTGTCATTTATTACCTAGCTCTTGTAATCTATAAAGTGTGTCTGCCGCGTATAATTGTGTATGAAGCTGCATCGGAACTCTATACATAGGTAAATCGATGTGTTCTCGCTTCCTTAAAACGAACCAAGCAGAAGCATGCACATATTTTGAGTAAATACCATACATCGATTGATATTCGTCCTTTAAATCTACTTCTTTTGCCATTTGGAAGAGGGATGGTCGCTCCGGCTTGAGATTTCTTCCATGCTTTTCAAGAACAGATCTAATTTGGCATATGTGCTGTTCAAGGAGTTCCAAATTTTTTGGCTCAGTATTTTCATCCGCTAAGCCTTTAATGCTCTTGTAGATTGAAATTTCGTCAGTGCCAGATTGATCGGCATACTCATTAAGTTTATCATTTGACGAGAGACAATAACGAAAGACAACGTTTATCTCAAAGACCGTTCGACAAATATTCGCTGTGATTTCAATCGGTTCTTCTAGGTGCTTTGCTAGCAGCTGAAGTTGCTCGGCAGTGGATCGAGCAATGCCAGGATAAACACGGCATCCAACACCCAAATCATTGCGAGGCAAGAGAGCAACTCCAGCAGAGTGAAGACTCATCGCAAGATCTTTGAGATTGACCTTTACGTCGGCAACTGAGCCGAGCTTTGCATGGTCACGAAGACGTTTCATTTTTATCACCGAACTCAATACCCCCGCCAGCCGACTGGGTCCGCCCTATGTCGGCTGACGGCAGTGCTTAGCCGCTTCCATCACGGAATTTATTCGGATCGGGCAGTCGGCTCTGGAGCTTCTTCATGTCAAGGCGGCGGTGTTCCGCCTCTTCCAATATATGCGTCCACCCTTCCATGAACTCGGCCACCGTAGCCTCCGGCAACTTTTTCCCGCCCACAAGAAAATGCGGCGTCATAGCTGTGAGAATCCGTACCGCGTGTTCTAGGAAGTCCTCCGCTGAGAGAGACCTCAGGTATGGGGACGTCCTGTAGTCCCGCCGCCATACTTCGTGACGGACTAGAGGACGGTTCTCGGTCTCGGCCTGCTTCACTGTTCGGTTCTCAAAGTTCAGATCATCGAAATTCTTCCGGTGCCCCAGGGAGAAAAACGGCATTTTTTCGAATTTCGCCCATTTTGCCTGCAAGCCATCCAGGTACTCTCCGGCGTCGGCATGATCATCCGCGGCCGGCCCCTCCATGAGAATCATCGGCAGATATTCGAGCCCCTCCTTGGTGGCAATCCTGTGGCTTTCCGAGACGATCCATACATAGGCAATGTGTTTGTATCTAACGCCGCCATCCCGAGTTTTCAATAAAATCTGGCTGGCCTTTGCCGTCACCAGTTCTGGTGCCAGGATGCCGATCCTTTCATTCAGAATCGCGGCAACGCCGCATGAATTTACTAGCCCTAACGCTTTTTTTGTCGCTTCAATTTGATCATCTGCCTTCTCAAGTGCCCCTTGCACGGACCGAGTAACCGCATGAAAAATTTCTCGCCGAACATCTTCGCCGTCAGGCAGGTATGGTAATATCTCATTCAGGTCCGCTTTCCAGTAGAAAGCAGGAAACTCCGGCCTGGTACGATGCGGCGCAAGTCGTTCCTCAATCTTGTACTCAGGGTCTGCCTCAAGGGACTTCATCTCCAGAACAATGCGGCGATCATCCAAGAGGAAGTCCGCGCGCTTGCCGTGGGCGAGTTCTGGATCTGACAGCGTGTCGTCGATGCTCTCCGCGCCTTCTAATTGGCCAAGGAAGGCCTTAAAGCGCTCTTCCAGCGAAGGCCGAGATGTACTCACGATCTATTTCCCTTACCAGCAGCCAAAGAATGAGCCGACCTTGCCCCAAAAACGCCCGCCCTCACGAATTTCAAGATACTCCATTTAATCTGTGACGGTTTTGATTGTCAACGTACTTGTTGCAAGAAGACTTGGGTTTGAGACCACCATCTGCTAATCCCTACGCCATCCTTTAGTCTCAATTCCGTGTCCTGTCCAAAAAGCTCGTCCTGGATTCTGGGCGGTACCGAGCGGGAAAAATTTCAACAGTTTCGATGAAACCTGCAATCGGAGACACTCAAAAGCAACATGATAGTTGGTGGGTGGGTATCGAAAAAATTACACTGCTGTGGATTGATGAAAAATGTGGACTAGTTTTTTTCGGGGAACCCTGGATGGAATTCATCAGAATACGGCCACCGATGTTTCCGCCAAAACCGCCAAAACCAGAGCATTCTCCCCGATACTCCCGACAACCACATCTAATTGAGCTGAGGTCTGAAATGGCAAACGTGATGCTCCGGTCCTCCTCCGGTCCATTTCGGCTGGACCGGCTAGTCTGCCTGCTACGGCTGAAGGAGATGGAAATTCACGCTAGTCTTGACGAAAGGGCCTATTCTTCAGATTGTTTGGAGAACCTGGAAAGATTCGTTTCATCTTGGATGAACAGGCGCTGATCAGTTCCCTTATGGTCCTTGGAAACGGGCTTCTTGCAAGGCAAGCATCGGGGAAGATTCTTGCCATTTTCGGGGCGATATGCTAGAAACATTGCGGTAATTAAGGGAACAATGTGCCGCGAACCCTACCACCCGCCGTAGTGCATCGGGTTCGGGAGCAGGGGGCCGGAGGTTCAAATCCTCTCGCCCCGACCATTTCCTTTCCTTTAGACTTCAAAGAATTTGCCCCTCTTCCTGGCCCGGGAGTGGGGCTTTTCAATTTGGGGAGTCGACCGAAACGCCTGCCTGCTCTTTGAGATCCGCAGGGCGTTTTATTTGCGCTCGCGAGACATGACCCCTTTCACTCAAGCCATATCTCTAAATTGCGAGATAAGGCTCCCTTTCCTCTCTCCATATCTTTAAAAAAATGATATAAACCCATCAAAAGGGATTACACAACTTGCAAGTGCAATATATGGAAGGCGTTATGGCGCGAAGCGGACGCTTCAAAAAGACATCCACGGGCTACACGGCTTTCTTCCCGGCCGACCTCCCCCCGGAACCACAAATTGCCATGGAAGGCGACCTTCCCTTGCTTCTTTCCGAGGCAGACCGCGCGCTGGGCGCGTTGAACGTCGTTGTTACGGTGCTGCCCAATCCGGATCTGCTGGTGGGAATGTTCATCCAGAAGGAAGCCTTGCTCAGCTCACAGATCGAGGGAACCCAGTCGTCGCTTGCGGATGTACTGGGAGCCGATGAAGATCACTTGCCGACGGCGGACGTGGGAGAGGTCATTAATTACGTCAAGGCGATGCGTCATGGCCTGAAGAGGCTCAGGGAAGATGACTTCCCGATGTCTCTCAGGCTGATCCGTGAAATCCATGGCATTCTGATGCAGCAGGTGCGGGGAGGCGGCGTCCATCTCAGTCCCGGGGAATTTCGCACAATGCAGAACTGGATCGGGGGGACAAGCCCCGCGAATGCCAGGTTTGTTCCTCCGCCTCCGGAGGAAATGCAGAAGGCATTGGAAGCTTTCGAACGGTACCTGCACGAGGAAGATGCGACCCCTCCACTCATCCGCTGCGGCCTGCTCCACTATCAGTTTGAAACGATCCACCCCTTCAATGACGGAAACGGCCGCGTGGGGCGCCTTTTGATCACGCTCTATCTTGTTTGGAAGGGGATCCTCGATGAGCCGATGCTCTACCTCAGCGCTTATCTCAAGGCGCACCAGCAGGAATATTATGATCGTCTCACCCAGGTGCGCACCGACGGTAATTTCGAGGCCTGGACGCGCTTCTTTCTGGAGGGAGTCCGCGAAGTTTCGCGAATGGTGCTGCAGACGACAAAAAGGATACAGGCCTTGGAAAGAGAGGACTCAGATCGACTGGTGGCTCACGGGGAAGGCTCACACGGCCTTCACCTGTTGCGGGGTCTGATGCGCCAGCCCGTCGTTATGGCCAATGACGTGGTGCGCATCGTCGGAGTCAGCTACACCAAAGCAAATTCCCTGATAGCCGTGTACGAAGAGTTGGGCATTCTACGTCAGATCAGCAGTGGCAGACGAAATCGCCGGTTTATTTATGACGCTTATGTCGGAATCCTGAGCGAAGGGACGGAATTGAACCCAGTCCCGCAATAGCGCAGCCTGGTAGCGTACCTGCTTCGGGAGCAGGGGGCCGGAGGTTCAAATCCTCTCGCCCCGAGCATTTCCTTCAAAGATAAAACGCCTGCGTCCCCTCGATGAGGAGAGCAGGCGTGTTTGTTTTCGGGCGAGACGTTCGCGGGGTCCAGGCCCCGTCTTGCCTACCGGGTCTTGGACTTGCAGCTTTCGCAGACGAAGGCGGATTTCTCGGCGGACTCTTCGACGGCGTCGCTGAAACGGTCTTTGACGTGGGTGGAGCCGTCCTCGTGGACCTGCGGAATTTCGTGGTGGCCGCAACTCACGCAGACGAAGGGCGACTTTTCCTGCAGTTCTTCAACGGCTTTCGAGAATCGATCGGTCATGACCCCTGCTCCTTTCTATTCCATAGTATGGTCCTTGCACTCATTTTACCATAATCCCCCGAAATCTTTTCGGAATCGGGGATTTTTTCGCGCCGGACCCTGGTGCGCGACCACATCAGTGACGGGTCGCGCACCTGCAGCTTTCGCAGAAGAAGGCGGATTTTTCGGCCATCTCTTCGACCGCCTCGGAGAAGCGGTCGGTGAGGCCTTCGCCGCCCAGGGCGGCCATCGCCTTCTGCGTGTGAGGGATGTCGTGGTGACCGCAGCTTTCGCAGACAAAGGGTGATCTTTCGTGCAACTCTCGCACGGCTTTCGAGAACCGATCCGCCATGATCTGTCTCCTTTTCATTGTCATTCGAGACAAATTCTATCACAATCTGCTGAAAACCTCCCGCTGCCTGCGCGGGATGAATCGAACGTCTCAGTGCTACAATGAAAGACCGCGCTCAACCTTTGTTCTCACTTTGGATGTCAGGAAAGTCATGAATCGGATCTCGCTGGCGGCGATCGCCTTTGTTTCAGCCCTGCTCCTGCCCTCCCCTGCGCTCACCGGCACGGTGACGGTGGCGGTCGTCGCCGCGCAAAGCGGCGATGCGGCCCCGTCGAACCGGGTACTGTTCGAGGCCGTGCGGTTCGCCGCCGAGGAGATCAACGCCGCCGGAGGATTGCTGGGGTCGCGCATCGATCTGCTGGAGATCGACAACGGCAGTACGGCCATCGGTTCGCATCAGGCGGCGCTTCGGGCGATCGAGGCGCAGGTCGCGGCGGTGATCGGCGCGTCGTGGAGCGAGCACTCCCTCGCCATGGCTGCGCCGCTGCAGGCGGCGAAGATCCCGATGATCACCCCGATCTCAACCCACCCGGAAGTCACCCGCGTCGGCGACTTCATCTTTCGGGTCTGCTACACCGATCCGGCGCAGGGTGCGGCGATGGCCGCCTACGCCCGAGACGTTCTCGGCGCCCGCACCGCCGTGATGCTCGTCAACGTCAGCCGCAAGTACAGCACCGATCTCGCTTCGGTTTTCGCCGAGAGCTTTGTCGCGAAGGGGGGCGAGATCGTCTGGCAGGGCAATTTTCTCCTCGACGCCTCGGACTTCGAGGCGCTGCTCACGCAGGCGAAGCGCCTCGCCCCCGACATCCTCTTCATCCCCGGCGACTACCGCGACTCCTCCTTCCTCATCAGCCAGGCGCGCGCCATGGGGATCGCAACGACGATCGTGGGCGGAGACGGACTCTCGATCCGTCTTTACGACTACATCGGCGATCTGGCCGAGGGGATCTACTACACAAACCACTGGCACCGGGAGAGCCCGCGCCCTGAGTCGCGGCGCTTCGTCGAGCGCTACGAGGCGCGCCACGGCACCATTCGGCAGAACACCATCCCCTTGAGCTACGATGCGTTGATGCTCTGGGCGGACGCGGTGCGGCGGGCCGGCACTTTCGATCCCGAAAAGGTGCGCGCCGCCCTGGCGGCCACCCGGGATTTTCCGGGGGTCACGGGGCCGATCCGCTTCGACGAGGTCGGCGATCCGCGCAAGCCGGTGGTCATCAACCGCCTGGAGAACGGCGGGGCGACCCATCTGCTCGACGTCGACCCGCAGTGAAGGCCCCCCATGACCTTTCGCGCCAAACTCAACGTCACGCTCCTCGCCTCCTTCGCCCTGATGGTCGCCCTCTTCAGCCTCGTCTTCTTCCCCTTGCAGAGCCGCCTCCTCGACCGCGAGCGCGAGCAGGCGATACTGCTCGTGTCGACCCTCGCGGCGAGCCACAAAGAGCGCCTCGCCAACGAGATCTTCGAGGCGCGCACCAAGGCGACGGAGCTTCGCCTCGGGCACATGCTGGAGGTGCCCGACATCCGAAGCGTGGCGGTGTACGACCGCGAAGGGGCGCATCTCATCACCCAGGGGCGCGAGGCGCCTGCGGCCCTCACGCCGGAGCAACTCGGGGAGTTGGACGCAAGGGGGTTCGTCGCCTGGGAAATCGACGACAAGGCCGACCCCCGGCTGCTGACCCTCTCCCGGGTCGAGGCCGCCGGCGTGGTGACGGGGTATCTGCTGATCGACTACTCCCTGGCCCGCGTCCAAAGTGAGTTGCGCGACTACGCCGCCGCCTTCCTGATCCTTCTGGGCGTCACCCTGATCCCCTACGGCCTCTTTCTCAACGTGGCGATCACCCGCACGGTCCTGAAGCCGCTGCGCCGGATGGCCAACACCGACGTCCTCACCGGGCTGCTGAACCGCCGCTCCTTCACCGAGCGCGGCCAGGAGGCCCTGGCTCGGGCGAAACGCTTCGACGAGCCCCTCTCGGTCATCATCGTCGACATCGACCACTTCAAGTCGGTCAACGACACCTTCGGGCACGCCATGGGGGACAAAGTGCTTAGCGCCGCGGCCGACGTCTTTCGGCGCTGCGCCCGCGAAGTCGACATCGTCGGGCGCTACGGCGGAGAGGAGTTCGCCCTGGCGCTGCCGAAGACCGACGCGAAGGGGTGCCTGATCGTGGCGGAGCGCATTCGCACGGCGGTGCAACAGATGACCATCGGCAACGAAAAAGGGGGCGAAGTCCGCATCACGATCAGCCTCGGCACGGTGAGCGTGACGCCGGGACGCGACGCGAGCCCGTCCTTCGAGACCCTGCTGCAGCGGGCCGACAAGGCCCTCTACGCGGCCAAGGCCGACGGGCGCAATCGGGTCGTTCAAGCCTGAGGCGCCCCGGACGCACGAAGGCCCGCACGTCATCGGGCGTGCGGGCCTTCGGTTGCAGCGCGCAGTGCCGAAAAAGACTCAGCCGACCTTGTAGAAGGCGCTCTTGTTGGCGTTGCAGGTCGGACAGGGGCCGTCGGGCTCCCCTTCGACGGTGTGACCGCAGACCTTGCAGACGTAGTATTCGGCGCTGTGACTCTCGCCCTTGTTCAACTTCTCGAGAGCCGCCTGGAAGAGCTTGGCGTGAACCTTCTCCACCTCGTTGGCGAAGTGAAAGGTACGCCGCGCCCCCTCGTTCCCCGATTTGACGGCGTTCTCGATCATCGCCGGGTACATGTCGGTGAACTCGTGCGTCTCGCCGTTGATCGCCTCCTGGAGGTTGTCGGCGGTCGTCTTTACCCCGCCGAGAATCCGCAGATGCGCGTGGGCGTGGATCGTCTCGGCCTCGGCCACCGCCCGGAAGAGGGCGGCGATGCCCGGCTGCCCCTCCTGCTCGGCCTTGACGGCAAAGGCGAGATAACTGCGGTTGGCCTGCGATTCGCCTGCAAAGGCTTCCTTGAGATCTTTTTCCGTCTGGTTTGCGGCCGTTTTCTCCATCTGTCCTGCCTCCTTTGGTGATGATGATTGGAGAGCGGAGGGAACCTGTCGGTATCCCCTTCCGTTCAGAATAATTACTAAGTAAGAGATAATAGCGAAACTTCCGCGGCGGTCAAGGGAGAAAAGGAAAAATCGCCGGCAAGGAATTTCGCTCTCTTCGGGGGCGCTTCCGGGTTGCGATTCTGCGATCGCTCATGTATTCTGCTCTATTTGATACCGAGGCTATCACACGAGGAAATCGATGGATTTTCTGCAGATCTTCATCCTGGCCGTCGTCCAGGGGATCACCGAATTTCTCCCCATCTCCAGCTCGGCGCACTTGATTCTGGTGCCGGTCTTCACCAGTTGGGAAGATCAGGGGCTCGCCTTCGACATCGCCATCCACGTCGGCACCCTCGTCGCCGTCGTCGCCTATTTCCGCCGCGACCTGACGCAGATGTCGGCCGAGTGGGGGCGCTCCCTCGTCACCCGCAAGGCAACCCCCGCGTCGCGCCTCGCCTGGGGGATTTTGATCGGGACGGTCCCCGTGGGGCTGGCGGGGCTTTTGTTCAAGGGGTTCATCGAGACGAACCTGCGCTCCCCCGTCCTCATCGGCGTCGGACTCATCGGCTTCGGGCTTTTGCTCGCCTGGAGCGACTGGCGAAAGCGCGGCGAGCGCGACGAGTTCAGCCTTACCTGGGCGGGGATCCTCTTCATCGGCTGTGCCCAGGCCCTCGCACTCTTTCCCGGCACATCGCGCTCGGGGATCACCATCACCGCCGCTCTGCTGCTGGGGCTCTCGCGCGAAGGGGCGTCGCGCTTCTCGTTTTTGCTCTCCATCCCCGTCATCTTCCTGGCCGGCGCCCTGCAGACGTATCAACTGATGCGCCTCCCCGAGGGGACCGACTGGACGGCGATGTTCATCGGCGCCGTCATCGCCGGCATCAGCGCCTTCTTGTGCATCCACTATTTTCTGGCCTTCATCAAACGCATCGGGATGCAGCCCTTTGTCGTCTACCGCGTCGCACTCGGCGTCCTTCTCATCGTCCTCTTCGGAAGCTTCGCCCCCTAGGGGGAGGACCTGAATCGAACGCGGATAAGATCTGATGCGCGCGGATCAAAATCTGATTTCAATTCAAAATCTCACCACCAAGACACAAGAACAAACATACTGATTTTGCGATTTTTTGGCACTCCTGGCGCCTTGATGGTGAAACAGGTTTGGCGAATCCATCAAGATTTTGTACCTGTTCAGCATGGGGTCACAACTCCCATGCCAAGGGACGCTTTTCGCCGTCCATGGCGCCAGACACCCTTGCCATGTGAGCCGCGCCCCCCAAGGTGTTTGAAAATCAGGTTTTCATCAGAGCCTTTTTCGCGAAAATCCGCGTTCCATTTCCCTTGACTCCCATCATCAGGCAGGTATAGGCTCGTTCGGTTGTTCAATCCGCCGCCCCTTCGCAGGGGCACATCGTCAACCCGTTTTGGAGTCGCACATGGACGAAGGTGGCAGTTACGGCTTAGATGCCGCAACATTCACTATTCCCCCAATCGCTTCCGCGCGCGAAAGGCTTGCGACTGCGCTGAACCCCTCCGGCTGACCCCCGCCCCCCGGTTCATCCTCCCGTGTCCTTTGCGTGCCGACGCATCGACACGGAGGTAACCATGAAATTCTCGTCCCTGATCCTTCCCGAGTTGCAGGAGCTGATCGCCCGCGGCGATCACGAGGCGCTGCGCGCCTACTGCGCCTCGCTCCACCCGGCCGACCTCGCCCCGGTCCTCGCCGACGCAGAGCCCACCGAAGCGCTGGCAGCTCTCGAGGTGCTCGACACCGACCAGAACGCCGAGATCCTTGCGCATTTCGAACCCGAAAGGCAGGTCGAGATCGCCGCCCTCATCCCCGACGAGCGCCTGGCGCGCATCATCTCGCGCATGGACGCCGACGACCGCGTCGACCTGGTGCAGCGCCTCCCTGAAGACCACAGCGAGAAAGTTCTGCGCCTTCTGGCCAAGACCGAGCGCGAGGATATCCGCAAGCTCGGCTCCTATCGGGAGGGGACGGCCGGCGCGGTGATGACCTCCGAATACGCCACGCTGCGCCCCGACTTCACAGCCCGCCAGGCCCTCGACAAGCTGCGCCTCGAGGCGCCGAACAAAGAGACGATCTACTACGCCTACGTCATTGACGGCGCTCGGCGCCTTCAGGGGCTCGTCTCCCTCAAGGACCTGATCCTGGCGCGCCCCGACTCGCGCATCGAAGAGATCATGCACCGCGAGCTCGTCACCGCCACCGTCGAGGACGACCAGGAAGAGGTCGCCCGCAAGCTCGCCAAGTACGATCTGCTCGCCATCCCCGTCACCAACGGCAACGAGGCGCTGGTCGGCATCGTCACCTTCGACGACGCCCACGACGTCGCCGAGGAAGAGGCCACCGAGGACTTCCACCGCATGGGCGCCCTCTCGCACACGGCCCCCGGGCTCGGCAGCGTCAGCATGCTCGAGGCGAGCAGCTGGCTCATCGTGCAGAAGCGTCTCCCCTGGCTGCTGGTGCTCGTCTTTATGAACATCTTCTCCGGCGCCGGCATCGCCTACTTCGAGGACACCATCGAGGCGGTGGTCGCCCTCGTCTTCTTCCTGCCGCTCCTCATCGACAGCGGCGGCAACGCCGGCAGCCAGGCCTCGACCCTCATGATCCGCGCCCTCGCCACGGGGCGCGCCCACATGAAGGACTGGTTCGCCCTGCTCGGCAAAGAGGTCGGCGTCGCCGTCGTCCTGGGGGTGAGCATGGCCGCCGCCGTCTCCCTCATCGGCGTCTTTCGCGCCGGCCCCGAGGTCGCCGTCGTCGTCGCCATCACCATGGTGTGCACCGTCATGTTCGGCTCCCTGGTGGGGATGTCGCTCCCCTTCATCCTCAGCAAGCTGAAGATGGACCCTGCCACCGCCAGCGCGCCGCTCATCACCTCCATCGCCGATATCGGCGGGGTGCTGATCTACTTCTCCATCGCCACGTGGCTGCTGCGGGATATGATCACCGCTGCGGGCGCCGCTTAACGATGCATTGCTGCGCCGCCGCGACGCATACGGACTGTGAAATCCTCGGGCATACCAGGCGAAACAGAACACTCGTTCCCATGAAGATGTTTTTTTGCATATGATAAGGTCTCCCTAGCCGCACCATTCAGTTGAGAACCATGGAAGGCATTTCCGCGTTGAACCAGTATGTGATCAGCTTGTTGGCGGTCCTCATCGGCAGCGCCGTGGGAGGAACAGCACGCTATTGGGTGTCGGGCTTTGCCCATCGGTGCTTCGGCGAGCGCTTCCCCTGGGGTACGCTGGCGGTCAATGTCTCCGGTGCGGTATTGATCGGTATTCTCGCGGCCCTGGCCGCCGGCGCCGCCCCCCTGGCATCAGCCACCGAGGCGCAGAAACTTCTGATTGTCGGCGTTTGCGGCAGCTACACGACCGTCTCTTCGTTCGCCCTTCAGACCTTGGCGCAGGTTCGGGACGCCCAGTGGCTGTCGGCGCTCATCAATGTCTTCGCTTCTCTGGCGCTTTGCATGCTGGGCGTTTGGCTGGGGTTTCGTCTGAGCTCCCTGATCCTGGGGCTGCCCGGGGGACTGACATGAACATTTGGGCTTGGGTCGCACTCGGAAGTGCCCTCGGCGGGGGGGCGCGCTTCGTGGCCACCGATCTGTTTCGCCACCTGTGGACGATGCCGTTCCCCTGGGACACCCTGTTCGTCAACGTCACCGGTTCGCTTTTGATCGGCTTTGTCGCCACCCTGACCGAAGCCGACAGCCGAGTGATGATGCCGATGCACATCCGGCAGTTCATCATGACCGGTTTCTGCGGCGGCTATACCACCTTTTCTATTCTGAGCCTGGAAAGCCTTGCTCTGATCGAGAGCAACCCATGGTTGGGGGTGCTCAATCTGACTCTGACGACGACAACCTGTTTGCTGGCGGTCTGGGGCGGTCACGCGCTGGCCGGCCGGCTCAACCACCTCGCGAGGACGTAACGATGAAACAACTCCAGGAGGAGATGCTGCTGCGCATCTTCATCGGTGAGGACCACCGGTTCCAGGGTCGCCCTCTTTACGAAGCGATCGTTCTCAAAGCGCGCGAGCGCCATCTCGCCGGTGCCACCGTCCTGCGCAGCCCCATGGGCTTCGGTCAGGGCAGCCGAGTGCATACGGCTAAAATCCTGCGCCTCTCCGAAGATCTCCCCCTGATCATCGAGATCGTCGACGCCGAGGCCAAAATCCGGGACTTCCTGCCGGATCTCGATGCCATGATGTCGAGCGGCCTGGTGACGATGGAAAAAGTCCAGGTGCTGCGCTACAGCAAGGGTGCGGATGCTTGAGCGGTGCGCCGACGCGGGCCGGACCGAACAGATAGTCTTCCCGATCCTCCAGTAGCTCTTTCGTCTCCAATGCGTTGCAGTCCGCTCTGCCCGGGCTGACAACGCCTCCTCTGAGCCGGTTCTTTGGATTTTTTTCTGGCGTTTTTCCTTGACAGCGTCGCGACCCTCCCCTATCTTGACGACAATTTTCATTTTCGGTTTCACAATTTCAGCGACTCAATTCAGCCCTGATGGGCCATTTTCTCCACACCACCTGAATTCTCAGACTGACTTCTGAGTAATTCCAGCGTGTGTGAGCTGTGCGAAGGGAGGTGCTTCGATCCAATTCCGATACCTAGGTGTTGATGTTTGTTGAAATCGGCTTTCACTGTCTTTTTCGCTTCAAGGAGTGTTCAATGGAATTTAGAAAGGCAACCGTTGCCTCAACAGTTCTCTCTGCGCTACTGGTCACGGGCCTTGCGGCGCCGGTCCTTGCGGAAGAACCCGCCAGACTTCCCACCATCGACGTCATCGGCAGCACCGCCGAGGCACTCGATTTTGTTCCGGGCTCCGGCCACATCGTCACTAAAGAAGATCTTGAAACCTTCCAGCCCCTCAGTGCCCAGGACGCTCTGCGCCGTGTGCCGGGTGTCAATATCGTCGAGACCGAAGGGTACGGCTTCCATCCCCGCATCGGCGTTCGCGGCCTGAGCCCCGACATGAGCCGGAAGGTTTTGCTCCTCGAGGACGGCGCGCCCATCGCCCTCGGACCCTACACCGATCCGTCCTCCTACTACAGCCCCCCCATCGAGCGCATGGAGCGCGTCGAAGTCCTCAAGGGGAGCGGGTCTCTTCGCTACGGTCCGTCCACTGTCGGCGGCGCCATCAACTATGTCACGAAAAATCCTCCCTACGAGCCGGGCGGCTCGGTGACACTTACCGGCGGCAACCGCGGCTACCGTTCGGTCCTGGCCGAATACGGCGGCACCTGGGACAACGCCATGGGGAGCATCAGTTACCTGCGCAAGGAAGGGGACGGCGCCCGCCAGAACAACGATTTCCGGGTCGATGACGTCGTGGTCAAGGGCGGCTTCGGCATCGGTCACAACCAGTTCGTGGGCGCGAAGATCACCTATTACGATCGCGACAGCCAAAACACCTACCTGGGCCTGACGCAACGGGAGTTCGAAGAAAACCCCCGCTTGAACAGAGCCGCCAACGACCGGATGGAGGTAAAGCGCTACTCGGTCGACCTCAATCACGAGATCCACCTCACGCCGAACCTCACTTGGAGCAACCTGATCTATTTCAACAATGCCGCTCGCGACTGGTGGCGAGAAGGGCACTCGTTCGATGCCGAAACCGGCTACAACGTGATGGCGGGCAACACCGGCGGCCGTCTCAGGGAGTGGCATGTCATGGGCGCCGACTCCCGTCTGGAGCTCGCCTACGACGCTCTCGGCATCTACAACGAAGCCGAGCTCGGCGTCCGCGTTCACAGCGAGGAAATGACCAATCAGCGCATCGACGGCGTCGCTCCCACGGATCGCTCCGGCACGATCCGGGAGGACGATGTGCGCGAAGCCGAGGCCATCGCCCTTTTCCTTCAGAACCGCTTCCACATCACCGATCGTTTCGCGGTGACCCCCGGCCTGCGCGTCGAGAGCTATCGCCAGGAGCGCACCATTCACCGCTGGGCCAACGCGCGAGTCGAGGAGAGCGCCAAAACGAGCAACACCGAGTGGGTCCCTGGAGTCGGCGCCACCTATGCATTTCATGATGGTGCCATCCTGTTCGGCGGCGTCCACCGCGGCTTCGCCCCCCCTCGCGTTGCGGATGCGGTCAGCAACGTCGGTGAAGCCGTCGACCTGAATGCCGAGCGCAGCACCAATTACGAGATCGGCCTGCGTGGCCGTCTTCCGCGTCTGACGTATGAAATCACCGGCTTCCGCTACGACTTCAGCAACCAGATCATTCAATCCAGCGAAGCCGGCGGGGCGGCCGGCAACCTCCTGACGAATGCCGGCGAAACCCTGAACCAGGGATTCGAGGTCGGCGTCGGCGTCGACCTCCTGTGGGGCTTCGGGCTCGACGCCAACTGGACGCACGTCGCCACCGCCAGGCTCGACAGCACACGCATCATCGGCGGCATCGACCGCCGGGGGAACCGCCTCCCCTATGCGCCGAAGAATGTCGCCAACGCCGCGCTGACCTACCGACAGGGACCCGTCCGCGCCGCCGTGCACTACCAGTACGTCGATGAGCAGTTTTCCGATTTCGCCAACACGGTCGAGGGTTCCCCCAACGGCCGCACGGGAATCATCCCCTCCTACAGCGTCTGGAACCTGAGCGGCGACTATCAGCTTACGCCCTCGGTCGCCCTCGAGGCATCGGTCAAGAACCTCTTCGACAAGGATTACATCTCATCCAGAGCACCCGAGGGGATCTTCACCGGTACGCCGCGTCTGGTCATGGCCGGCGTACGCATGGCGTTCTGATCCTTCCAAACCGCCTCCTGACATCAGGCTGATCTTCAGCTTCCCGGGTGGATCCAATCCACCCGGGTTTTTTTACATAGAGCCCAACCGAAGGTGAGAGGCGGCGCTTCATCTAGAGCACCCGCAGCCCTCCGGGTATATTTCCCTTGACACCACGGCTGCCTTTGCCTATTTTGATCCCGGTTTTCATTTTCCGCCCCCATGAAAGACGCTCCATTCTATCGCTTCAAGATAACCGTCCTAAGTATAGTAGCAACAAGGAGATCTACTGTCGTGACTTTCGCCCGAACAGCTCTGAAAGACAAGACGCCCCGGCGGACCGGCCGCCCGGACTATTTTCTCCGGCGCGCCCCGTGGGTGGCGCTTTTCGCGCTCCTGGTGTCGGCTTCGCCTCTGGCGGCCGCCGAACAGGTCATCGACGTCGAGCGCTCGACGGTGCAGCAGGGGCAAGCGTCCCAGACGCGCATCGACCGGATGACCGAGGAGACGGAGAAGCTGCTGCGCCAGTACAGGGAGCTGCAGAGGCAGGCCGACAGTCTCACCGTCTACAACGACAACCTGGAGGCGATGATCGCGTCGCAGCAGGCCGAGACGGCTTCGCTGAACCGGCAGATCGAGAACATCCAGGTCACCCAGCGCGAGATCGTCCCGCTGATGCTGCGGATGCTCGAAACCCTCGACGGCTTCGTCGATCTCGACGTCCCCTTCCTGCATGCCGAGCGCAAGGGGCGGGTCGAGGGGCTGCAGACGCTGATGACCCGTGCAGACGTCGACATCGCCCAGAAGTTTCGCCAGGTCATGGAGGCCTATCAGGTCGAAGCCGACTACGGCCGCACCATCGAGGCGTACCGGGGCGAGCTCACCATCGACGGGCAGGAGCGCAGCGTCGAGTTTCTGCGCATCGGGCGCCTCGCCTTCGTCTACCAGACCCTCGACCGGCGCGAGAGCGGTTTCTGGAACCCGCAGCTTCGGCGCTGGGAGCCTCTCGACAAAAGCTATCACCGCGGCATCCGCCAGGGGATCCGCATCGCCAACCGCCAGACGGCCCCCGAGCTCATCGAGGTGCCGGTGGTGATGTCGGAGGTGCAGCGATGAGCCGTTTCGTCGTTTCCTTTCTGTCGTTTTTCGCCCTCGTCCTGACCGCCCTGCCGCTCCACGCCGCTTCGTCCCTCGACGACTTCCTCAAGGAGGTGCGGCGCCAGTCCGCCTCGGAGCGCAAGATCAACGAGGAGCGTGAAAAGGCCGTTACAACCGACGCCGAAGCCGCCCGGCGCCTCGTGCGCGAGGCGCAGCAGCGCCTGCAGGAGCAGCAGCGCCGCCAGGAGACCCTCTCCCGTACCTACGACGCCAACGAGGCGCGCCTCACCCGGTTGGAGGAGACGCTGCGCGAGCAGCAGGGGAGCCTCGGCGAAGTCTTCGGCGTGGTGCGCCAGAGCGCCGGCGACTTTCACGCCCGCTCTCTCGGCTCGCTGGCCATGGCCGCCCACCCCGAATCGATCGATTTTCTGGGCCGCCTCAGCTCGAGTCGCACCCTCCCCTCCATCGAAGAGCTCGAAGGGCTGTGGCTCATCGTTCTGCAGGAGATGGTCGAATCGGGGAAGGTCGTCCCCTTCGCGAGCGAGATCGTCACTCCCGACGGGCGCAGAGAGCCGGGCCAGATTCTTCGCGTCGGCGCCTTCAACGCCGTCGCCGCAGGGGCGTATCTTTCGCATGTCGAGGGGCGAAATCAGTTCCTCGTCCTGCCCAGGCAACCCGAAGGGCGCACCCTGCGGATGGCCCGTGAGCTCGAAAGCGCTTCGAACGGCCAGGTGCGCCCCTTCGCCGTCGACCCTTCGCGCGGCGCGATTCTGACGCAGCTCGTTCAGTCGCCGACGCTGATGGAGCGGGTGCGCCACGGCCGCGAAATCGGGGCGATCATCCTCGTCCTCGGCGTCTTCGGCATCGGCCTCTTCGCCGCGCGCTACACCTACCTGTGCCTGGTGAGCCGCCGCGTCAAGGGGCAGCTCCAGACCGATGAAGCCCGCGACGACAATCCCGTGGGGCGAATCCTCGCCCTGTACGACCAGAACCGCGCCATGGCGCCGGAGACGCTGGAGGTCAAGCTCGACGAGGCGGTGCTGCGCGAGATCCCGCGCTTGGAGTGGGGGCTGACGACGATCAAGATTCTCGCCGCCGTGGCGCCGCTTCTCGGCCTTCTGGGGACCGTCGTGGGGATGATCGAGACGTTCCAGTCGATCACCCTCTTCGGCACGGGGGACCCGCAGCTCATGGCAGGCGGGATCTCGCAGGCCCTCGTCACCACGGCCCTCGGCCTCGTCGTGGCGATCCCGCTCCTCTTTTTGCACAACGTGGCGGCGGCCAAGAGCCGCTACCTGGTCAACATCATGGAGGAGCAGGGGGCGGGGCTTCTCGCCGAACACATGGAGAAGGTCAGAGGGGCGGGGGCCGATGCCTGAGTCGTTCTACGCCATAGCGCACTTCTTCGATGCGGGCGGGCAGGTGATGTGGGCGATTCTCTTCGTCTCCATCGCCCTGTGGACCCTCATCATCGAGCGCTACTGGTATCACTGGCGCATCTATCCGCGTGAATTCGCGCAGCTGTGCGCCCGCTGGAAGGAACGCCCCTGCCCCGATCTGTGGCAGGCCCGCACCGTCCAGCGCAAGGAGATCGCCGAGCTGCGCCACCGGCTGGGGGGGTCGGTCTACCTCATCCGCACCTTCATCGCTCTGTGCCCGCTATTGGGGCTTCTGGGGACGGTGACGGGGATGATCCAGGTCTTCGACGTGCTGGAGTTCAGCGGCACCGGCAACCCCCGGGCGATGGCCTCGGGGGTCTCCATGGCGACGATCCCGACGATGACGGGGCTCGTCGTGGCCCTCTCGGGGCTCTTTTTCAGCATCGACCTCAGGCGCGCAAGCGAGGCGAAGGCCCGCAAGGCCTCCGACGTCCTTTCGCAGTACATCACCAGGACAGGAAAAAAATGAGACGAAGACACCGCATCTCTGAGAGGGAGTCGGCTGAAATCGACCTGACGTCGATGATGGACGTCGTCTTCATCATGCTGATCTTCTTCATCGTCACCACCTCCTTCGTGAAGGAGGCGGGGATCGAGATCAACCGCCCCACGGCGGCGAGCGCCGAGCGACAGGAGCGCGGCAACATCATGATCGCGGTATCGGAGAGCGGCGCCATCTGGATCGATCAGCGTCAGGTCGACCTGCGGGCCGTGCGGGCCAATGTCGAGCGCCTGCGAGCCGAAAACCCCGAGGGGGCGGTGGTGATCCAGGCCGACGAGGGGTCGCGCACCGGTATCCTGGTCGAGGTCATGGACCAGGTCCGCCTTGCGGGGGTGGTCAACATGGCCATCGCGGCGAGCCGCCCATGACGACGCAGATGCGCTACGCGGGGGCCTTTCTGAGCGCCCTCCTCGTCGCCTTCGCCCTGTTCTGGCTCATGACGGTCCTCATCAGCCGCGGCGGCGGCGATCTCGGCGAGCGCCGCGACCGGGTGACGATGAACTTCATCCGCATCGACGACCAGACGACGCAGGTGCAGGAGCGTCGCCGCGAGCCCCCCCCGCCCCCAGAAAAGCCCCGGCCCGTTCCGCAGATAGAAGCTCTTCCGACGCCGCAAACCCAAACACCCCAGGCGCCGCCTCTCGATCTGCCGATGCCCGATTTTCGGCCGAGTCTGGCCATGGGGGGGATTCCGGTGGCGGCGGCCCCCGCGGCCGCTTCGGGCCCCGTCGCCTACTCGCAGCCCCTCACCCCCGTCTCTCAGGTGCCCCCCATGTATCCGCGCCGGGCGCAGATGGACGGCATCTCGGGGTGGGTCCGCCTCACCTTCATCATCAACGAAGACGGATCGGTGCGCGACATCGAGGTCGTCGAGGCGAGCCCGCGCCGCGGGATCTTCGACCACGAAGCGAGCCGGGCTCTGGCCCGCTGGAAGTTCAACCCGCAGACGGTCGACGGCAGGCCTGTCCCCGCCACGGCGACGATCACCATCAACTTCAACATGGAACGCTGAGCGATGCCGTTCTTTTCACCGATTCGCCCTCTATCGCGCCTGCTGGGCACCCTGGTTCTCGCCGCGCTCCTTCTGGCACCGGCGGGCGCTTCCCTCGCCCAGGGGCCGAGCATCTCGCCGCGGGCGCACGAGGCCCTTACGCAGATCCAGTCCCTTTTGCAGGAGTCGAAATGGCGAGAGGCCGACGCGGCGCTGGGCCGTTTCATCGAAAATTTCAGCCGCGAATCGTACGCCGTCGCCACCGCCTGGCAGATGCGAGGCTACCTGCTGAGCGAGACCGGCCGCAACGCCGAGGCGCTCAAGGCCTACGAGACGGCGCTGCAGTCCGACGACCTCGACGCCGCAAGCGCCCAGCAGATCCGCTACAACATCGCCCAGATCCTGATGAGCCTCGGCCGCCACGCCGAGGCGCTTCGGGCCATCGACGCCTGGCTCGCCGCCGCCGACGACATCACCCCCGAGCGGCGCGTGCAGGCCGCCTGGATTCACCTCGGCGCCGAGAGCTACAAACGCGCCGCCCGCCTCATGGAGGAGGCCCTGCGCGCCGCCCCCGCGCCCCCCGAGTCGTGGTATCAGCTCCTCGTCGCCGCCCTGCAGGGGGCGCAGGACAACGCCGCCCTCGTGAAGTGGCTCCCCGTCGTCATCGAGCGCTTCCCGCAGGAGAAGCGCTACTGGCAGCAGCTCTCCTCGGTCTACTTCCAGCTTCAGGACGACCGGCGGGCCGTGGCGGCCCTGGCGGCGGCCTACCACAACGGCCTGATGACGCAGGAGCGCGACATCCTGCATCTGGCGCGTTTTCACCTCTACGTCGGCGTCCCCCACAAGGCGGCGAGGATCCTCGAAGAGGCCCTCGAAAAAAGGAGGATCGAGGCGAGCGCCGCGCACTACGAGCTCCTCGCCGACAGCTGGCTTCGGGCGCAGGAGCTCCCCTTCGCGGTGACGGCGCTGCACAAGGCGCTGACGGCCGGCGCAGGGTACGAGACGAGCCTGAAGCTCGGACAGATCCACCTGCAGCAGGAAGAATGGGACGCCGCGGTGGAACCCCTGCGCCGCGCCGCCCAGAGCCCCCGCGAGCGCACCCGCGCCGACGCCCTGCTGATGCTCGGGATGGCGTCTTTTTACAGCGGCGACGCCGTATCGGCCCGCACCGCCTTCGTGCAGGCGCGCGACCATTCGAGCGCGCGCCGGCAGGCCGAGAGCTGGCTTGCGTTTCTCGACACCGACCCCGCCCCGGGGAGCTGAGCATTCCCCCCCCCCCTCCCTTCGCGACGCGCTTGTCCCGATGACCACGGTGCCATACGCCCCAAGGCAACCATCTTGCCTTGCCGGAGCGAACCATGGTATATGTGTCGGCTGTATCCGTCAGGGATCAGGGCGTTCGCGCCTGCCGGGTCCCGTTCGTACGCATGCATGAGGAGCGGCCCTGCAGGCCGCTCTTTCTGATTTCTCCTCCGAGAGACCGCTTTCGATGCCTCTTCCTCTTCTGATCCTCCTGGCCTATCTCGTCGGCGCCATCCCCACCGGCGTCATCCTCACCCGCCTCGCCGGCACCGAGGACATCCGCAAGGTCGGCAGCGGCAACATCGGCGCCACCAACGTCTACCGCGTGGGGGGACGCAAGCTCGGCATCCTCACCCTGGTGGGGGACGCCCTCAAGGGGGCGATCCCCGTCGCCTTCGTCCTATTCAGCGGCTATTCGGCCGAAATCGTGGCGATGACGGCGGCGGCAGCGTTTCTGGGACACTGCTATCCGGTCTACCTCGGCTTCAAGGGGGGAAAAGGGGTCGCCACGGGGCTCGGCATCCTGCTGATCCTGTCGCCCCTGACGGTGTTCGGCATCCTGCTCGTTTTCGGGGCCGTCCTGTGGAAGTGGCGCTACATCTCCCTGGCCTCCATCAGCGCGGCGGGTGCGGCCCCGCTTCTGTTCACCTTCACGGAGCGCTCCACCGCCCTTTTCCTCACCGTGCTGGTCATCGCCGGGCTCATCGTGATTCGCCACCGCCCCAACATCGAGCGGCTGATGAACGGCACCGAAAACCGCTTCCGCGCCTGAGGGCGGCGGCCGATGGGCGACTTTCGCGTTTGACAGGGGAGCGGCTTTCGTTAACCTGAAACGACGATTGCACCCCTCGATTTCACATGACGATCTCGCACATGCTTCGCAAACTCGCTCTGCTCTTTTTCGTGACGGGCCTCGCCCTGGCGGCCGTCATCGCCTATCCCTACCTCGCCTTCTATGTCGAGGAGGTGGCGCCTTCGCAGGCCGTGGTGGTGACGATCCCCCCCGGGGCGTCCTTCGCCCGCACCGCCGCCTCGCTGGAAGAGGCGGGGGTCGTCTCCAGCGCCGAGAAGCTGCGCCTTCTGGTGCGCCTGCGCGGTGACGCGACCTTGGTCAAGGCGGGGGAGTACGCCTTCTCGGAGGCGGCGACGCCGAACCGGGTGCTCGATCGCCTCGTCGCCGGCGACGTCGTCGTGCACCGTGTCACCATCCCCGAAGGGTTCAACCTGAACGAGATCGCCGCCACCCTGGCCGCGGCCGGCTTCGGCGGCGCGGAGGCCTTCGGGCTCCTCGCCCGCGACCCCGATTTTCTCGCCTCGCTGCAGATCGAGGCTCCTTCGCTGGAAGGATATCTCTTTCCCGAAACCTACACCTTCATCTCCGGGATGAGCGCCGAGCGCATGGCGCGCTCCATGGTCCAGCAGCTGCGCGCCCGGCTGACCCCCGAGATCGTCGAGGGGGCCGCCGCCCGGGGCCTCGACATCCACCAGCTCCTCACCCTCGCCTCCATCGTGCAGAAGGAGGCGGGCAACCGCGAAGAGATGCCCAAGGTAGCGGCCGTCTTCCACAATCGGTTGCGCATCCGCATGCCGCTTCAGGCCGACCCGACGGTCATTTACGGGGTCGAGGACTACACCGGCACGATCACCCGGCGCCACCTGCAGGCCGACACCCCCTACAACACCTACCGCATCCCCGCCCTGCCGCCGGGCCCCATCGCCAGCCCGGGGGAGGACGCCCTGCGCGCCACGGCCTTCCCCGCCGACGTCGATTATCTCTACTTCGTCTCGGCCGGCGACGGCACCCACGTCTTCTCGCGCACCCTGCAGGAGCACAACCGCGCCGTGCAGCGCTACCGCGAGCTGATGCGCAGCCGCTGAGGCGCGCCGCCGTGGTGGTCGCCGAGTAACCCCACCTCACGATTCTCCTCCGGTATTTCTTGCCCCCCGAGAAAAAGCGGATTATACTGGCGCCGTTCGCTTCTTTTCCTTTCTACCAAAAGTACTTACGGTGCTCATCCCACGTCGCTGTCATCTCCCTGCGATTTTCGATCGACCCCATACAACGTTCGTCCGTTTCGTCCCCAACGACCAAAAGGATCCATTGAAATGAAGAAAAAATCGGCCGTTCTCCTCTCGCTGCTCCTCGCCCTCTCCATCGTCGGTGCGATCACCTATTTCAAGGACACCACCGCCCCGACCGTGTCGATCACCCCCGGTCCCGGCCCGATCTCGAACCAGCGTCCCCTGACGCTGGAGTTCGAGGACACCGGGGCCGGCCTCAAGAGCGTGCGCGTCGTCGCCGTTCAGGGCGACAGAACCCGCGAGCTGTTGAGCCGCAGCTACGAGGCGGGAACGACCCGCGCCACCGAGAGCGTCACCCTGGCCGGCGCCGAGCTGCGCGAAGGACCCGTGCAGATCGTCGTCACCGCGGGCGATCACTCCATCTACTCCTTCGGGCGCGGCAACAGGGCCGAGACGAGCCTCTCCTACACCCTCGACACCCGTGCGCCGGTCATCACGCTGGTGACGACAACGCACAACATCAATCAGGGGGGGGGCGCCCTCATCCTCTATCGCCTCGACGAAGAGGTGGAGCGCACCGGCGTGGAGGTGGGCGACTTCTTCTTCCCCGGCCACAGGATCGAGGAGAACCTCTACGCCTCGTTCTTCGCCTTCCCCTGGATGATGTCGCGCGAGGAGTTCACCCCCCGCCTGGTGGCGGTCGACCTGGCCGGCAACGAGCGCCGCAGCGGCTTTAACTTCCACGCCAACGCCCGCAACTTCCCCCGCGACACCATCAACATCAGCGATAACTTCCTGAACGCCAAGATGCCCGAATTCGAGCCGTTCTTCCCCGGCGAGAAGAGCTATCTCGACCTTTTCCTCAGGGTCAATCGCGAGCTGAGGGAGGAGAACGTGCGCTACCTCGAACAGATCGGCAAACAGACCGCCTCGCGCCCCCTGTGGGACGGCGCCTTTCGCCGCCAGCCCGGCTCCACCCACGGCCTCTTCGCCCAGGGGCGCACCTATTACTACCAGGGGCGCGAAATCGACCGGGCCACCCATCTCGGCATCGACATCGCCGGGGTCGCCCAGATGCCCATCGCGGCGGCCAACACCGGCCGCGTCGTCTACGCCGACTACCTCGGCATCTACGGCAATTGCGTCGTCATCGATCACGGGCTGGGGCTTCAAAGCCTCTACTCCCACCTCAGCCATATGAGCGTGGAGGTCGGTCAATGGGTCGAGAAGGGACAGGAGATCGGCCGAAGCGGAACGTCGGGGATGGCCGGTGGAGACCACCTGCATTTTGGTATGCTTATAGCGGGACTGGAAGTGGCGCCGTTGGAGTGGTGGGACCCGGCCTGGGTCAGAAACAACATCACAAGCAAACTGGAACTCGTGCCCGGAAGCGCGGCCCGCTGAGCGAGACGCCCCGGGGAAAGGAGGTCGGATGGAATCGATCCTGATCACCGGGGCCAATCGCGGCATCGGGCTGGAGTTGGTCCGGCAGTACGCCGCGCGGCAGTGGCGCATCTTCGCGTGCTGCCGCGCCCCCGAATCCGCGCAGGAGCTCAACGCCCTGGCGCAGCACAGCGCCGATTCGATCAGCGTTCACCGACTGACCGTCGATGAGCACGAGCAGATCGACGCCCTGGCGCGCGACCTCGACGGGGAGAAGATCGACATCCTGTTCAACAACGCCGGCATCTACGGCCCGCGCCCCCAGGCCTTCGGCCCCATCGATCTGAGCGGGTGGATGCGCGCCTTTCGCGTCAACACTGTCGCCCCCTACAAGATGGCCCTCGCCTTCGTGGAGCACGTCGCGCGCAGCGACCGCAAGATCATCGCCACCATGGGAACCCTCATGGGGAGCCTCGCCGACAACCGCTCCGGAGACTCCTACGCCTACCGCTCCTCCAAGGCAGCCGCCCACATGGTGGTGCGCTCCCTCGCCGCCGACCTGCGCCCGCGCGGAATCGCCGCCGTCGTCCTGCATCCCGGCTGGGTGCAGACCGACATGGGGGGCGCCGACGCTCCCATCACTCCGCACCAAAGCGCGCAGGGGCTGCAAAAAGTCCTCGACCGCATCACCCTCGACGACAGCGGCAGCTTCTTCAATTACGACGGCCGCGAGCTGCCCTGGTAGGGGCACAAGGGGCAAGGGGCAAGGGGCAAGGGGCAAGGGGCAAGAGAGTCTAGCGCCATCGCCCATCGCCTCTCGCCTATCGCCTGATCTTCACCGGCGCGAACCCCCCGCCCGGCGTGCGCAGGTTGGTGACCTGCCCCTGGTAGAGGCGGGCGGTGACGCCGAGGAGGCGGGTGCGGTAGACGTAGAGGCGAAAGTCGGTCTTCATCGGCGCCCCTCCGGACGGCCCGGCGGTCTCGGAGGGGGGAACCTCGCGCTGAACCAGGGTCTCCTCGGCGCAAAGCTCGTCGAAGCGCGCGCGCGAGATCTTGCGTCCGAGAAAGACGCCCCGGCTGCCGAAGCGCGAGACCGGCTTGAAGACCCACCCCTTGCGCTCACGCCAGAGCGCCTCGCGATCGAAATCGCTCATCAGGCGGCTCTCCGGCACGACCTCCCCCAAAAGCGCCACCTCCTTCGGCCGCGCCCCGAGCGCCTTCAGCACCGACGGATCGGACCACAGCGTCATCCGGCGCTTGTCGGCGAGGCGTCCGTAGGCGAAGGGGTTGGGGGTCAAACAGACCGTTTTCGCCATATAGGCGTCGCGCATCCCCCGCATCCCCTCCTCCGCCAGATAGAAGTCGCAGTGACGGTTGTAGACCATGTCGATGCGCCTCCCCTCCAGAAAGACCCCCGCTTCCGAGGCCTGAAGACGGGCGGGGTCGACGACGTGTGCCTCGATCCCCCACGCCTCGGCGAACATCCGCGCGAATTCGACCATCTCCCGGTAGAGAAACTGTCCTTCAGGATCTTCGTCGAGGATGACGAGGCGCTCGGGGCGCCGCAGCGTCCCTGCGCTGAAGGCGCTCATCTCGTCGGAAAACGGGCGCAGAAACCGCCGGCGAAGGCGCTCGGGGAGGCGCTCTCTGGCGACGGCGGCGCTGGGGTGGTGGGCCAGATAGGCGAGCAGCGCGCCGCCCGCGTTGGTGTTGACTTCGATCAGCCGCGGCGCATCGCCCTGCAGATGGAAGTCGTACCCCATCATCACCGCATGGTGCCCCGGGTCGAAGCGGGCGCTGGGCGCAAGCTCCGGCGCGATCAGCTCACGGTAGGCGGGGCTCGACGTCAGGCGCTCGACGATGCGGACCAGGCGCAGCATCCGCAGCAGGGCGCGACGGGGGAGCGCGACGGGATGAGGGACGAGGATGTCCCGGTAATCGGGCATGGGAAAAACTCCTGCGGAAGAATTGCGACATTTTGCCACAGGCGGCGGGGGAGGGAAACGGAAAGAGTGCGGGCGGGAGGGGCACGAAAAAAATTGCCCCGGTCTGGACGGGACCGGGGCCATAAAGAGGAGAGAGAGTGTCA
The DNA here is from genome assembly GCA_050485365.1 of Desulfuromonadales bacterium. Classification (GTDB taxonomy): domain Bacteria; phylum Desulfobacterota; class Desulfuromonadia; order Desulfuromonadales; family JACZKF01; genus JARFUG01. Next base: position 835 of record JBJHBH010000001.1, on the reverse strand, counting down.
GCCGGAGGAGGCCGGCTACCTGAGGGATTCCGCCAAAAGCTCGATGGTGTGGGCGACCCGCACCTTCTGATCGTTTTTCTCGATTCCGCCGCGGATCTGCATCATGCACCCGGGGCAGTCCATGGCGACGCAGGACGCGCCGGTCTTTTCGATGTCGACGAGCTTGTCCTCGAGGATGCGCCGGGCGATGGAGGGGTGGCTGGTGAAAGAGTACGACCCGCCGAAGCCGCAGCAGCGGTCGGCGTGCTCCATCTCCACCACCTCGTGACCCGCGGCGGCCAGAAGCGCGCGCGGCTCGCGCCACACCCCGGCGCCGCGCTTGAGATGGCAGCTGTCGTGATAGGTGACGCGCTGCGCTGCGTCCCGGGGCTTCAGCGTCGCCGCGCCGCCGAGCTTCTCGTCGATGAAGCGCGAGACGTCGAGGGTGATCTCGGCGAGGCGCGCGGCCTGCGGCGCCAACGCGGGGTTGTCGCCCAGGTGCTCGACAAAGTCGCGCTGCAGCGCCATGGTGCAGGTGGGGCACGTCGTCACGACGAAGTCGGGGTTTTCGGCCAGCAGCGCCCGCACGTTCTGCTCGGCGAGCTCCACCGCCGTCTCCCGGTCACCCGAGTAGAGGGCGGGGATGCCGCAGCAGTTCTGCTCCTGAGGGAAGTAGACCTCGACGCCGAGGCGCGAGAGGACCGTGACGAGATCTTCGCCGAGCTCGGGGTAGAGAAAGTCGTTGGCGCACCCGGCGAAGAAGGCGACGCGGTACTTCGGTTTTTCCACCCTGGTCGGAAGAGTCTGCCACACGTCGCGCAGCGGCTTGTCGGCGATGGCCGGCAGGGTGCGCCAC